>CAVGTO010000093.1:5262-8477 GCA_963631865.1 Eggerthellaceae bacterium
TTTCCGTAGTGCGCAAGCCGCACGCACATACCGCCAGGTGGTCTCCGCCACTGCTCAAAAAGATTCCCTCGTGAACCTTATGGCGCAGCAACGCAAAGATTTCATGGCTCTCTCGAGCAGCATCGAGCGTAATGCCAAATTGCAGGATCTCCTCAAGACAGAGCGTACAATCTATACCCTCGAAGATGAGATAACTGAGAAAACCGAGGCTGCCCGCAACGATGAGATTAGTGAAATCTCCCATCTCATTGCAAACGGCACCTATACCCCTCTCTCGAAAATTAAGGTTGTCAACAAGAATGCGCCCAAGCTCAGTGGCACGTCTTGGCTTCGTCCCTCAAATTTCTCTGTCTACTCGCCGGTCTTCTTCCGTGATGCACACCGAGATGAGGATGAGGAGGTCATAGATCTCTTCACTGCTCAGCAGCGTCTCCTTGTCGAGGAACAGGATAGTCTACTTGCCTGGGCTCGCATAGTCTCCCTTGAGGCTGATAAACTCGACGCCCTCGCCATAAGTCGTGAGACATCCGATGAGGATGCCGTGGCTCTCGCTGCTAAGGCCGATGCCTATCGACTGGCTTCCGCTCAACTCTCTTCCGATGCTTACGACCGTCTCTTTTCTCTTTACGGGGCTAAGTATAAAGTGCTGGTAGTTACGCTCTCTGGCTACGATCCTTCCGAACTTACTGAACTTTACGATAAGTCCGTCTCTCTCTTCAATGCTGTCGATGCTGCCGACATTAAGAGCTCCGATGCGGAGAAACGTGAGGCTGCTCTCGCTTCCAAACGTCGCGGCATAACCTCGATAGTCAAGTGCCTCCAACGGTATATTGTCCACGCCGACGGCACTTTCCCCCTTCCCGTGGGTGACGGTTCTACTACTGTGACGACTACCACTATAGACTCTATAACTGAAACAGATACGGGAGCTGGCGATTCTCAAAGTGATACGTCTGCAATACGGATGTCCAACCAATCCGAGCAAGTAACCGACGATACTGGTTCTACGAGCAAAGTTGACAATGCGCAACCAGCTGCGGGCCAGTCCTTAACAACTTCTGATACGCCACAAGCCGAGGTCTCCTCGGCTTCTTTTCGTATTCAGCTCGGCGCTTTTAAGAATCGCCCTGCGGCACTCGACAAGTTGCCGGACCCTTCGCAAGTCTCCTCTGTTTTCCTTGCCGAGCGTGGCGTAACTCGCTATTACTACGGCGCCTACCCGTCTGCCGAGAGTGCGTCGGCGGACATTGCCGCAGCTCGCGCTGCTGGCTTCTCTGGCGCATTCGCCACCAAGATTTGAATTATTGACGTGTTCCTTTTCGGGCTTCCCCCTCAGAGCCTATATTTTTAATTGAGATTTTCCCAACCTCCCATTTATGTCTCAAAAAATTGATATGCTCAATGGCCCTCTTGGGCGGAAGATTTTACTTTTTGCGCTGCCGCTCGCTGCCAGCAGCGTGCTCCAGCAGCTATTTAATGCTGTCGATGTGGCCGTCGTTGGCCACTTTGCGTCGAGTGAGGCTCTTGCGGCCGTAGGCAGTAATTCTCCGGTAATAAATCTCCTTGTCAATCTTTTTGTTGGCATCTCAATGGGGGCCAATGTCGTCATTGCCAACCATATCGGTCAAGGCAATCAAGAGGGCATTCGCCGGGCTATCGCCACTTCCGGCCTCGTGTCCATCCTTAGTGGTTTGGCTCTTATGGTTCTTGGCCTTTGCGTGGCTCGCCCCATTCTCGAACTTATGGGTGCGCCCGACAACGTTATTGACCTTGCCACCCTTTATCTCCGCATCTATTTCTGCGGAATGCCGTTTATAATGGTGTTCAACTTCGGCTCGTCCATTCTTCGTAGTATGGGCGACACTCGGCGACCGCTCTACTGCCTTCTTGTCTCGGGCGTCATCAATACTGTGCTCAATCTTATCCTTGTCGTGGGTTTTGATATGAGTGTCGATGGCGTGGCTATCGCTACCGTCGTGGCTAATATCGTCAATGCCTCGATGGTTGTCTATATGCTTCTTCGCGAGCCTGGCGCTTTCCGCCTTGAGCCCCGACGGATGAAAATATATTGGCCCGAGTTGCGCAAGATGCTCCAGATTGGCGTGCCTACGGGCGTCCAAGGCATAGTGTTCTCTCTTTCCAATGTGGTTATTCAGAGCACTGTCAATAGTTTCGGCTCAGCGGCTATGGGAGGCTCGGCGGCTTCGCTTACGTATGAGCAATTTTGCTACTTCGTGATGGCTGCGTTCTGTGGTGCGGCTGTTACTTTTGTGGGGCAGAACTATGGCGCGGGAGAGAAAGCCAGGTGTCGCCGCGTTTTTCGTCTGTGTATGTCTATGGCGGTGGTGTCCACGCTTGTGCTGAATGTGGTGATAACAGTCTTCGACGGCTTTTTTGTCTCGTTTTTCTCGTCCGATCCCGCAGTCTACGCCTTCGCTTCTGAGCGTATGCATATAACCTTGCTTACTCAGGCCATAGCCTGTAGTTACGAGGTAGGCGGTTCCACGCTTCGCGGTATGGGGCACTCGGCTATGCCTGCCGTCATGACTATTTTCGGCACGTGTCTCCTGCGCCTCGCTTGGGTATTCTGGGTGTTCCCGCTCATCCCCACATACGGTGGACTTATGACTGTATACCCTGTCTCTTGGGCTGTGACTGGCACTCTTGTCCTCCTTGCCTATTGGCACGTCTCCCGTCGCGAACTTGCGGACTGAGGCGAATTGCTCTGCATAAAACAGAATGCGAGAACCCCGTATTGAGGAGTCCTCGCATTTTTTATATTTCTACCTCTCGAAGTGCTCTAAGAGGGGTGGGGTAGGTTTTAGGTCGTAATAGTCTACCATATTGATTTTCAAACTGAAATAGGCCATAGAATCATATGAAGGGTAGAGGCGCTGCAGGATTGCTGAGCCTTCGTATATCTTGCGTTGCATAGCATCTTCAACATTAAAGTCGGCCTTGCCTCCCACGCGTACAGAGATTTCTCCCTCCATGGCGAGCAATTCGATACTCGGGTTCGCTTGCAGCTGACGGTAAACTTCTTTCTTGGCCGACGTGGCAAAGTACAGTGTCTCGCCATCAATCTGCATAATCTGAAACACCCTGATTTTGGGCTTGCCATTCTCGACAGTTGCAAAGGCCACGTCCCTGTGGCTTCTCAAAAAGTCCAATGCTCTTTCCATTCTTTTTATTTCATATTTTGTATGTTTTTGGCC
>CAVGTO010000094.1:0-5442 GCA_963631865.1 Eggerthellaceae bacterium
GCAACGGCACTGCCACTTTCCACAAGCAGGACGACATTGACCCGTCAACACTCAAACCTGCCCCAAAAATCTTCAAAGAGGACATGCGCATCGACTGGAACAAGAGTGCGGACGACGTAATAAACCTCATCCGCGGACTGTCCCCCTACCCTGCCGCATGGACTTCCATAACCGACACTAAGGGCACGGAATCTACCATCAAGATTTTCAAGGCGCATAAGACCGACAAGCATCTCACCCCCGGAAAGATAAGCACCGACGGCAAAAAAGAGCTTCTCATCGGCACAGGCGACAACGCAATATCAATTGAAGACCTGCAGCTTAGTGGCAAAAACAGGATGAATATCCAGTCTCTGCTGCAAGGTTACCACCCCGACGTAAACACCAAATGCTCGTAACGTAATGAGCATCAGAAGAACCATATTCGCAGCCATCTGCTGCAGCCTTACCCCACAAGCGGCCTCGCTGGCTCAAGGCACAAGTTACTACGAAGATACGCAGTACGACCCTTTTCAGCGTAAGACCTACTTTGTGGGTAAAGACCGTCCGCACACATCGACGCGTTCGTACAACATGGACGACCTGCGAGAGTTCTTCGACCCCGACTCAGTTATTTACAGTGGTATAAACCACTACGTAAATACCCGTTGCAAATACTTCAACTCTTTCTTCAACGACGACTTCCTTGCATGGCGTTCAAAAGACTCGGCAGTATACGTGGCCATAAACCCGATGTGCGACTTTGAGGTCGGAATGGATAAGAATCAGAAGAACGACAAGAAGACATGGACCAACTCCCGAGGTCTGTACCTCAATGGCAACCTCGGCCGCAAGTTCTGGTTCTACTGCGACTTTACTGAAAATCAGGCCACATACGCCGATTACTATAATAACCTCAGCGACTCGCTGAAATCAGTTCCAGGCCTCTCTTTGTGGAGAAAAGACAAAGCAGTCTCCACGGGTTACGATTTTAGCACGGCTTCGGGATATATAGCCTTTCGAGTTGGCAAGTATGTGGACTTCCTCTTTGGTAAGACAAAGACTTTCTATGGCGACGGATACCGTTCGCTCCTGCTGTCCGACGTGGCTTGCCCAATGCCGACCTTCAGGATGAACCTGACCATCCTTCGCGCACGCTACACAATGATGGTGACGCAGTTGCGAGCCTCGGGCAATAAACTGACTAATAACGGAGAGAAGACGAAATACAGCTTCACCCACTTCATCGACTGGAATATGGGCAAGCGCTTCACCTTCGGCCTTTTCGAGAATGTGACTCAAGCCTCGTGGCGTAAGGACAGCACATACCGCGGAGTCGATTGGGAATATCTCAACCCGTTCGTCATCTTCCGCCCGGGAGAGTATAACGCCGGGTCGCCAGATAAGATGCTTATTGGCCTCAACTGCAAGTTTATCTGCACCAACCACTTGACGATCTACGGGCAATTGGTCTTCAACGAGTTCCGCCTTAGTGAGCTCTTCTCCGACAAAGGTTGGTATGGCAATAAATACGCCTTCCAATTGGGCTTTAAGTCATATGACATGTTCCGAGTTGACGGACTCGACTTCCAATTTGAGTATAACCAAATCCGCCCGTATGTCTACTCGCAGTACGACGCACTCGGTACGTATACTCACCAAAGGCAGTGCATCGCCCATCCTCTGGGCGCCAACCTCAAAGAGGGCGTAGCGATAGTCAAATATCGTCACGGTCGTTTCGCAGCCAAGGCGCAAGCCAATATCACAGCGTATGGTGACGATTGGAAGAACGACAGCATAAGCTATGGTCACAACCCCGAGCGACGCTCCAACTCCCGCGGCTCGTCATATGGCGTTCATATGCTGCAAGGACTCCGCACCGACGTGCGTTACTTCGACGGCTCGGCTTCCTTCATTATCAACCCTCGCTCGATGATGAACATCACGGCAGGCGTAAGACTCCGCAGCCGCAAGAGCGACATGACAGACGAGACCTCAAGAAACTTCTACGTAGCCCTACGCTGGAGCCTCAAGAGCAAATATTACGACTACTAAAAAAGGCGGACGGCACAAAATTGCCTACGTCGCAAACATAACACACGGAAAACTAACCTCAAACAAGCCAACAGACGGGCCCCGGAAACCCACCCAGCGGCATCAAACAGAACTAAGTCAATAAAACGACAGTGGAAACTGAACTTATAAAAGACATACTCAAGAGGGAGGCTGCAGCCATCCTCGACATTCCCGTGACAGACGGTTTTGGCAAGTCGGTAGACATCATCTATGAGCACGTACACAACCGCCACGGCAAGATTATCATGAGCGGAATGGGCAAGGCCGGACAGATAGCTGTCAACATGTCTACCACTTTCTGCTCCACGGGCTCTCCCTCCGTATTTCTCCATCCCGCCGAGGCGCAACATGGCGACCTTGGCGTAATTCAGCCGAACGACGTGCTCGTCCTTATCTCCAACTCGGGCAAGACGCGCGAGATTGTAGAACTCGTATCGCTCGCCAAAGGACTCTATGACGGACTGCCAATTATCGTTATCACAGGCAATCCCGACAGTCCACTTGCCGAGGTGGCCGACGTTGTTCTCGCTACTGGCAACCCCGCCGAAGTTTGTATGCTCGGCCTCACCCCGACGACGTCCACCACTGTCATGACCGTCATCGGCGACATCCTTGTCGTCACCCTCATGAAGAAGATAGGCTTCACCAGCCAGGACTACGCAAAGCGTCACCACGGCGGTTACCTTGGCAACAAATCTCGCCAGCAGGCAAAGGACGAGGCCGAAGTAAAATAAAATAAATAAGGTATTGCTATGATTGACCAATCGTTGTTGGCTCTGCAAAACGGCTCAGACATTCGCGGTGTCGCCACAGACGGCATCATAGGTCAAAACGTCACTCTGACCACGGACATCGTGGGCAAGCTGTGCACAGGCTTCGTCCTTTGGCTCTCCGAACGCAATGGCACCGCGGGTCCAAAGGACGGAGGTAAGAAAGGCAGCGAGAGGAAAGATGACGAGAGGCGTATGCGAATTGCCATAGGCATGGACGCGCGTCTCACGGGCCCAATGCTTTCGCATGCGGCACAAGATAGCATCACGAAAGCTGGTGCCGATGTCCTTTTCTGCGGTTTGGCCTCGACGCCCTCAATGCTCTACAGCACCACAAAGGCAATAGACGGAGCAGAAGAGACTGTCGGAGCCGACGGTGCCATAATGTTCACTGGCAGCCATATGGGCTTCAACCGCAATGGTATGAAATTCTTCTTCGGAGGAATGGAAGTCGATAAGGACCAACTGACGGAAATCATAACAGTAGCCTCTGAAAAGAAAGCAGAGAAGACAAAGAAAGGTGCAGTCCATTTCTGCAACATCCTGTCTATCTACAGTAAGCACCTCAGCGAGAAGATACGCCACGAGCTCCAAGGCATTGCCGAAGATCCGGCGCACCCTCTCAAAGGCCTCAAGATTGTAGTTGACGCTGGCAATGGCGCAGGCGGTTTCTTTGTCTCACGCATACTTCAGCCTCTTGGCGCAGACACCACCGGTAGCCAATTTCTCACCCCCGACGGCCGTTTTCCGAACCACACACCCGACCCCGAGGATTACGAGGCCATGCGTTCGATATCGACAGCCGTCGTTCTCGCCGGAGCCGACATCGGCATCATCTTCGATGCGGACGTTGACCGCGTCGCAATAGTGGACGAAGACGGACGAGCCATCAACCGCAACGAGTTTGTGGCCCTCGCCGCCGCCATCACTCTCGAAGAGCATCCGCACACGAGCATCGTCACGGACTCCATAACGAGCAATGGCATAACCACTTTCGTGCAAGACATCCTCGGAGCGCACCAATGTCGCTACCAACGAGGCTACCGCAACGTCATCAACGAAGCCATACATAAGAATGAGAATGGAGCCCCGACGTGGCTTGCCGTGGAGACAAGCGGACATGCGGCCTTCAAGGAGAATAACTTCTGCGACGACGGTGCATATTTCGCCACCAAGATTGTAATCAAGCTCGCCCAACTCAAGAAAGAAGGCAAGAAACTGTTCTCGCTCATCGAAAAGTTGCCCGTGCCCGCCGAGAGCCGCGAGTTCCGCCTTACAATCCTCGACCCCGACTTTGCGCGCGCGGCATCCAACGCACTCAACGGCCTTCGACAGTACGTTAGTCAGATTCCCGAGTGGGAAGAGGTTAGCCAAAACCATGAGGGTCTGCGCGTAATCTGCAAAGGCGATGGTGAGCAAGGTTGGTTCCACTTCCGCCTGTCGCTCCATAGCCCAGTGATGCCCCTCAACATAGAGTCCGACACCGTTGGCGGAGTCAAGAATATCATAACTAAACTCAAGATGTTCTTCCGCTCCACCAAGACAATCGACTCAACAGCACTCTATAACTAACAGTCTGTCTCAAACTCTCAAAAACGAGCAACATGCGAATTGACATATTGACCCTGTTCCCAGGCATGTTCGAGGGTCCCCTCTCGGAATCAATCATAAAGCGCGCCCAGGATGCAGGGATGGTAGAGATTCACACGCACGACATACGTCAGTTCTCGACCGACAAGCATAACCGCGTAGACGACTACCAGTTTGGCGGTGGAGCTGGTATGGTTATGGCTCTCCAACCCATTGTCGATGCCATTGAGCACCTCAAGGCCGAGCGAGAGTACGACCACATTATATATATGAGTCCCGACGGCAAAACGCTCAATCAGTCGATGGCCAACACGCTCTCGCTCAGTGGCAATCTTATGCTCCTTTGCGGACATTACAAGGGCATCGACCAACGCATCCGCGACCACTATATCACGGACGAAATCTCTATTGGCGATTACGTACTCACAGGTGGCGAGCTTGCAGCTTGCGTGGTTGTAGACAGTGTTGTACGCCTCATCCCTGGTGCCATTTCCGACGAGGAATCGGCCCTCTCGGATACTTTCCAAGACGGACTACTCGCAGCCCCAATATACACACGCCCAGCGGAGTTCAACGGGTGGAAAGTGCCCGATGTGCTCCTCAGCGGACATGAGGCCAACATCGAGAAATGGCGCGAAGAGCAGTCCCTCGAACGCACAAGGACTCTGCGTCCCGACCTTTGGGCGAAACTCTTCCCCGACGGTTATGCGGCCGAAGAGCCCAAACGCAAGAGAAAACGTAAGAAACCGGTCGCACCAGCCAACGCAACAGGCTCCGAGGCAAAGGCGGAAAACACGGGCTACGACACGCCCAAAGAATAAAAGACTTCATGCGCAAGTAGCGAAACCTGCCACAATAGGTTGCGCTACTTGCGCTGTATTATATTAAGGCAATGAAGCAAATAGACCAGCAGTATAAGGACGAAAGCACGTCCGTAATAGACTTCATAGGCGACAGTCCTTCGGCATTCCATGCCGTGGACAACCTCCGCAAAATGCTTGTGACAAACGAGTTTGACGAACTCAGG
>CAVGTO010000094.1:5452-8446 GCA_963631865.1 Eggerthellaceae bacterium
CTATTTCGTCAGATATAACGGCACTGCCATCATAGCATTCGTGGTTCCCGATGGCGGGAGTGAAGAATTGGCACACAGCGGTTTCCGCATGATAGCCTCACACTCCGACTCTCCTACTTTCAGAATCAAGCCCGACAGTACATATTGGCGCGGTGGCAGCCTCAAATTTATCACAGAGACCTACGGCGGCGCTATTCTTTACTCATGGCTCGACAGGCCGCTGGGTCTTGCCGGCCGCATAATCCTCCGCAGCGGCGACACCCTTTGGCCCACGCAACGTCTATTCGACTTCGAGCGTCCGATAGGCGTAATCCCGAGTGTCGCAATTCACTTCAATAGGAGCGTAAATGAGGGCACAGCGTTCAACAAGCAGATAGATATGCAGATATTGGCGGGTGCGTCATCATCTGATAATTTCCAATTCGACATTAAAGAGGCCATAGCAAAGGAACTAGACACGAATCCTGACGACATTCTGGACTACGACCTCTACGCCTACGACACCACCCGCGGTTGCCTTGCCGGAATGGACGACAGCCTTGTAATATGCCCAAAACAAGACAACCTAACTATGGCCTACGAGAGTATCAAGGCCCTATGCGAGACATCAGGCAGTGAGACAGCCAAGATGGTCATAGTATTCGACAATGAGGAGGTTGGAAGCGGCACGAAACAAGGTGCAGGCTCAACCCTCGTAAAGGATATCCTCCAGCGGATTTGCTCCAAATTGGGAATGGACGAGGAAGGATTCCAGCGCACCGTCTACAACTCATTCCTAGTATCAGCCGACATGGCTCATGCCGTCCACCCCAACCACCCCGAACTTTCCGACCCCGCATGTTGCCCAAGCCTCAACGGCGGTCCGGTCATCAAGTACAACGCAAGCCAGAAATATATGACCGATGCCGATGGAGCAGCCGTCTTCTGCAACATATGCAACGAGGCCGGCGTACCATATCAGCTTTTTGCCAACAGAAGCGACATAGCAGGCGGATCGACTCTCGGTAACATCATGACAGGTCACTTGCCACTGCGCGGCGTCGACGTAGGCAACCCGATGCTCGGCATGCACTCCAGCCGCGAAACGGGAGGCACGCTTGATGCCCTCTACCTTAAGGTTGCCTTGGCCAAATTCCTTGACATATAGCATTTAGAGGCCACACGAGTCACTAAAGCAAGTCGATGCAAAGCGCATTGATTAATTTTGCTTATATTTGCGCACAGAAAACAATTACATAACAAACAGAATAATGAGCAAGAGTGCACTTCAGATTGAGCGCAGCAAATACGCTCCGAAGATGCCGGCGTCAATTGCCGGCGCCACACGCCTCGCAGAGGGTAAGGCTACCACTTCCGTAGCCGATCAGGAGGACATCAAGAAACTCTTCCCCAACACCTACGGTATGCCTATCGTCACCTTCGAGAAGGGTGAGGCTGCCGCTAAGAGCGAGCCTTTCAACGTAGGCGTAATCCTCTCTGGTGGCCAGGCTCCTGGTGGCCACAACGTCATCTCTGGTATCTTCGACGGCATCAAGGCCCTCAACGCCGACAGCAAGCTCTACGGCTTCCTCGGTGGCCCATCTGGCCTCGTTGACCACAAGTATGTCGAGCTCACCTCCGACATCATCGACGAGTACCGCAACACCGGCGGCTTCGACATCATCGGCTCTGGCCGCACCAAGCTCGAGGAGACTGAGCAGTTCGACAAGGGTCTCGAGATTTGCAAGAAGCTCGGTATCAAGGCTATCGTCATCATCGGTGGCGACGACTCCAACACCAATGCTTGCGTCCTCGCTGAATACTACCTCGCAAAGAAGACTGGCATCCAGGTTATCGGCTGCCCCAAGACCATCGACGGCGACCTCAAGAACGAGATGATCGAGACCTCTTTCGGTTTCGACACCGCAACCAAGGTCTACAGCGAGGTCATCGGCAACATCGAGCGTGACGCCAACTCCGCTAAGAAGTATTGGCACTTCATCAAGCTCATGGGCCGTTCTGCTAGCCACGTCACCCTCGAGTGCGCCCTCCAGACCCAGCCCAACATCACCCTCATCGGCGAGGAGGTTGAGGCCAAGAAGCAGACCCTCGATGACATCGTAACCTACATCGCAGAGGCTGTAGCCGCCCGCGCTGCACAGGGCAACAACTTCGGCACAGTCCTCGTTCCAGAGGGCCTTATCGAGTTCATCCCCGCCATCAAGAAACTCATCTCCGAGCTCAACGATATGCTCGCAGCCAATCAGGCCGAGTTCGACAAGGTTGCTGACGATCAGAAGATTGACTACGTCGTTAAGCACCTCAGCGCTGAGAACGCAGCTATCTTCGAAAGCCTCCCCGCAGGTGTAAGCCGTCAGCTCGCCCTCGAGCGCGACCCCCACGGCAACGTGCAGGTTTCCCTCATCGAGACCGAGCAGCTCCTCGCCGACATGGTTGGCAAGAAACTCGCCGCTTGGAAGAAGGAAGGCAAATATGTTGGCAAGTTCGCTACCCAGCACCACTTCTTCGGTTACGAGGGCCGCTGTGCAGCCCCCTCTAACTTCGACGCTGACTACTGCTACTCTCTCGGCCGCGTAGCCGCACTGCTCATCGCAAGCGGCAAAACTGGCTACATGAGCTCAGTACGCAACACCACCAAGCCCGCTGGCGAGTGGCTCGCAGGTGGCATCCCCATCACCGCCATGATGAACATGGAGAAGCGCAACGGCAAGATGAAGCCTGTCATCCAGAAGGCTCTCGTCAAGCTCGACGGCGGCCCCTTCAAGTTCTTCGCTGCCAACCGAGAGAAGTGGGCTATCGAGACCGCTTACGTTTACCCCGGCCCAATCCAATACTTCGGCCCGAGTGACGTATGCGATCAGCCTAGCAAGACTCTCCAGCTTGAGCAGAAATAAGCACGCCGAATCTCTGCGATGACCTCGCAGAATAAAGCATAAAAGGCAGTGCGCCGTGGATCATTACTTGGTCCGCGGCGCACTTTTTATTTAAGTTTAT
>CAVGTO010000095.1:0-8400 GCA_963631865.1 Eggerthellaceae bacterium
TGATACGACTCATTGAGGAATGCTCAAACGAAAAAGGCATGCCGTCTGCATTATACTGCTGGTAAGAATGCTCTGGCAATACTATACGGAAATAGCCCCTCGGCTTTGGCGTCACGGAATCGGAACAGCCACTTGCGAGCAACATACAAACTGCAGAAAACGCAAGAACCAATATATTTCGAGAATAAGAGGAAATCATTTCTTTGAGTCTGGCCTTATGACAAGCTTAACCTTATTGATTTTTCTTTGATCGGCAGACAAAACCTCAAATTTATACTTACCGATTTCGACAACATCCTTTTTCTTTGGTATAACACCAGTCTTCTCAAGCAACAGGCCGGCAAGAGTCTCAGCGTCACCACGCATCTTATTGAAGATTCCTGCGTCCACATCAAGGACTTTGCAAAGATCGTTTAAAGAAATTTTGCCCTCAAACACGTATGCACCATCAGGCTGACGATACCAATCCTTTTGTTCCTCTTCGTCATCCTGCTCGTCACTGATGTCACCGACAATTTCCTCGATGATGTCTTCAAGAGTAACAATACCTTGCATACAACCATACTCATCAACAATAATTGCCATATGAGTCTTAGTTGACTGGAATTCAGTTAACAAATCATTAACTTTCTTTGTTTCCGGAATAAAGAAACTCTTGCGGATATACGGATGCCAATCGAGTTCATTACCCTTGTCAAGATCTCGCAGAATATCCTTGACGTAGATAATGCCACGGACATCATCTGGAGTATCGCCAAAGACAGGTAGGCGGGAGTAACCAGAATCGACAACAGTGTGAAGTACAGTAGAGAAGTTGTCCTTATAACTTATGCTGACAACATCGACGCGAGGCGTCATAATGTCGCACACCTCAAGATCCATAAACTTCACGATTCCCTCGAGCATGTCCTTCTCGTCGGTCATAGTGCCAGACGTCAAATCGAGAGCTTGCTGCAAATCGTTCTGCGACATAGACTTCTGGTGTTTTGCCAGTCTTGAGTTTACAACGCTTGTTGAGCTCATAAGAAGACTACTGAAGGGACTGAAAATCTTCATTGATGTGCTTAGCAGGTAAGAAACGAAACGGCTGAATGCAAGCCTATGCTGCTGAGCGAAAACTTTTGGCAGGATCTCACCAAAGAAGAGGATGAGAGAGGTGATTATGATAGTCTCAAAAACGAACTGCAGAATTCTTGCTTGTCCGAAATCGACTATGGCACTGGAGAACGCAGCCGAAAGCATGACGATAGAGACATTAACGAAATTATTGGCAATCAGAATAGTAGCCAACAATTTCTTAGGTTCATCGAGCATACGCACGATATTTTTGTCCTTAGGCTTATCGCTCTCGCGGAGAATCTCCAATTCCTGGGGAGACAAAGCAAAACAAGCGGCCTCGCTACCAGAAGCAAGGCCACTAATAAATAGCAAGAGAACAAGGATCAGCCCGATGCAAACGGTCTCTGCCGTAATCGGGCTGAAAGATATCTCAGCGAAACTGTTGATCAGTTCGTCGAACGCGTCCAATTTTATAAGAGATATAAATTAGAATGGGGTTTTAAAGGAAGAAGCGTCAACCTCGCCGAATGAAAGATCGTCAGAGTCCTGTGGCTCTCCGAGAGAACCGTAAGATTCATTAGTGGAGGCGTCCTTAGACTGCGAATAGCCTTCACGAGGCTCACGAGGACTGAGAAGCTCAAGGACATCAACAGCGATTTCAGTTACAAAATGCGTCTGATTCTCACGATCGACATACGTCCTGCTGCGAATTTTACCCTCGATATAGAGCTTAGAGCCCTTATGGACATACTTCTCGACAACTTGTACGAGGCCGCCTCTTACTACGATGTTGTGCCACTCGGTGCGCTCGGGGATGACCTGATCATTCCAGCCCTTACGAGCCCTCTCGGTTGTAGCGAGAGTAAAATTAGCAACAGCCTTGTTAGCCTCAAAATACCTCACGTCCGGGTCCTTGCCAACGTTACCAATAAGAATTACCTTGTTTACAGACATTTACACTCAATTAAAACGATTAAAAACTACACTTACAGTAACGCGGACCGAGAAAATCGGAGGCCTTAGGCCGATAACACATTACTTACAGTCGTAAAAATATAAAAAAAAGCAAGGCGAGAGAATGAGAAGGACAAATTTTATCAGGATTTTAGTATGAAAAAAAAAGACTTCCGGATCCCTGCGGAAAAACAAGGGTCCGGAAATCCGATGCTTCTGGGGCAGCATTCATTTAATCTTCGATTATCTTGTAATCGACAATTCCGAGTGCGGCCGACGGTTGAAAACTCAACCTAAAGAAACCGTATCTAAACCTCCACTTGAGTATACGTGAGGGGAAACCCTTCTTGAGGTAGGAATAGATGAACGGATGGCAGCGAACAATAATTTTCTTATCGTGCTTTACGGATTCTGCCTTAATGGCAGCCTCAATCATATCAGGAATTTGGATTGAGGGCTGAATCTTACCAGAGCCACCGCACGAGGGGCATTTCTCTGTCGTATCGATGGTCATAACAGGTCTCACGCGCTGCCTTGTAATTTGCATAAGACCGAACTTGCTCAACGGGAGGATGTTGTGCTTAGTCTTGTCTTTGGCCATCGCCTCCTTCATACGCTCGTAGAGCTTGTTACGGTTCTCGGCACTTTGCATATCGATGAAATCGACAACAACGATGCCCCCCATATCCCTAAGTCTCAACTGTCTTGCGATTTCATCGGCAGCTGCGAGATTGGTTTCGAGCGCGTTATTTTCCTGACTGGAGGCAGTCTTTGATTTGTTGCCACTATTGACGTCAATAACATTGAGCGCCTCAGTGGTCTCGATGACGAGGTATGCACCGCTCTTGAACGAGACGGCCTTGCCGCAAGACTGCTTAATTTGCTTTTCGATATTGAAATTATCGAAGATAGGCAACTTGCCAGCATAGAGCTTAACGACATTCACCTTATCGGGAGCTATTTTCCCGACATACGCCTTAATCTCATCATAAATCGCCTTGTCATTGACATAGACGTTGTTGAAGTCTGGATTAAAGAGGTCACGGATCATAGCCGCAGCCCTCTCCATCTCGCCAAGCACCATAGAAGGTGGGCGGCAGGTCTTGACGTGTTTCAGGCACTCTTCCCACCGCTTATTGAGGCCACGGATCTCTTCAGCGATCTCGTCTTCCTCTTTGCCTTCGGCAACGGTACGGATAATAATGCCAACGTCTTTAGGTTTGACCTTTTGGACGATTTTCTTGAGACGCGACCTCTCTTCGGCAGACTTGATTTTCTTGCTAACGGAGATTTTGTCGGCGAAAGGCATAAAGACCAAATTGCGACCAGCGAGAGAGATCTCGGCGGTCAGTCTTGGGCCTTTAGTAGAAATGGGCTCTTTGGCCACTTGAACAAGAACTTCCTCGCCAGCTTGCAAGACGTCCGTGATGGTACCCTTTTTATCGATATCCTCTTCACGCTTAACGTGTGGGATTTCGTCGGAATTACGTCTTTGGATTATCTGCTGAAGGAATTTTTGTTGAGTACGGAACTGTGGTCCGAGATCGAGATAGTGCAGGAATGCATCCTTGTCATATCCGACACTAACGAAAGCGGCGTTGAGGCCTTGCATGACTTTTCGGACTTTGCCTATATAGACATCACCGACCTCAAATTGGACGTTCCTCTTCTCCTTCCGCAGTTCGACCAGACGCTTGTCCTCGGTGAGGGCGATGACCATCTCATCGGGCGTGACGTTGACGAATAATTCTGCGTTCACTTTAAAAAATTTGAGAAGAAACGTGATTATAAACAAACAGAAAGCTCAAAGGGCTTTCTGTTTGTACCGTCAATAGGGGGCACCTAAGACGGCTTAAAGATTAAGTTGAGCTAAGCAAGCAGTTTAGTGCTTATGCCTATTCTTTCTCAGTCTCTTCTTGCGCTTGTGAGTCGCCATCTTATGACGCTTCCTTTTCTTACCGCTTGGCATATAAAGGTTTTTTAAGGGTTAGACAATCAGTTACTTGATATTCTTGCTATCCTTCACCTCGCTCATAAAAATCTTGGCGGGTTTGAAGGAAGGAATAGAGTGCTCGGGGATGGTGATGGCAACGCCCTTAGTGATGTTACGGGCAGTCTTCTGAGCGCGCTTACGCGTAACAAAGCTGCCGAAGCCACGGAGGTAGACGCTCTCGCCATTGACGAGAGAGGCCTTGATGGTCTCCATGAAAGCCTCAACGGCTTTCTGGACAGCGACCTTCTCAACTCCAGTGCTCTTAGCAATCTCGTTGACGATGTCTGCTTTGGTCATCTCTTTTAATTTATATAGTTGGTTTAATTCTTTATCGAGACTTACGACCGTTCTTTTGTCGTAAAACGGTGCAAAGATAATGCCTAACAGTCAATAAAAAAAGAATTTAGTATCTTTTTTACCTTTTGCTGGCGGCAGCATCAGGACTACTTATACCTAAAGCTGCAATATAGTTCCAAGCAAGCGGAAATCAGAAGAGGAATGAGCCAATAAGTCTTGCCATTCATCATAAAATATGCGCACGCACAGAGCGACACTGCACTGAACATAAGTATGGAAAGAAGTTTTTGCTTGCGAAAGTCATCCTCCGACATTCTTTCGCGCAACCTAAGGAAAAAGAGGACTAGGCCACAGGCGAGCACCCCTACCCATCCGAATGAAGCGCCGGCGCAATGCGCCACGGCCCCTATGACGCCGGCCGACATTGCGCAGATAGTCAAAATTTCCGTCTTACTTTGCATAAGTGACAACGTGTGTTTATATGTTTTTCGTGGAGTTTTCTAAGTAGTCAGAATTCCAAAACTAATCGAAGTTGCAGCCGAATCAATGTTACTTGAAAATGAATATGACCTCATCGTCCTTTTTCATATAGTACTCCTCACGAGCAAATTTTTCAAGAGACTCCTTATTATTACGCAACTCGTTCATCTTGCGCATATCGCGCTCAATAGACTGCTCGAGTTTTGCCTTCTCAGCCTCAAGTCGGGCGATTTCCGTACTTTGATCATACTTCGTAAAAAGATCGTCCCTATCGAAAATGGAGACCCATAAGAGAAAGAAGGCCACAGCAACAGCGCAACGATTCCGTACCAGAGTAGCGAGAGCGCGCTTAAGGTCTGTAAAGTCTATTGAAGTCTTTTGCATTAGTCGAAAGTCCTGTTACTGTTGGTAGAAATATCGATCATCCTCTCGTAATCGTCAGCATCGAGATCCTCTTGGAAATAATAGAGCTGCGGATTAACCTTTTGACCTTTCTTTACTACCTCATAATGGACATGAGGACCTGTACTAATACCAGTACTTCCGACATATCCGATTACGTCGCCACGCTTAACCTTTTGGCCGGGCCGCACATTGAATTTGCTCATATGGGCATAAATTGTCTCATAGCCGAAACCATGATCAATTTTCACATGCTTGCCATAGCCACTGTAGCTTGTCTCGACACAAGTGACGGTGCCATCGCCAGTGGCATAAATTTCAGTGCCGACAGGGGCCGAGAAATCCATACCCTCATGGAACTTCTTGATTTTGTAGACGGGGTGTACACGCCAGCCCCAGCCAGAGGCGGTCCTTGTAAGATCCTTATTATTAATAGGCATGATGGCGGGGATGCAACGCAACATATCATTATTGGAGTTGACGAGATTAATAATCTCATCGAAAGACTTGCTCTGCACGTAGAGTTGCTTGGACACGACGTCAAGTCTTTTTGCAGTAGATATAATAAGATCGGAATTTGCCATATTCTCCATGCCCTTGTAGCGATTTATGCCGCCGAAGCCAGCCTTGCGGACAGACACAGGGATTGAATCAGCCTCGTAGATGACGCGATAGATGTTCTCGTCTCTCGAATGGATATCCTCGAGGACTTCCTCGATTTGGTCGAGACGACGGTTCATCTGCTCGTATTGGGCAAGGAGCTCATGTTGCTCACGCTTGAGCTTCTTCTCTTTAGGGCTATCGAACAGATACGTATAGAGGAAGAAGAGACCAATAGACACTACAAGACCAAAAGTGAGGTGGAACACAGCCCTCTTGACGTAGTACTTTATACCTCGCTTTATCTCCTTATAGCTAAGGGTCTCGGGATCATATTTATAATGCGTATTCTGCATACCAGTATCTTTATAAACAGCGAAGCCAATATATGGACCAAAGGACGCTTATACGCGAAAGTAAACAAAAAAGGAGAAAAGGCTGGTAGCCCTCTCCCCATTTTAACATGTTATTCTACAGCACTGGCATCGATAGATATATCCTTGATGTTGAAGACAGCCTTATCGGTTGTATTTCGCGACCACGGGTACAAACGGACCAAAAGGCTTTGACCAGGCTTGAGGGAGATTGACGTCTTATATGAATCTTCACTGAAATTATCATCTACAGGAGCCTGCCTCTCACCTATTACCATATTGTGGAAGAAATCCTTGCCGAAGGCATATGAGGCTCGATAAGAGAAAGAGCCAGTGGTCATGAGTGCAAAATTCTTTATTCGCAATGTTCGGCTGCCAGCAGTAAGAGTCAACTGAACGTAGCGTTCGCCGTTCTCATCAATTTCAGAAGGCCAAAAGCCAGACTCAGTATTGAAGCCATCTTCGGAAACCGTCATACCCTTGAGCAGAGAAACTTTGGCATTGAGCTCGTTGGACTCGAACTGCTTTTGAACATCCTTCCAAGTAAGCGATACTGCGTCGGAATGACTGAGCATACGGCCTTGTGCTTTGATTGGAACAATTACGGAGCCAGAAGGAGTAGTGACTTTCAGCTTCATAACCTCCTTTAGCCCAGTGCGCGGAGCATAGCGAACGATGACATTCGCACCACAGTTGGTATAGAAGCTAATGGAATCGAGAAGAGGCGACTTGAGGTCGGCCGACACCTTTAACCCAGGAGAAACACTCACGGTAATGGTCTCGCGGTGCGTGAGGAACTTCGGGGTCAGCGTCGAAACGCCCTCAAAATCGAGGACATCAAAGGTTTGCCAAACGGTGTCGCCAATGAATACCTCGCCAAAATTATAAGAGGAAGGATTTGTGACGATGCTTGGGTGACGCACAGAACCTGGTTCCCAAATATTCATAGTATCCAAAGCCTCAGCCACGGCAAGAGCGAAAATGGCTGCACCCTTCATAGCCGTATGGGTATTATCGGACTGAACATAAAGCTGCGCCTTGGAGTCAGAAGGACCATACGCCTCTACAATCTGACGAGTTTTAGCGCAAAGATCGACAATCGGGGTATTGGTATCCGCAGCAACGCGACGCATCACTGCAGGGTAATTGAGTGAAGTGTCGGCAGGAAGTCCAAGGTTGTGGCAAGCACGAGGTGTAATCTTATTGCCATCGAAATAACGGCGGACTATGGGCTGCACGAAAATAGGTGTCGCACCGAGCTGACGCGTCTCATCGACATAGCGGGTGAGATACTCTCGATACGTAGTCCAGGGTGCAGTGCCACGGCCGTCGGCACCATCACGCCCTTGTTCTTTCTCGTCGTTATGAGCGAACTGGATGAGGACGTAATCACCAGGTGAGACTTGCGACTTGACAGCCTCCCAAAGTCCCTCATCATAGAAACTGCGAGAGCTACGTCCGGGCTTCGCATGATCGAGCACGGTAACATTCTCAGGTACGAAAAGACGGAACATTTCGCCCCACCCTCTTGACTGAGTCACGTTCTCTTCATAGTCGGCCATGGTAGAATCACCAATAAGGTGGATTTTTTGCTTAGGCTCAGAGCACCCAGAGAGCAAAAGAAGTGAGGAGATAATGAAGGCTGAAAAACGTTTCATCTGCTGCTAATGTTTACGTACAAAGTTAATTTATTAATCAGCAGAAATAGACAAGGCATAAGTTAACATCTGTAAATATGCCATGAGAAAAAGGCACAAAAAAAGGCGGACGCCACAAAGACGCCCGCCGACCTGCGTTAGCAGAGGATATCTTACATATTCATACCGCCATCGACCTGGATGACCTGACCAGTGACATAAGAGGAGAGATCGGAAGCGAGGAAGAGAGCGACATCAGAGATGTCCTCAGGAGTACCACCACGATGGAGTGGGATCTTGTCGCACCATGCCTTCTTGACATCGTCGGAGAGCTGGTCGGTCATAGCTGTGATGATGAAACCAGGGGCGATGGCGTTGGCACGGATGCCACGCTTACCCATCTCCTGAGCGATGGACTTAGCGAGACCAATCATACCAGCCTTGGACGCAGAATAGTTGCACTGGCCAGCATTGCCATGGACGCCAACAACGGAGCTCATGTTGATGATGCTACCCTTACGCTGCTTGCTCATAACGGGTATGACAGCGTGGATAAAGTTGAACGCCGACTTAAGGTTGACGGTCAAAACGGCATCCCACTGAG
>CAVGTO010000096.1:0-8367 GCA_963631865.1 Eggerthellaceae bacterium
TTTACAAATTTCAGTAAAAAAAAAACAACATCCAATTTATTCCCCAAAATTCTAAAAAGACGAAACTGCCCCCCCCGAAACGCCCAACTTTATCCAAAACCGCAAAAACCTCTAATACCTCACAAAAAAATCGCATACTGAGATTCTTCTCCACGCGACAATGCCCACTTAGAGCCAAAACGTCATCCATCAAACTGGCTCTAAGTCCCCTATTTAACCCACTTAGAGCCAAAAACGCAGTGCATTAATAATTCTCAAACCCCAACTTCGGGGCCCACACTCAACTGTAAACTGTGCACTGCTAACTGTGCACTGTTAACAGGTTTAAGCCTTCCACCGATTCCACCTTCCATCCCCTGAAAACCGCCACGGCCGCCGCAAGTCCCCAACCCTTGGCCTCAGCCTCGGCCTGCAGACGCTTGTCCGCCACGTAGTTGGCCACCTGTTTGTGAGCCGCCTGCCTGACGCTATCAACCTCAGCGTCCGTAGCCGTAGGATTGAGGTATTTGAGCTCCAGCACCAATGCGTTGCGGTACTCCGGCACGATAGGGTAGAGGTATATATCCGAATATCCGTGGTCCATCTCGGCCTCCGTCCGCACCACGTAACCGTTGCCCTTGCACAGGTGCGCCAGCATAAAGCCCTTCACGAAACTCTCAGCCTGCGGCGTGAAGTCGCGCACGCTGTCGTTCTCCTGCATCACCGATGCGATGTATGAAATCAGCGGCTGCCACTGCCCCTTTACTCCCCAGTTCATCCATAGTTTGCTCATCATGAGCTGGTCCGTCCGCCAATTCATCATCTTGGCATAACTAGTGGAGAGGTATGTGCCATATTGCTGGCGCATAGCGTCGTTGGCCACGACGAGTGCCGGCTGGCCATCGGGGGAATACCCGTACGTCAGGAGACCGAGGTAAAAGAGCATACTCACGAAGTTCTGAGTCTCCGCAAGCTCCCTTATTTGAAATTCGGACTTCAGGTCAGTTGTCGTATAGCCGTTGTTTAGAATGGACTGCAGCATAGCGTTTTTCTCTTCGGGCGAGCCTCCCTGTCGGGCGAGAGATTGCAGTTTGACGTAGTCCGATTTCGCATTCGAGTCCAGGAGGTTTTCTGCCGTCACTTCCTCATTGGCAACGTAGTTGTCTATGAAATAGAGTACCATGTCGGAATTGAAGACGTGCTCGCTGCGCCGTGCGGCCAACTTGCTGAAGCAATAGTTGTCGTAATAAGAACGGGCTGTTGGCATAAGGCTTTTTGCCGTCTCTTCCGACCCCGTGAAATACGTCAGCATATCCATTACCTCCGACACTGTGAAGCCTACCATATTATTGAATGTCGGTACGGTAGATAAATTCCTGGCTATGTTGAAACCGCTCGTTACGTCGCTGAGGCACAGCGGCGACACGCCCGTGATGAAAATCCTGTCTATCGCCGCATTGTTATTTGTCGTAGACTCCTTCAGAACGTTGTAGAAATATCGCACAAAGCCGTCGGCATGGAGAATGTCGTGGTAACTGTCTTCATTCACGGACATCAACGTGTTGGCAAAGTTGTCATACTCGTCTATGACGATGTACATCTTGTAACCCGCTTCGGAGGTTATTATCGATAACGCACTGAGAGCCTCAGCGCAATTTTGAGTCCCCTCAATAACCTTTTCGTGAGCGTTTTCCCCAAGCTTGTCTTTGTAGGCGCTGAGGAATATCTCAATCGACATGAGAGCTGATCTATTAAACGACTCCTGGACATTCTCCGGCTTGCTGTCAACACCAGAGAAGTTGAAGGACAGCACAAGATAAGTGTTATGGCTTGGAGTGGGCTCCTTGCCAATCTCGAGCTCCCCAAAAAGTGCGTCAAACTTATCGGCGTAGTTGATGTCGTAATAAGCCTTGAGCATATTGGCAAACAAGCTCTTGCCAAAGCGGCGCGGACGGAGGAAAAGTACGTATTCGTAGTCCTCAAGACTGGTAATAAATCCAGTCTTGTCCACGTAGTAATAGTCATTAAGACGAACCTTTTTGAAATCGGACACTCCGTACGGGAGTCTCTTCCTCTTGCTTGCCATATGTATGAACTAATGATATGCGAATATAGTGAAATTTGCCATAATAGAATGCCGCACTCCAGCCACCCTCAGTCAAACAACTCCACAATCTCCACACTCCCCCGCGCAACGCCCGAATACGCATTTTTCTCCACGCGATAATGCCTACTTAGAGCCAAAACCGCAGTGCATTAATAATTCCCAAACCCCAACTTCCGGGCCATATTCAACTGTGAACTGCTAACTGTGCACTGTGAACTGTAAAAAAATTCGATCCTCAGCCGCCACCAGGCAACCAAGGACCGAATAAATAATCTTACTGACTAACAGGTAGCTGTTACTTGTTAACCGTCACTGAGATAGCAGCGCCGCCACTTTTGCCGAGGTGAATCTTGAGCACGCTCTCGGAGTTCACGGTCTTCTTCTCTATGGTGTAGCTGTCGGGCTTCTCGTCATATGATGCGTCGGGACCGTCCGCATATACGGTCGCCGTATACTCCACGCCTGGCGTCAGGAATGAGAAGTCTACGGTTGCTTCTCGCTCGTTCTCGTTGGTGATGGCGCCAACGTACCAGTTCTCGCCTCCCTTCTCTTTGCGGGCTATGGTGAGGTACGCACCCGGCTCTGCCTCAAGGTATACGCTCTTCTGCCAGTCGATGGCCACGTCCTTGATGAACTGGAAGGCGTCGGCGTATTTCTCGTAGCTCTCGGGAATGTCGGCTGCCATCTGGAGCGGGCTGTACATCGTAACGTAGAGGGCCAGCTGCTTGCAGAGTGTGGTGTTCACGTGGCTGTGCTCGCCCTTTACGAAGCTCATGCGGGTGTCGAGGATACCCGGCGTGTAGTCCATCGGGCCGCCCTGGAGTCGGGTGAATGGCAGGCAGCAGGTGTGGAACGGCTTGTTGCCGCCAAAGCTCTCATACTCTGTGCCGCGTGCGCTCTCGTTGCCAATGAGGTTAGGGTAGGTGCGGCAGAGTCCGGTGGGGCGTACTGCCTCGTGGGCGTTGACGCAGATGTGGTACTTGGCGGCCTCCTTTACGGCGTAGAGGTAGTGGTTCACTGCCCACTGGCCGTAGTGATGCTCGCCGGCGGTTACGAGGTTGCCTACGTAGCCACTCTTGACGGCGTTATAGCCATTGTCTACCATGAACTGGTATGCGGCGTCCATGTGGCGCTCGTAGTTGCGGAGCGAGCCCGAAGTCTCGTGGTGCATCATGAGGCGGATGCCTTTGCTCTTGGCGTATGCGTTGAGCGCCTTGACGTCGAAGTCGGGGTAGGGGGTTACGAAGTCGAAGACGTAGTCTTTCTCATGGCCGAACCAATCCTCCCAGCCAATGTTCCATCCCTCTACGAGGAGCTGATCCATGCCTGCTGCGGCTGCGAAGTCGATGTACTGCTTTACGGTCTCGTTGTTGGCCGTGTGGCGGCCGTGAGGCTTGGCGTGTGCGTAGTCCGTCTCGCCAATGTGGATGCTCTTGAAGTCGTCCGTGTAGGTCCATGCGCCGTTGCCGGTAATCATCTGCCACCAGATACCCATGTATTTCACGGGCTTAATCCAACTTACGTCGTCGTACGCGCAAGGGTCGTTGAGGTTAAGTATGAGGCGGCTGGCAAGGGTCTTGCGTGCGTCGTCGGTCACCATGACCGTGCGCCACGGAGTCTTGCAAGGCGTCTGCATCCTTGCGAGGTCTCCTACTGCGTTTGGCGTCAAGACTGCCTTGAAGACCATCTTCTTGTCGTCTAGGTCAAGCGTCATGCAGCTGTAGTCTACGAGGGCCGCCTCGTGGATGTTGATGTAGAGCCCGCTGTCGGTCTTCATCTGCAGTGAGGTCTGCACGGCCGTAGGCGATACGAATGTCTGGCTGGAGTTGTCCTGGCGTGCCTTGGGCGAGAGCTCGCGAATCTGGCTCAGGCGGCTCTCGGTGTAGTCATACTCCTGTGTGTCGTGGTCGCCCGAGATCCACCATGCCGTGTGGTCGCCAGTCATGGCAAACTCTGTCTTCTCGTCCGTCACGGTGAAGTATGTCAGCCCGTCCTGCTCGGGGAAGAGGTAGCGGAAGCCAAGGCCGTCGTTGTATACGCGGAAGCATACGTCCATCGTGCGTCCACTTCCCGGCTGCTCGAGAGTCACCACCATCTCGTTGTAGTTGTTGCGTATGCTGTCCTCTTCGCCCCATACGGGTGCCCAAGTCTCGTCGAATGTGCTCGTCTTGGTGTCCTTGAGCGCGAAGCCGTGGCTGAGGTTGTCGCTCGCCTTGCCGCCCTTGATCTTGATGTCTAGGCCAAGGCGTGAGGTCTTCACCACCTCTTTGCCTCCGTAGGTCAGAGAGTACGTCGGGATGCTGTCGCCATCCGTGATGCCGAAGGTAAGTGCAATGTTGCCGTCCGGCGAGGCCACCTTGCTGATCCCGAAGAGGGACGCGCCACTCTCGGCCGCCTTCTGCTGAGGTGCGCAAGCGCTCAGTGCCAGCGTTGCGAAGGCCATCGCTGCCGCGCCTGCCTCCCACCAATTCTTCTTTTCTGTTTTCATGAGGTTCATCTAATTTTTCTGTTGTTGTATGATTTAAGTGTTTGTAGTTTCGGTTACGTTATGTCTATATCTGTTATATGTGCGCTAACTGTCAATTGTTAACTGTCAATTGTCAATTGATATGACAGCCGCCTCGCGTCCGCCAATCTTCATCACGCCGTCCATGTCCACCTTCTCGCCCGTCACGACATCCGTGCCCTTCACCTTGCCGCCGGCAATCTGCTCGTCGAAGCGTGTGAGGTCTATTGTCCTATCTTCGTCTGCGAGGTTGAGGACCACCATCACGCGCGCCAATGTCGTAGCGTCATATCTGAAGAATACGTAGACGTTCTCGCGAGGTGCGAAGTGCGTCATCGAGCCCCGGCGCAGTGCCATGCTCGTCTTGCGGAAGTTGAAGAGCCGTGCCGTGTAGTCGTGCATCGCTTTCTCGCGCTCGGGCATGTTCGTGAAGTAGTTAAGAGTGTCGCCTGCCCATCCGCCGGGAAAGTCCTTGCGTATGTTGGCGTGTCCGTCAAATCCGTTACCCTCCATGAGGGTCTCCGTGCCGTAGTAGAGTTGCGGAATTCCGCGCGCCGTGGCAAGGAGTGCCGTGGCAATGCGCAGTGCCTTCTCGTCACCTTTGAGCTGCGTCAGCAGTCGGCCTACGTCATGGTTCTCGCCGAAGATGAGCATGTTCATCGGGTTCGGGTATATCCTGTCGTTGGCAAAGACGTCGTATATCCTGTTCGCTCCGTCGCTCCATCCCTCTTTCTCGGTCAGTGCGCGGCAGAGGCCCTCTTGAAGCGGGAAGTCCATAATGGTCGGCAGTCCGCTGTCGTCCATGCCGTTGTCCTTTCCATAGCCTTTCTGCCATGTGGCCAATTTTGCCGCCTCGGATATCCAGCACTCGCCAACGATGTTGAAGTACGGATATTCGGCGCGCACCTTGTCACACCACTCTGCCATGGCCTCCACGTCCGAGTATGGGTAAGTGTCTTGGCGGATGCCGTCGAGGTCCGCCGTCTCAATCCACCATATTGAGTTCTGGATCATGTAGGTCTTGACCAGCGGGTTCGTGAGGTTCATGTCCGCCATCGTCGTGTCGAACCATCCCTTAAGTGCCAAGTCTCGGTCGCTCTGCGGGGCGTGCATGTCGCGGATTACAGACAGGCGGTAGCTGCTCCTGACGAAGGTCTCGTTGCCGTCTTTGTCATACCATCGGTTTATCCAGTCTCTCGCCGGCAGGTCTTTCATCCACCAGTGGTTAGTGCCGCAGTGGTTAAACACCATGTCCATGATGTGCTTCATTCCGCGCTTGTGCAGCTCGGAGCTCAGCTCTTTCATGTCCTCAAGGGTGCCTTCGCGGCGGTCTATCTGGTAGTAGTTCGTTATGGCGTATCCGTGGTATGAGCTGGCTTCCATGTCGTTCTCCAGCACGGGCGTCATCCAGAGCGCCGTCATGCCAAGGCCGGCAATGTAGTCCAGGTTGTTTATTATGCCGCGCAGGTCACCGCCGTGGCGTCCGTAGGGTGCCGTGCGGTCGCATTTCTCAAGCATGCCATCCACACTGTCGTTCGTCGGGTCGCCGTTGGCGAAGCGGTCAGGCATCACCAGGAACACGGCGTCGTCCGAACTGAAGCCCGTGCGGTACTGTGAGTTGGCGCGCCTCTCTTTGAGGGGGTACGCTATTGTGGTCTCCGTCCCGTCTTCGGCTTTCAAGATTATCTCGGCGTTGCCTGCTTTGACCTTTGCTCCTATCTTTAGGGTTACGAAGAGGTAGTTCGGGTTGTCCGTGCGGGTCACGTCGCTAATCTCTATCCCTTTGGTGCGGATACTTGGCTCCATCTTGGCTATGTTAGTGTCGTGGAGCATAACCTGTACCTCGGGGTTCTTCATCCCGATCCACCAGTTCATTGGCTCCACCCTTATCTCGGCCTCTGCCTCTGCTGGGGTGAGAAGCGCGAGGGGTAGGGTGGCGGCCATCGCCGTCAGTATGTTGCGTATCTTCATATCTGTTAGTATGGTTTTTTGTTGGGATATTATTTCTTGATAAATCGTACGCAGAGCGATCCGACAATCAGCAGTCCACCTGCCACGAGCATCATCATGGGCTGAGAACCGCCTACGAGCGCCATCACGTGCCCTCCGAGAGCGGCTGCTACAATCTGCGGCAGGCAAATCGTGCAGTTGAAGAGACCAAGATATGTGCCCATGCTCGGAGTTCCCTCAAGTGAGTTGGTGAGCAGCGTGAAAGGTATGGCAAGCATTGCTGCCCATGCCGGTCCGACAAGGAAGAGGCTCAACATCATAAGGTATTGGTCGTGCACGAAATACAGGGATCCGAATCCAATGCCACCAATGATGAGTGATACTACATACGCCACCTTGATATCCTTAAACCTCGGTATCATGACTGCCCAAAGCACCGAGCCCATTGCCTGTACCGCGTAGAGCACGCCTGTCCAGTTGCCGGCCTCCTGATACTCTGCCGATGCCGTGTCCGTGGCGCCCCATCCGTTCTCGGCAACCGCGCCTGTCATGAAGCTCCACATGTACATAAATGCTGCCCAGCAGAAGAACTGAACAAGGCCGACGGTCCAAAATGTCTTCGGCGCATTCTTGAATAGCCTTACGAGGGACCCTAAGCCGATGCTCTCCTCTTTGGCTTTGACCGCCTCTTCGGAGATCCCATGGAAGGCGCGGTACTCGGCGGGCGGCATCTCGTGCACTCGCATCACTGTATATATCACGCAGAGAATCAGCAGCACTGCTCCCGTGTAGAAAGAGTAGACGACCGTCGGTGGCACCACGCCCTGCTCCGCCGTGTTGGCAATGCCCAGGCCTGCCAATAGGAACGGGAAGAAGAAACCAACCACGCTGCCGGCGTTGCAGAGGAAGCTCTGGATCGAATATGCTTTTGTCTTCTGCTTCTCGGTTACCATGTCGCCAACCAACATCTTGAACGGCTGCATCGCCATATTTATAGATGTGTCGAGCAACATCAGCATAACCAATCCGAATATCATAGACGACGCTACGCCCAGGCCAAGACTGCCAGAGTTCGGCAACAAACAGAGCACTATCACTGCTATCAAGGCGCCTACAATAAGGTAAGGCGTCCGTCGCCCAATCCTCGTCCACGTCCTGTCGGAAAGCGAGCCCACGAGTGGCTGTACAACCATGCCCATCAGCGGGGGCAGAATCCAGAAATAGCTGAGGTCGTGAGGGTCCGCGCCCAGTGTGGCGAAGATTCTACTGATGTTGGCGCTCTGAAGTGCATAGGCAATCTGTACGCCGAAGAAGCCAAAGCTGATGTCTACCAGCTGGCGGAAGGAGAGGTTACGCTTGTCGTCCATGGTCGCTTGCGTTTTTTTAGGCCTGTCGGGGAGTAGTCTGTAAATTTACGTTTGCAAATGTAAACATATCATCCGAAACTGCGAAACCCTTTTGTTGCGCTCCATACCATACAAACCCCGACCATACGCGACTTTTGCGCATCTCAAACGTTTGCGAAGCTAATCCAACCCCACTAAAAATTTCTAAATTTTTTTACTCCGCTCTTTCGCAATCGTTTGCGAAAATCAACTCCATCTTTGCTTTTATAAATTCAGTGTCCACATCTGAAAGGGGGCTCAACTAACTGCGCACTGTGAACCGAAATTGTCTCAAAAAATTCAACAGCTGTTCTCTCTTTAACTTATATTAACAATACTGCCTAACATCCTAAAACCCAGCGATAAAAGGCCATTGTTAATTGTAAATTGTCAATTGCCAATTAATCACACCCTTGCGGAGAAAAAAATCTTGCCTAACT
>CAVGTO010000097.1:0-8342 GCA_963631865.1 Eggerthellaceae bacterium
ACGAAGAGCAACAGGAAACCCTAAACATGCCAAAGAAACTGTAAGAAAATCCCCGATTGAATAAGGAAATTCAATCGGGGATTTCTGTTGGGGGACGAATATCGAGTCACTATTTCTTTACCGCATCTGGGTATTGAATACGAACGTGATAGATATTTCTCAGTTTCTCCTTGAGGACCTCCTTAGTCTCGGCAATATCAAGGAAAGTAATGGGGGCGTGAGAGAATTGGTTGGAAGCCACTTGAATATCAATGACCTTGTCCACGATGTTGGATATGCTCTCGTCGTCATGTTGAGAAAGGCTTTTAGATGCGGCCTCTACGGCATCGCAAATCATGATTATGGCCTCCTCTTTGGTATGAGGACGCGGACCGGGATAGGTAAAGAGCGAGAGTTCGGGCGTCTCATCAGGATGCTCATTGCACCACTTGATGTAGAAATAGCGAGCCATGGTCCTGCCGTGGTGCGATGCTATGATGTCGCGAATCTGAGCAGGTATGCGGTTCTTCTTAGCAAGTTTTACGCCATCCGTCACGTGGCGGATAATTACTTGAGCACTCTGCTCTGGAGTCAGACTGTCATGAGGATTGACTCCGCCTGTCTGATTTTCGGTAAAGAACATCGGATTGACAATCTTGCCGATATCATGATAGAGAGCACCGGCACGGACCAGAAGAGCGTTGCCACCAATCTTATATGCCACCTCTTGACCAAGGTTTGCCACTTGCATAGAGTGCTGGAAAGTGCCGGGAGCCTTGTCGGAAAGTTGACGTAGCAATTCATTATTACCATCCGTAAGTTCAAGAAGCGACACGTCGGAGACAAAACCGAACACCTTCTCGACAACGTAGATAAGCGGATAAGTGAGCAGGAGCAGCACACTGCTGATGCCGAACTGCAAAAGGGTATCGGGATTGATAGTAAACTCCGCGCTCTGCCAAAACGAGTAGCCGGAATACATCACGAGGTAGAACAGGAAGACGTAGACCGACGTACGGAAAATCTGGATGCGCTTATTGAGTTGATAGAGCGAAATGCAAGCCACAAGTGCAGCCGGAATGTGCAAGAAGATGAACAACTGGCTGTTGAAGGCAAAGAAAGAGATGATAAATACCGCAACGATATTGACGTACATTGCCAAACGCGAATCGGTAAAGATGCGCAACATAATTGGCAAAACGGCATAAGGAATTATAAACGTCACATTATACCCGAAACCAGAGAGAACGCCCGTGATGCAGACGAGGAAAGTCATCAGCAAGAGGATGAGGTTGATATAATGGAGCTGGCGGAAATAATCCTTGCGGAAATAGTAGAGGAAAAGGAAGAGCGAGAACATGAGGCCGCCGACCATCATCGACTTGCCTAAGAAAATGGGCAGGCTATGCTCATTAAGGACATTGCCACCCTCCATGGCGTACTTGAGCGAGGCGAGCAACTGGGCTTCATCCGCACGGACTATATCGCCAGCACGGACAATGAGCTGCCCACCCATGACCTTGCCGGAGTAGATGGCCACATTGTCGCGCCGCTGCGTCTTTGCCACATTGGTCTTCTCCTCATCGTAATGCACATTAGGTTCGAGGATTTGCGAAACTGGCAACTGCTCGATGAGCCGTCTCATGCGCTTGACGTCCAAGCCATAAAAACGCCAAAGATCGTCCACCGTATGTTCCACGACAGTGGAGTATGCCGAGCGCGGAGTGTAGAGATCCTCGAAAAGGAAATCCTCAGCCACGTTGGCACTAATTAGCATCAACCTGCCCTTGTGGGAATAGTTCTCATCGGAGACATCTATTATACCAGCTTGGCAGACAGCGGCAATGTTACCAGTGAGCGAACTCTCGAGCATGGCCGTGAGGGTATCTGAGGAAACACCAGCCGGGGTAGACGCCATGATGCGCTCCGCATTACGCATCAGCATCGAGTGGACACTTACCTGGATAGAGATGTCGTGGATGGAATCTATTACGTAATATGGCAGTACGACCTTGGTAGCACTGTCCCTCTCGGCCATAAGTTGCGTCTCGGGTTTGAGGATAGGGAAGTCGTAAGGAGCCACAACATCCTCATAACGCCAAGGGCGGCCAATTTCATACTCATAGTTGAATCGTCCGCCTCCCGGGAAAGACAGGACCATGACGATGGTGCAGATTACAAAGGCGCAGATACGGTATGTCGCCTTATAGTAAGTCCGCCATAGTTTACGATATTTATCTTGCATCGGGAAGGGGAATAAACGAATCGAACTTTATGAATAGGCTTAAACTGAGTAGACTACACGCGTAAAATGGAAATATTATTTCCGCCAAGTCTTCTCGATAAGCAGAGAGTCGGCCATCACGAGGGCGGCCATAGCCTCGACTATTGGCACGGCGCGAGGCACGACGCACGGGTCATGACGTCCCTTGACGGTGGTCATAACCTCCTCATGGAGAGAGTTCACCGTAGGTTGTTCCATAAGGATTGTGGCAGTAGGCTTAAAGGCCACACGGAAATAGATATCCTCGCCATTGGAGATGCCGCCCTGGATGCCGCCACTATTATTTGTGCGAGTGCGAACACGGTCACCATCCATGTAGAAAGTGTCGTTGTGAAGAGAGCCACGAGAGGAAGCTCCAGCAAAACCAGAGCCATATTCAAAACCCTTGACTGCGCCGATGGAGAGCATAGCGTGAGCAAGAAGAGCCTGAAGTTTGTCGAAACATGGCTCTCCAAGGCCCACAGGCGCTCCCTTTATGACGCAGGTAATAACGCCGCCAACAGAATCCTTCTCTGACTTGACTTGCGTGATGATGTCAATCATCTTCTGCGCTGTCTCAGCATCCGGGCAACGAACAATATTCTTCTCTATTTCGGAGAAATCGACATCGGTATATGGCTTTTCGAGGACAATATTGCCGACTTGACTGGTATAAGCAGTGATAGAGATACCTTCCTGCTTGAGAACAAGTTTGGCAAGAGCGCCACCGACAACGCGCGAGATTGTCTCACGAGCTGAGCTTCGTCCGCCACCACGGTAGTCACGTATTCCGTACTTAGAATGGTAGGTATAATCGGCATGAGAAGGGCGGAACGTATCGGCAATATTCTCATAATCTTGCGAATGCTGATTGGTGTTCTCAACAAGGAAACCTATTGGCGTGCCAGTAGATTGGCCTCGGAAAACACCGCTGAGAATCTTGACGCGGTCCTTCTCATCTCGCGGAGTAGTGATGCTCGACTGCCCGGGGCGACGGCGGTCAAGTTCGGCTTGAATATAAGCCTCGTCTATCTCGATGCCAGAGGGCATTCCGTCTACGACGCCACCTACAGCCAAGCCGTGCGACTCACCGAAAGTAGTGAGTTTAAAAAGATTACCGAATGAATTCATCTCGCAACAGATAAAGGAATGGGAACGACGTGAGCAGAACTAACGGCCACAGCCACAACTGCAGCCAGACTCCTCATCGTCGTCATCATCGCCGCAAGAGCCACAACCGCAGCCACCTTCGCCGCCATCACCATGGCAACCGCCGCCACAACCGCCATCACCTTCACTATGGCATCCGCCACCACAACCACCATGGCAGCCACCACCACAACCGTGATGACCATTATCGAGAAGCTCGTCTACAGTAGCATCGCGGACCTCAATAATTTTGCCAGAGAAGAAAAGAGTCTCACCTGCAAGAGGATTGTTGAAATCGAGCTTTACAGCATCGTCAGTAACACTGAGCACAATGCCGATTACGCGGCGGCCTTCATCGTCCAACATAGGGACACGAGAGCCAAGTTGGAGAAGTTCCTCACGGAGACGGCCATCAGGACCTACAAAGACATTCTTGGGGACATCCACAATAGCCTCAGGAAAACGCGGTCCGTAGGCCTCGTCAGGTGTGAGCTCAAACTTGAAAGAGTCACCGACGGAGAGGTTCTCGATGCCGTTCTCGAAGGCGGGCAACATCCGTCCGGCGCCGAAGACGAAACCGAGAGGGCGAGTAACGTCACATTGCTCGACCATAGGGCCATCGTGGCCATCGGTGTGAAGCTCGTAGGTGAGGGAAACGAATGTATTCTTTGCGATATTCATTTTTGTATGTCCTATTAATTTCGTTAGTTAAATATTTTTACTCAATCCAGTTTACGTAGCTGTATACAAGGTTGGTGTTTACCGTATCGCCATATGCATCAATACGTTTTAGGTTTACCACTATGCGCTCACGAGTCGAATCGCGAAGGCAATTGACTGGAGTGCTGATGTGGCGGGTTATCATCTGAAGCGTATCGGTATTCTGCCGGCAGAGGCGGAGCCACATCTTTACCGTGTCTGCGCCAAGCGTAGTAGTGTCGGCAAAGAAACCGAATATATCGCCCTCCCCGTCGTTGGAGCCGGGGTAGATGCCTGTGGCGTCAAGGTAATCGTTGCGTCTCCAATCGCGAGTGATATGCACATTTTGTGCAAAGAAGCCTTCTGCACTGGAATACATTCGCATAGTGTCCGCAGATGACTGCGCAGCACTATCGAGCATAAAAATTGGCTGAGTGATATCGGACGAGATAGAATTGATGGAGAAATTGTACACAGATCCGTCCTCCGTCTCACTCTCCAAAATACCCGAGCCGTAGAAATAGACACGACTGGAGTCGCGGAGGTCGCCATGCGGAGTACCGTCCGTAATCACGAAAGTGCTCGAATAATAATGGATAGCGAAGGTAGAATCATTGAGTTCAACAGTGCCGATACCGCTTGCGCTGTACTTTGAAGTATCGTCGGCACAAGCAGATAACAGCAATGCGGAAAGAGGCAGAAGAACCTTTGTTTTCATTTAGTTGAGCACTTTTATATCGTATCGCAAGATGACTCGACCGTGAATTTTTCGGTCGTCACCACGGAAGCCGAAAGCCTTCTCTGGGATTATGATGGCTGTAGCCACAGAACCATCATGACGGAGGTTGAGAAGAGCCTCGTCGAGACCTATGCACACATTTGCCTTGCCTACAACAATGTTGAGTTTTCCATCCACAGCAGAGGTGTATAATGTGTCGCCAAGGAGGGTCATGACAGAATAATCCAACTTCACGTGGTCACCATTAGCAATCTGCTCACCCGTGCCTTGGTTGTGGACAGTCAGCCAAAGATTCGTAGGCGACGACTGAGTATTGAGGCCGAGAGAATCAGAATATTTGGCGATGCAGACGGAATCGCACCAAAAGAGACGACGATTGTACTTGATGAAATCCTCGCGCGTCGGGCGATACCTCACATCTTCGTCAGAATTGCCACAACCAGTGCACCCCTGAAGCCCAAACGAAAGGAGCAGACAGAAGAAAAAGCCGAGGCTCGCAATATGACCGTTCACAACAAATCTCATTACTGCGCAGTGCGTTTCATCCAGCGTTTGTAGAAATCAACTATCGACTTTGAATAAAGTTTCTGCGCCTCGTCGACAGTGCCACTGAAGGAGCCGCCAGCCGCATTGAGGTGACCACCGCCACCAAAATACTTGGCAGCATATTCATTAACAGGGAAATCGCCCTTGCTGCGGAAAGACATCTTAACGCCATCTGGACGATCGAGGATGAGGCACGAGCAAATAATATCACGCACTTGAAGGGGAATATTGACAAACCCCTCAGTATCGCCAGTGTTGTAGTTATAATGCTCAAGTTCCTCGGCAGAGAGAGCCATGACGGAAAGAGGATACTTCTCAATTCGATGGAACTTGCGGCCGAGAGCGAAACCCTGAAGCTTGAGAATCTTGACTGTCTTATTGTTGAAGATCTTGTCGTGGACAAAAGTCTTATCCACGCCACGGCTAATAAGCTCAGCTACGAGATAGTAGATCTCAGGATCACTGGAATTGTAGCTGAGAGCGCCAGTGTCGGTTATGATGCCAGAATAGAAATTGGTGGCGGCATCGATGTCGATGTACTCACTAAAGCCAGCGGCTAGGAGGAGTTTGAAGATGATCTGACACGTAGCGGAAGAGTGCGGACGCGAAATCTTGACGTCAGCATCGACCTTAGGATCGAGATGATGGTCGATGAGCAGACGAGGTGTGCTAAGAGTCGAAATCTTATCGCCTAGCGACTTGATGCGCGAAAGATCGTTATAATCCATCATGACGATGAGGTCGGCGGCATCGATGAGGGCGTTGCACTCGTCGGTCTGCCGGTCGTATGAATGGAGGGTCTTGAAGCCCTTAATCCAAGCGTATGTAGAGGGTGCGAGATCGGGAGTGACGACATGTGCCGTCTTGCCCATATTCATCAGCACCTGACGGAAACCAAGCGTAGAGCCGAGAGCGTCTCCGTCGGCATTGGTGTGGCACGTGAGGATTATATTCTGGCTTTGCTGGACAACGCGTGCGAAGTCCTCAGCCATGTCGTCAGAGAAAGAGACTGCTCCTACCGTATGGTTCATTTTGGATTATAGATAAACAAGGGAAAATCGGCGTAAAGGTAATGAAAAATCGAGCAATGCGAAAGAGCTAAGCACAATTACAAATCCAAATGGGACGAGAGAGGCTAAGCCAGTATCCGCACGCCGGATCGGGAAGGGAAGAAAAAAATGCGGTGCACAAGTGAAAAACACCCGTGCACCGCACTCGAAATTACCTTAACTAATCTAATGTGCCACGAAAGGCACAGCCACGAAGAGCGTTTTTAATCCTCCATGCCGACAAGGTCGCTGCGGAGGTACTCCTGACGGCTGAAGAAGAAAGCGCACTCACGCTGAGCATTCTCATCACTGTCGGAGCCATGGATCGCGTTGTGGCTCTTGCTTGTGGCAAAGAGGCGACGGATCGTACCCTCTGCAGCCTCAGCAGGATCTGTTGCGCCAATGAGCTTGCGGAAGTCCTCGACGGCATTGTCCTTGAGGAGCACCATAGCCACAATAGGGCCAGAGGACATGAACTCGATGAGCTCTTGGAAGAAGGGGCGATCCTTATGGACGGCATAGAACTCGGCAGCCATATCGAGAGTGAGACGTGTGGTCTTGATGGCTGCTATGGTGTAACCTGCCTCTTCAATTTTAGAGAGAATGTGACCGATGTGCTTGTTGCGAACCGCACCGGGCTTAATCATCGAGAAAGTCTTCTTGCCGCTCATAATTTATAAGAAAATTTACAAAATGCGTTGATTTAAATCTTTTGTCTGAATGTACGGATTATCGGTGTCGTCATACATAAAAGCCTCGACATTAGCCGTCGCCATTCGTTTTCGCAAAGGTCCTAGACATAACGTTAGAGGTATTTGCCTCCCCTTTGCGATTACAAATATAAATATTTCTTCCGAAAGATTAAACATTACGGGCGAAAATATTAAAAAAATCAAACGACGGATTGATCTCCACCACGACCTTAACAGGCTATTACTGTGTGCTTACCCTTTGCCATTAAGTCGCCAAGGGAGAAAAAAATAAGCTATGCAAAAAACTTCAGGCCCTCAAAAATATTTTTTAACTCAGCGGCCACACCGCAGGTTGAAACAGGATAGTGCGACTCCACATTACATTTCTATTCAGAATCGGAACAAATTAGTCGTTTGTTTTCTAATTCGCAACAGTCCGATTTTCGGGGAAGCGCACACATGTTGTCGCTCGAAGTTACATTCGTGCCAAAGCCAACTGACGCATAGCCGACAATAGGAATACTAACACCTCCACCGGCCGCCTTATTACGAGACGAGCTCTTGCGAATCGCCTCCTGTCCATAATTTATGGCATCGGTGAACGAACCACCTTTGCCGAAACGGACAGTGCCGTCAGAATACACGATATCTGGCAACCCGTCTCCATTGATGTCCATCATCTCACGGCTCGCCTCATCTTCACTCTCAGAGAAATCGCCACTAACGCCCGCCGCAAATCGGGACGACGCCTCAAGGCTTATCTCGCAATCCTTGAGCCAACTGATTCGCGAGTTCTTACCAGGCTTGGCTATCGATACAGTTTTCACTTCCCCGCTCTCGTCCTCCTTCTCTGAGGCTGAGGCTCCGCCAGAAATAGATTTCGCATTGCCTGATGAAATGCCAAGGCCGTTAGTCATATCATATTGCTCGCTGTCAATACGACCATACATATTGGTCATATTGACTTTCATCTCACCACCCGATGCGTAGAGCCAATCGGGATATTGGTCTCCGTTGATGTCCATTACGGACACCTGTGAAACAGTCTCAGACTTGCTCCTTGAGTAACCGCCATTGATGTCCGCAACGCCAAACGACAGTTTGCCAAATGCGGAAACTCCGTGACTTTCTGTCTTCGTGTAAGTGTTTACGGACGACAGCGTGCCGTCATCACTCGGGTGCTCGGCAACCTCAACCTTTATCTCCGCCTCGCCCATGCGTGACGA
>CAVGTO010000098.1:0-8322 GCA_963631865.1 Eggerthellaceae bacterium
AGTGTGGTGTGCGCGGCAACATAAAGGACTTCACGGACCTCAGGGCGAGCATTGTGGACGTTTACGTGGACTTTGCCACGCAACTTGTGGATGTTTTCGGCAACTTGATTAAGGCTGTCTCCCCCGATCTATTCGACTTCAACAAAATTGAGTGGCTGGATGTCGATGCTATGCTTCAGCAGGTCTTGCTTGAATATCAGAACCTTGCGCAAAATTGCAAAATGCTGACTTCTGCAATCTCTCAACACTTTGAAGAAACAGCCCAGAATGCGGCGAACGATTTCAAGACCTTCGGAGGAGGTCTTTGGGGTGGGATTGCTGCTACTGCTCGAGCGGCTCACCATTATTCTGTCGCAAAACAGAAGACCAACATGATGGAGGCCGAACTTGAGAGGTTAAAGGCAATCATGAAGCGCGACGCAACCAACGTCAAGGCTGATGTCTTGCGTCTGTTTGCCATATATAAGACTCTCAATGACGTGGCCATCCCCAAAGCCAACACCTACCTGAGGTGGGCTGCCCAATTGCTTGAGTCCGACTATGGCAAGGTGATTGAGGCGGTCTATGCACAGCCTTGCGTCAAAGAGTTGATTGATAAGCGCAAAAAGCTTGCCAACCAGTTGTTAGTGCTGGAGGCCTCTGTCAACGACCACCTCCTGCACATCGACATCTACAAGTCGCAAATAACTGCGGCCAACGACTTCTTGTCGCGCAATCAGAAATCCTACAAAGAGGCCGTCGCCCAAAGGCCGAGCAAACCACCCTTGCTGCTGTCTCTCCTTACGTTTTACTACGTAAACTCGACCTATGTCAAGAACCGTGTCCTGTGGAACATGGAGTATGGCGACATGGCAAACAGGTATGAGGCACTCCTCGTCGACTCTACACTCGGCAAGGAGGAGTTGGACAAGCACCAGAAAGCTGTGGAGAATCTCGGTCGTGAGCGTGAGCGCATCATGAAGGAGATGGATGACCTCAGTGAACAGATAAGGGCTAAGCTCGTGGTGTCCGACGATGTCCGAAACGCTATGCTTAAGCACCTGCGCCCCATTGTGGCCTTGCTCAGGCTCGGACGCGAAATATCTGAGACCAAGCTCGACAATGAACTTGTGTCTGCAGTCCATCTGCCCGACTATGCGTCTCAAATGGGCCTGCCTGCCGAAATCGAAGCCAATATCTCGCATCTCACAGAAAATCTGACGAATGTCTTGCACCGGGATAATCCGACGGGCGACATTCGCACCGAGATGCTCAACTCGGTTGTCAGCAGTGGCGTGAAACTGGCCGAGAGCTACTCTAAACTCTACATCATCCGTCAGCAGGGCAAGGAGATTGCTGCACAATATGACGAGGATTTCAATCAGCTCCGCCAAAAGTTCTCTGAGAAGATTGGCCAGATTGATGACAAGAGTGCATGCATCCGTGAAATCATCAGGCAGGTCAACTTGGCTTCTTCGCCCGAAGAGCAGAAGGCTGCGATTCTCATGCTCTCCGAGGCCGCGGGGGGCTCTTTATCCGAAAATGACATCGACGCATTCCTCAGGGGTGACCAACAAATCGTCCTCTAAGTGAGAACCTTAATATAATTCTGTATGGCTTACAATATATCAGAAAGTTCAAGGCGCAAGCGCGCTAAGCAAAAACTCTTTGGCTCGGACTACGAAGACGAAGAGAAGCAGACTGCGAGAGAACGTGAAGCCCTTGAGGAACTGAATAAAGAGATAAAATCCAAAGGCGGAAATTTAAAAGAGGTGAATTCCACGGCCACAAACCAAGGCTGCGGCTGTCTGATTTGTCTGATTGTTTTGGCTCTGATTATCTACTTCTTCATAAAGTAAGTGAAGAAAAGTGTGAGTAACCAATAATGTTAATGTCTACACGCCGAATATCATGTGGGTTATAGTTATCATAAGCATGCTTGTTGGAGCATATGTCTATTTCAAGAGTGGTGGTGCTGAGCACGATGCTTATCTTAAGGCATACAAGGGTGAGGACCCCGCCCCCAACATGGGCTGCCTCAAGGTTCAGATTGTTTCCATCCTCTGTGGTTTTACCATCCTTGCCATCATTGGAATGTTTGTCCAAAAATGTTCTGGTGACGGGGCGGAGTCGGGCGAGAGCACTACGCAAGTCGTCAATGAGACACCCGAGCCCGTTGATCTCGGCCTCCCCAGCGGAACGTATTGGTTCTCCGCCAACTACGGTGCGCAACACTCCTACGAGAATGGTGACCTTGTTCCTTATTCCGATGCTGTCAAACTCATCAAGAAGGTTGGCCGCGGTTGCGCTCTGCCAACACGTAAGCAGATGAAGGAGCTATACAACAAGTGTGAGTGGACTTGGGTCTCGTCCTACAAGGATTCGGGTGTGGCTGGCTATAAGGTCAAAGGCCCCAATGGCAACTTCATCTTCCTCCCCGCCGTCGGCAACATCAAGAATGGGAAGCGTCGCAAGTCCAACACTGATGGCGACTATTGGCTTGCCGACAAGAAGGGGGCTGGCCGAGCCTATAACCTCGACTTCACCTCGTCGACCATCAAACCAAACGACAACAGCCCGGCCACCATGTACTTCTCTATCCGTCCCGTCATCAAGATGTAACCTTTTACGATAAATATATGTGGTTATTTGCTGATTATTAAATAATTAGCAATATTACCGCTCTGTTGTTTCAACAATATACAACGTATTCCTGGTCTAAGGGCAAAACTGCGCTCGGAAATAATCAATTTGCACCCATGCGGTGCAGTTCTCTTTTTATGGGGCTCTGGTGTGCCGGAAAAGTAACCTCTAATGGAAATACCCACCGTATATTTGCAGTGTAATCAAACAACAAAAGGTTACATAACCATTTAGTCTACAACCTAATATCTTTCTTTATTCCCAACCCGGGCCTGCCCGTCAAGACAGGACCCAACCCTTCTCATCTTCTCACAAATTGTCTAATAAACAAAATTTTACATACATCTGACGAATAAAAGACCACCTGTTTTCTGCACACTGATGCGCCAAATTAAAGCATAGTTTATCAATTTCGTGTCTTATCGTAGTCAATCGTTAACAAAACCAACTGCTTTGCGTATGAGATACTACGAACATAAAGAATAAAACATTATGAGCTCAAAAATCACCTCTACCGAACAACTGACCTCCTATTCCAGCGACTACTCCGAGTCCGGCTTCTGGTCTACCGTTGCCAAGGTCTCACCCAGCCTTGCGCGCACCGCACTCGAACTCTACTTCGTCATGAAGGAGGACTCTACGCCAGTCGCCACCAAGGCCATCATCGTCGCAGCCCTCGGCTACCTCATCTGCCCCATCGACCTCATCCCGGACATTATTCCTGTCCTCGGATGGGCTGACGACGCCGGAGCTCTCGCCGTCGCCTACAAGACCGTCAAGGCATACGTCACCCCCGCCATCAAGGACAAGGTTGACCATAAACTCGGAATGGCGTAATGCCTGCCAGGAAATTAGAAAAACATAAATATAATCAATACAAAAATGGAAACATCGGAAAACAACATTGCGGGAACCGCTAAGCCCCGTTTCTCCTTCCTGCCCCTGCAACTCTTCTATGAGTTCTTTGGCAACTTTGGCAATTTCCACGGCCGCACGTCACGCTCAGATTTCTGGCTGACTACACTCTTCTTCCTTGTGGTTGGACTTTTCTACACGGTCCCGCTTATTGTCTTGCTCTTCAAGGGTATTGTCTTAGCCCCTGGCTATTGGATAATTGCAGCCCTTAGCATTTTGCTCAGCCTTGTTTGCGTCATCCCCAGTCTGTCCATCACGGTACGCCGCCTTCACGACACTGGCCGTTCGGGTCTCTGGATGCTCGTCTCTTTTGTCCCTTGCGTCGGTAGCATCATCCTTCTCGTCCTCTTGGTTCTCGCTGGTCAGACCGAGGAGAACAAATGGGGCGCTCCCGTCAATTCTGTCGCAGAGCCGGCCGACAGCATCGAGATGAAGAGCAGGCAGACCAAATGGACCATCGGACTTGCCTGCCTTCTCGGTCTCCCTGTAGTCATTTGCATCATTACTCTTGCTCTCTCCTGCGGCACGTGCGAATCCGACTATGGCTCGTACGATGACTCGATCAATAGCTACATTGAAAATGATGAAGTTGACATGGCCCCTGAGGCCCCCACTCATCTTGTGGATTCAGAAGAAGCGCTATCTGACTTCATTGACGTTTTTTGGAGCTGCTCATATGAGTACATCGATCTCGGATTGCCATCGGGTAAGCAATGGAGCGACAGGAATGTAGGTGCTACCCAAAAAGTATACTATGGCAGTTATTTCACCTACTATGCGGCTTTTGCGTTGGGTTACACGATGTATGAGGGCGGTGGTTTCGGCCTCCCCTCTACCACCGATTTCAAGGAGTTGGTCGATAATTGTGAGGTTACATGGTCAGCCGGCCTTCACGGCTATTTTTTTAGGAGCAAGATTAACGGCAGGTCAATCTTCTTCCCGGCCGCAGGCAACTACAAAGACGGTGAATTAAGAAACTCCACGACTGATGGTGACTATTGGGCTTGGAATGCCAATGGCAAGCGCGCATACAATATGGACTTTAACCAAAGTAACATTACGGTGCGCGACTCCAGTCCCAAGAGCATGTACTTCACCGTCCGTTTGGTCCATGATCCGTCTGTGGATGGTACCACCGATGACAACTTTTAATCCCGCATTATCGGACATCGTTCATTAAGATAATTTTAAGCCCTGGACGCTTGTCCTGGGCTTTATTTTTTTGCCAATAGACATACTACGCATCTCCAAAATCCCAGTTTGCGGGGTGTCGAAGCCCCAATGGGCACTACGAGTTCTTTGCGCAGCTTAAAACCATGCGTTGCGCATCTTGCGTGTTAAGTCAGCCCGGCGGCGCAAGCCCCGGGCGTTTACCGGAATTTTCCCCGGCTATTCCCACATTCTCCCAAGCCCCCCCATTTAATAAAACCGTCCCGATCGCCTCTTTTATTAAGTATCCTCTCCAATCCGCTAATTCATTGGATATAACCACTCGCTCGCAATCTCTTCCAATTTTATCTATCTTTGTTTTTAATAAAACTGACACCAGCGTCAAAAATATTAAATAGGGTGGGCTACTCTTCGCCTCTCACGTCCGACAGCCACAGCGCAAAACTCTCCATCATGCTCTCGTGCAGCGACATCCAGGCCATAAACTCTTTCTCCCGTCCTTTGCGGAGCAGCCAACGTACGTAGGCATCCCAATGCCCAGCCCCGGCCAATGCTTCCTCAAATTTCCATACCCTCTCATCCGTGCCTTCCTCTGGTATGCTGGCGTGGAGTGCTTTTTTTACTCCACTCATCACCCTCAGAGTCAATGTAGTTTCTTCGTCTTTCGGGTCATACCCCAGCTCTGTCGCGGCCCTCGCTATGGTGTTGTCGTCGCCACCCGCGGCTACGGCTGTGCGTATCATGGCAGCGTAAGCGTCAAACGTCAGTCTGCTCATCTCTTCCACCCGCGGGCCTTTTATCTCCATCATTATGAAGTGCTCTGCCAGCGCAATCCCGTCCCACGGCGCGTCGCTGTGGAAGTGTATCCATGCCGCGCGGTAATAGTTTGGAGCATAGTCCGGAGCCGCTTCAATGCCTTGTGCATACATCTCCAGTGCGCCAGCGTAGTCTTCTTCGTGCATCCTTATTGTTCCGAGCTCCATCAGCAACGCTCCCGATTTCGGGTATCGCTTAAGTCCCTCTTTATAAGCTCGTACGGCATCGCCACGTCGCCCTGCTAAGTCCAGTGCGTTGCCCTCCATCTGATATGGAAGTTCGCCCATCTCCTTTTCGCTTCTCAGGCTTCGGAATGTCTCCGCGGCGCGTGCGAACTGGTAGTCTTTCATTAGCGCATAGCCAAGCTCGTAGCGCAATGCGGCCTCCGTGGGGTATTGGCGGCACATCTTTTCGAGTGTAGCCGCGGCTTTGTCGGCCTTCCCGTTGTCGGCTTGCTCAATCGCCTGGGCTATTGTCTCCTGGTCGGCTTCGCTTATGGTGGTCTGCGCCTGTATGTTGCTTGCTATTACTATTGCGGCTGATGCCACTATCGTCTTTATTTTCATCTTGTTGCGAATCAAAAATATCAAGAAGGAAAGACTCTCGTCCCAGTCCCTGTATAAATCGCATTGAGCGAAGCGAAAACCGTGTCAATCGCAGCAAGCACGTCAAAATTTAGCTCTGTGCCAATCCGTGAAATCAGTGGACAACTCTTCTTCCTTTCAATCCCTAAAAATACAACATTTCCCGTACCGACAGCAATTCACGCGTCCATGTTCTGCATAAATCACACAGAGCGAAGCGAAATCCGTGCCAATCTCAGCGAGCCTATTAAAACAGAAATCCGTGCGAATTAGTGATGTCAATGGACAGATAATAAAATTTGAGGTGAGCAAACCTGCATTCCTTGTCGCGCAAGTCATTTTCTTCACTCACTGTCTTACTTTCGTATCATCAAGCACGAAAAATACAATTATCTTTGTAGTACGGTTTCGTTGTAAAGTCTCGAAACGAACCCGCGAGTACCTCCATTTCTCTTTTCCAAACTCAAATTGAAATTCGAGACAATACCAATTCTTTAATCCCAAACATGTCACAACCATTTTACGAGGGCGATGTCGTCACTGGCGTGATTACCAAGGTGACTATCAACTCCGTATACGTTAATTTCGAGGGCAATGGCTACGGCGTACTTCGCATCAGTGCCAACCATTCCGAGGCCGAATACTATCCCCACTCCGAGATCAAGGTGGTCATAGAGTCTGTCCGTTTGGATCGCAATGGCAACAATTTTTACACTCTCTCCACCGAGCAACGTCGACTCGCATCCCAACTCCGTACGGCGTTCTCCTCTGGCCATAATCCCGGCGAGATTGTCGAGGCCGAGGTCGCAAGTGTAGCCGACGGCTGCCTCTATCTCGATGTTAATGGCTACGATGGCTTCGTCAAGAGTAGCAACGCTTTGTGGGACAAGTCTGTGCCTCTGCGCTCGCTCTATAAGCCTGGCGATCGTCTCTTGGCCGTTTTCTCTGGCTACAGCCGTTCGCACGATGCGCTTGTCTTCACCCTCAAGTTTACCGATATACTCATTTATGAGTCCGCTGCGCCTGTGCCCGCTGATGCCGATGTTCACGTGGGTGACTCCTTCGACTGCGCTATCACCAAGATCGATGGCAACGGAGTCTTCGTCTCATTCCCCAATTCGGATCATATCGGTCTCATTGCGCCTACGAGCCTCGTGCCTAGTGAGGTCGCCTCTTATAAGGTTGGCAACACCATCCCTTGCGTCGTGGCGCGTGTCTTCCCAATCGCTTCATCTTCCAATCTCTTCTGTCAGGTAGTACCAGCTTCTTCGCCTGATGCCCAGACCATTAGTGCACAAGAGGACTCTTACCGCCCGTGGAAACCGTCGGTTGGCGATACTGTTTGTGCCGTCGCCATCCATGTGGCTCCCGAACGTGTCTCTCTCAACCTTGGCTATAACTACGTTGGTCTCCTCGATGCCGACCGTGTGCCAGGCCGCTACACTGGCTACTATCAGACTGGGCAAGTTTTGGTATGCGTTGTAAAACAGATATATAGGAAGAAGAATACAACTCTCTGCGTCCTCTCTTCCGACGAGGTTGAACAGTTCAACCAGTCCCTCATAGACATATATAAGGATCGCGACAATATCGAGGCAACTGTCAAATCCGTATCCATCGGTCATATCTCTATCGATGTTGACGGCAACACCGGACTTGTACAGCGAAAGAATATCCATCCGCATTGCAGGGATCTTACGGCCATCTTTGTCCCAGGGCAGAAAATACAGGTGCAGTTCCTCTACCTCGCCCGTAATGGCGCTCTCAATTTCGCCATAAATCTCCGTCCCTCTGCACCTTCTCTTGCCGACCAGCTTTCCAAGCTCTCTCGCAAACTCAACATTCCCGAAGATCCTCAAGCTGATGAGTCTCCCAAGAATGTCGATTTTGAGGATGAGTATTTCAACCAACCTCAAAATGTAGATCCCGATGAGGCTGGCAAGGCGTCTCCCGACGGCACCTACACCCCCTTCCAATCCTTCTTCTCCTCCGTCCGCAATATGTTCCACAAGGAGGATTGATCTATTGGTAGGGTAAATCCCTATAAACATAGCGCCGAGCGTTCCATCCCAATGGTACGCTCGGCGTTTCATGTGTCTGATCTCTAGGCCAAATATCCCTCTAATCCCTTTTAACTCCAATTAACAACCGCCCCTAACCTCCTAAAACCCAAACAAATCCCCCGCCATCGTCAATTGTCAACCGTCAATAGTCA
>CAVGTO010000099.1:0-8267 GCA_963631865.1 Eggerthellaceae bacterium
TAACCGCTCATAAGACAAACAACCTATCGGCCGCCTGAGACGCACAGTGCCTCAGGCGGCCTTTTATAAACTAACCGGCTTCTTCCCTCGTATATATCTACATAACAGTTGCGAGATCGTTCATTCAAAAATCAGTGCACTCGGTCTTGAATTATATTCTATTTCCGTGTGTATCACATTTGAGCGAAGCTAAATCTACGGTAAGCACTGAATATGGCTCACCCCAAAAAGTCTGTGCATATCCGTGTGGTCCGTGGATAAAATAGCATTCAATACAAAAAAACGAAAACAACATATACAGCAACATGAAAATATTCCCATTCCCAACCAAGTGGCTATCCCTGACGATGCTCATCCTCATTGCGCAGATGCCCCTTGTGGCCTGCTCCGATGATGATGGCGGCAACTCTGGTGACGAGAAAGTTACTCCATCACAAAAAGATGTAGAGAACACTCTCTCCGCAAACTATAACCAAACTTCCCTCTCCTATACCCTCGGCGCAACGGGCGAATGGACAGTCTCAATGCCTTCTGATGCCGCATGGCTCAGCATCGATAAGACTTCTGGCAAGGCAACTGAGCTCGACGTCCAGTTTACGCTGACAGAGAACGATACAGAGGATGCTCGCTCTGCCAAGGTGGTCTTCTCTGCCGACTATTATACAGAGACCCTCACAATCACTCAGGCTGCCAATTATAAAGACGGTGGTCGCGAGGACGTGATGCTCCAAGGTTTCTATTGGGATAGCCAGAAGGAGACCAGTTGGCTCAAACTCATCAGCTCAGCTTCTGATATTGCCAAGAGCTTCTCCTGCGTTTGGCTTCCGCCCTCGGCAAGTGCTGAAGGTGGCAATACCGTAGGCGGTAATAACGTAGGTTACCATCCGCGCGAGTGGACCGACCAAACCTCATGTTGGGGTACGGCGGATAATCTCAAGAAACTTATCTCAACCCTCCATGCCGACGGCGTAAAGGTCATTGCCGACATCGTCATAAACCATCGCGCTGGCGACAACGCATGGGGCAATTTCACCAAGGACGACTTCGGCACCTATGGCTCTTTCCAACTCGACGTCAACCACATTTGCTGCGACGACGAGATGAACGACGCAAGTTCTTGCACCGATGCCAATTGGTATGGCAAGGCCGCTGGCGCCAAGGATACCGGTGAGAACTGGAGCGGCGCGCGCGATCTCGATCACACCAGTGAGTACGTCCAGGAGGATTGTATTGCATACCTCAGCTGGCTCAAGGGCGAGTTTGGGTATGACGGTTGGCGTTATGACTTCTGCAAAGGTTACGCAGGTGAATACATTGGTATCTACAATGATGCCACCGATCCTTATCTCTCCGTCGGTGAGTATTGGGATGGCTCTTACGATGTTGTAAACAATTGGATAAAGGCCACTGGCAATAAGAGTATGGCTTTCGACTTCCCGATGAAGTACGATGCCCTCAATAGCGGTCTCGCTAAGAATACCTTCAGCAAGATGACTTGGACCGACCAGGATAGCCAAGTCAACCGTCCTGCTGGCCTCATCCACAATGCAGCCACCAATGCTTATTCCGTTACTTTTGTCGATAATCATGACACCTATCGCGACGACAATAAGTACACTGGCAACATTGCCCAGGCCTACGCTTTCATTCTCTCCTCTCCTGGCGTCCCTTGTGTCTTTTGGCCTCATTGGACCAATAAGATTTACAAGACCAACATCGAGGATATGATTGCGGCTCGCAAGGAGGCCGGCATCACCAACATCAGTGACGTCCGCGTCACTGAGAGCTCCAAATATTACGAGGCTGTCGCCACTGGTCGCCGCGGCTCGCTAATCTGCCGTATAGGTGCCTCGGCTCCCTCTACTGTCCCCGACGGCTACACTCTTGCTTGCAAAGGCACCGGCTGGGCCTACTACATCAAAAAGTAATCCCGCCAAGCACCCTATATCTTAGGTTTCGTTTATATAAAACACCCGCGCCGACTATCATGTTTCTGATGGCCGGCGCGGGGCGTTTTGTTAACTTAATCGCTTATTTTATCAACGGACGGAGCAGATACTCCAGTCCGTTGAGTTTAATCTCGTAGAGAGTCTCGAGCAGCATTCCGAGGCGACCCTTGGGAAAACCTTGAGTCTTGTACCAACTGAGGTAAGGCTCAGGAAGCTTATAGAGTGGCACACCCTTATATTTCCCGTAGGGCATCGGCATGTGTACGATGTCCATCAGTACTGTCTCGTCCATTACTTGCCTTTCTTGAGATCCTCGACGGCAATGCGCTCATTCTCGTCCATCACGCGGGTTGTGGCTCCTACGCGGCGGTAATACATACCGTCTACGTCCATCACGCGCTTGGCACTATCTACCTCCACGGCAAAGATTGAACGACCATTGTGGTCCTCGAAGCTTGTGCGAACGTAGAGGCTTGCTTCGCCTGGCATATGCTGCCTCATCATGCTGATGAAAAAGTTGTTCATAATATCACGTGCCTTCTGCTCGTCGTAGATGCTGCTGCCGGAGAGTTCCTTGAAATCTGCGTCTACGCCCACTGCCATACCGGTGTCGTTTACACCCACGAGAAGGCGGCCGCCTTGGTAGTTCATCATGCCGCAGACCACGGTGAGCAACTTGGTGCACTGCTTTGCCTTGTCAGGACGGAGATTGCTGTCGGGCGGGAAGACAAGGCTCGTCTTGAACTCAAGGCAAGGCCCCTCTTCTCCCATAAAGTCGAGATGCGATACGTCGCGAGTCTCCACACCGAGCAGCTCATTAATCTTGTTGCGTATGCCGCGACGCTCCGAGTCGAGTTCGTGATGCTTGAGCACATTGTATGCCAAGACAAGGCTGGCGATGTCGGCCGTAAGCGTACCGCGACGCTCTGCCATGACTCTTGCAAGGTCGAGGTCCGAGTTCTCTTTGTCCATTCGTGAAATGCAGAAGAGGCGCATTATCTGATCCTGCATATCGGGGTAGTCGCTCATTATGTCGCGGCTGCTAATGTAATGACGCTCAAACTCCTCGGTGTCAATCCACTGGTTGACGGCATATTGCTGCATGAGGTGAATGAATATCATACGGTCATGGTACTCGTCGGCTTTGCGCTTGTCGCCCATTGTGAGAGCCATAAGTCGTGCCACAGCAAGGAGGTTGAACGCTTGGGCGCGGTTGGTCGTCAGGTTGCTTTGGCGGTCGATGATGCTCATAAGCTCTGTGAGCTCGCTGCGATCCATTTCGCCCGAGTTCTGCATGTCGTAGCCCATGTCGTCTTCCTCTTCATCCTCGTCGTCATCGTCATCCTCATACACACCTTCTGCATATGCTTGCATAATGGCGCAGAGACAGTCGCTGTCAGTTATCTCATGGCCATATTCCACGGTGCTGGTTATGACGCCGTCCACTTTGCCGTCGGGGTATACGCGCTGGATCTCGACCATCGCCATCTCGCCATTGCGGAGCTGCGGCGTGTCGTAGTCGCGCGGCACTTTTAGCGAATAGCCTTTCTCGCTTATGAGGAGGCTGTCGCCATTAGCCATGGTGATAGTCATTCGGCAAAGGACCTCGTCTCCCTCTTGGGCGTACTCGCTCACGAAGCCGTCTACGAGACTCGCCATGGTGAACACGCAAGTGTCGTCGTCGCAGACGTAGTCTACGTACGCACGGAGGAGCAACTGCCTGCCGTCCGGTGTCTGGAAGTCGGTTGTCTGGGCGGCCTTGACGTTATAGTGTACAATGTCGCGTGGTGAGATTGAGCCTTCTCCCTTGATGGAATCGTTTACGATTACGGCATGGAAGAGCGGGTTTCCGTTGTCGTCGCGTCGGCCGTCGCGACCTGTGATGCGGATAAAGACTTCGTCGCCTTCCTCGGCGTGAATCTTGGCTTTGCGTACAGTTGTCGCTGCCGCCGCTCCGTTCTCCTTTTTCGGGTCGAAGAGGGTGTCCTCGATGTCGCGCCACATGCGGCGGAGCTCCGTAATGTCGTCCGTGTCTGCCTTTGCGGGGGCTGTGAGGTTCTTGTTTGTGGTGAGGATATGAAAGTTGCGCCAACCGGGAAGACCTGCGGGTAGAACTTCGCGCAGACGGCCGACGCCGCCAATCTGAGTTATGGTTATGTCTCCGCCAATCACGCTCACCGAAGCGCGCTCACCCTCATATTGCACTGTCTCAACGGGGCCTGTCAGCAGTGCTGCCGCACCGGTCTTGACGCTTATGATGTCGGCAGAATATTTGAGGTCGTTCCAGCTGAAGGGCAAAACTTGCGGTGCATTGGTCAGTAGGAAACCGTAGGCCTTGTCGTTCAGCGATTGGCTGGTGGCGGGTGTTGTGCCGTAGAGCGATGCGTATCGGCAGAGGCGCGACATAAGCATACGGCGGTTGATGCGGTCCTCTTCCGTGGTGAGGAGGAGCGTCATTGTCATGGCGCGCATAATGTCGGTAACGATGACCTTGTTGTCGCCAAGCTTGATGTCGATAACCTTGTCGGCACGGTGACTGTTGATGTCGATATAAGTAGTCAGCATGTCGAGCAGCGCATGGCGGAGTGGCTCCTGCCGCCAATCGGCCGTTCCGCGGGAGGTTAGTGTGCTGAACATTGTCGGCATCCATTCGGCCATGAGTCCGCGGTCTGTTGCCATAGCGCACGTCATGACGTGGAGTCGGTGGAGCGGCTCGTAGATGTAGCCTGTGCGCGACAGGCTGCTCATAGTGCCTTCGGCGTATTGCTCAATCGTGCCTTCGTCAATCTTTGCGAGGGCCGAATTATATTCGTCGGCGGCGTTGATGCAGCTCGATACGTTGCGGCGAAGTCGCTCGGCATCTTGCGTGTCGCCTGTGGCTATGTTACTCTGTTCAAGTATTTCTATGCCTATGCGTCGAAGTTCACGAAGCACTTCGCGCTGGTGCGATATCTTGCCGACTCGACGCACCCAATGCGGCATCTGGTCTCGTATTACGGCAATGGTCTCGCTAAGCCAACCGGGGGCGCGCGCTTCGAGCAGTGTGCGTGCGTCGGCAAAGTCGAGATGCGCGTCGAATACCCTGATTGCCCATTTTACTATTGAAGGACGAGTGCCAAGCCTTTCCGCCAGCTCGAACAATGTCTCTGGCGCAATAAATTTAGAGAAGTTTCCGGCCTCGTCGCGCGTGGCCTCTGCCTCTTCTACCATGACTTTCACGTCGTCCACCGACTTTACTCGTCCGAGGATTTCTGTGTGGTCGGGGTAATATTTGTCTTTGGGATTGTCGAGATAAAACTTGAAATTCTCAGGCGAGATGGCGTCGTACTGTCCATTCCTTTGGTCGTTGCGCTTGAGCCTGAACTTATATGTGCCTCCAACTTTATATCTTGCGGCGATGAGTGGCACGAGGTCTTGCTTTACGTCCGTCTGTCCGCCTGCTGTTTTCTCTATCAGGCACCGGATGGTGTTCGGCTTATTGTCGTCGTTTTTCTGGAAGTCGAACATCTTGACGTAATAGTCATTTCCGCCATATTCTACGACGTAGAACCACGCACGGTACTCCTTCCTGATAAATTGGACCGGGAGGTCCTTCTTTAGCCTCTCGGTAATAGTGTTTTTCTTAGACATTTTGCTGTAATGCGTTTTAATGTAAATGTTTAAGTTTGTAAGGATATAATAACCCCATTTTTAGGGAGTTTAAATTTACATCTTTTTGGATAATTAGCCAAATCGATGCGGGTACATCTGCCAGTATAGCCTTTCCCTCAAATCAATATTTCCATAAATACCCAAGAATTCCGTCTTGAGGGTGTGCAAAGCCAAGTAAAAACAAAATTCAAACACTCTCTCCCAAGAGCTCCCAAATTTGTTATTCTCCGAATGTAAAATTTCTATACCTTTACAATTCCAAGACGATGAAGATTTCTACAGAGATATTAGACCTTTCCCGTCCGGTCCTCGTGGCCATAAGCGGCGGCGCGGATAGTGTTGCTTTGCTCAGCGAACTCGTGCGGCGTGGCTACCATTGCGTGGCTGCCCACTGCAATTTCCATCTGCGTGGTGCGGATTCCGATTCCGATGAGGCATTTGTCCGCTCTTTTTGCAGAGATTTGGGAGTGGAACTCCGTGTGGCGCAATTCGATACTCGTGTCTACGCTTCGGAGCACAAGGTCTCTATCGAGATGGCCGCCCGCGAACTGCGTTACGATTGGTTCTTTAGTCTGTTGGACGAAATGCACGTACCAGTCGTGGCCGTGGCGCACCATGCCGACGATGCCGCCGAGACTTTTATGCTCAATCTTGTCCGCGGTACGGGTATCCGTGGACTTTCGGGAATGAAAAGTGTCCAAGGCCGTGTGGCTCGCCCTATGCTTGGCGTTTCTCGTCATGAAATTGAACTCTACTGCAAAGCCAATGGTCTGAAATACGTCACGGATTGCACCAATGCGTCCGACGATTACGCCAGAAACCGTATTCGCCACCACGTAATCCCCGAACTCAAGGCTCTCAATCCCTCATTCTTGAGCACAATGAACCAGAATATGGCTCATGTCGCCCAAGTGATGGAGGTCTTCCAAGCCCAGGTTGATGATTTCCGCCGTCGGTACGTTTCTGTGAATGAGGATGGTTTCTCTATATCCATAGCAGGCCTCCGTGCTCAAGTGGCTGCCGAACCTTTCCTCTTCGAGCTTCTTGCGCCTGTAGGGCTCTCGCCCCGGTCGGTTCACGACGTGGCACGCTGCGTTGTGGATGGACGGGTCGGTCGTGAGTTTCGTTCTTCTGCAGCCCGTGTGGTGGTGGATCGCGAGAGCGTCATTGTCATTCGCGGGGCTGCTGAGCCTGATTTGGCTGATGATGTGGTCTCTGTGTATGTTTGTCCTGCGGAGGTTCAGAGCCCGCTCTGCGTGAGCGTTTCGGTTTTTGACCGTGCTGCGGATTACGCTATCTCTCGTGACCCTATGGTTGTGCATTTCGATGCAGACTGCGTCTCTTTCCCGCTCTTGTTCCGCCATTGGAGGGTGGGGGATTCGTTCCGTCCACTCGGTATGAAGGGTGAGAAGAAGTTGAGTGATTTCTTTGTGGACCGGAAAGTCAGTCGTCCTGAGAAAGAAAAGGCTTGGATTGCTGAGTCTGATGGGAGAGTAATCGCCGTTCTCGGTATGCGGATTGACGACCGTTTTAAGGTTACTCAGTCCACACGCCGAATTATAGAAATAAGATTCAAGAAATAACACGTATCTAATAACACGTCTCTCTATGGTGAACAAGAAGATGCGCAATGCCATTGTCTCGCTTGTAGCGGCAAAGGCAAAACTCCGCAAGGAGGTCGAGAAAAACGTGACAGAGGGCTTCGAGGCCCTTTGCACAGTCCTGCAACAGATGGCTGCTGAATACACAGAATCCCTTGGCCCTGATGTCGAGGTGCGTTACGAACGCCGCGCCTCTCATGTAGCTCTCTTCACTCTCGATGCCGATGTGCTCGTCTTCGTCCAGCAGACAGATGTCTTTTTCTTCGATCGCGACAACCAGGCTCTCAAGACTCAGTACGTCAAGGATAACACCGATCGCGCCGCCGTGGGCATCGTCAATGTCTACAACTTTATGACGGACTCCTTTAAGTACGACCGAGAGGAGGATCTTGGCTATCTCGTGGCGCGCATCTTTGTTAATGCCGAGTCCGCTTTCTTCGTCGAGGGCAAGCGCCAGCGCGCTGTTGGTGTCGATCATTTTGGCGAGAAGAAGCTTGATGCCGATGGCTGGCGGCGTTTTGCCGAGACAGCTCTCAAGTACGCCGCCGAGAGCGATGCCCTTGTGCCGCCTTACGAGATGGTTATTCAAGCCGACATGGCAAACCTCAAGCAATATATCCTCCAGTCGAAAACAAAGACTGCCAAACGCCTTGGTTTCGGCTTCAAGGCTGATGATGTGCGTTGAGAAGTCCCGTCTGCCCAAATCAGATAACACACGATTTTCATACCTAAATATTCCAACCCCAAGTGGATATCCTCGAACGTTTCCTGGCCTACGTAAAGGTCAATACCCAAAGTGACGAGACCACAGGTCTCACCCCCTCAACCCTTCCGCAGCTCGATTTCGCACAACGCCTTGCCGACGACCTCCGCGCCATTGGTATGCAAGAAGTTGCCGTGAGCCAATATGGCTATGTCACAGCCACTCTCCCCGCCAATACCGACGCAAAAGTGCCCACAGTGGGCTTCATCGCACATATGGATACGAGTCCCGACTTCTCGGCCCACAACGTCCGTCCGCGAATCGTCGAGGCTTACGACGGCAAGGATATAACCCTCAACGAGG
>CAVGTO010000100.1:0-8228 GCA_963631865.1 Eggerthellaceae bacterium
TAAAAATACAATCTCAAAACTGTGTCAGCAACTGTGAACTGTTAACTGTGCACTGTTAACTGTAATAGAGCCATTCTCGCTCGCCTCCGCATCTCATTCGCCTGTTCCAAAGTTGTGCCTATGGCGTCCAATTCCTTGCGAGTCACGGCTTTCTCCATCCGCATCTCTATCGTGCCCGGGCGCATCAGCATTGTCTTGCTGTCCAATACGCGCCCCGTACCGTATATCGTAGTCGGCACAATGTCCATACCGAGAGCCTCGGCAATGAGGAACGCCCCTTGGTGGTAGCGCGCTATGTGGCCGTTGCGCGAACGCGAGCCTTCGGGGTAGATTACTATGTTATACCCCTTCTCCTTCAATGCTTTGAGGTTGGGAATAAGTTGCTCTATTCCTTCGGACGATGATGGGTAATCCGCGCTTCGCACAATAAACCCAAAGAACGGGCTGTTCCGTACCCAGTCTTTCGTTAGGAATATCATCTTGGGTGTCTGGCACAGCATGCAGAGCAAGTCTATGGCCGACTGGTGGTTGCATATTATAACCTTGGGCTCGCTGTCCAGATTCAGTCCTCCCGCTATGACCTGCTTGAATTTCACTCCCGGCAAGCCGTGCCCTATCATTACGAATCGTGCCACATGGTGCATCAACTTGTGTACCTTCATCTTTTTCTTGTCCGTATCCTTACCAACATGCGTGTATATCCACGTTAATGGTGTGAATATCAATAACGTGGTAATGGAGAATACGAGTAACGAATATGCTGTGCGCAGCACTCGCAGCAGGAACCTCAGAATCGTCAACGGCAGTCCGTATGCCACTGCCATAACGCACAAAATAGTGTTCAGTATGCTGATGCGCGTGAAGTCCATAAACGGACGGAAATGGCTCACGCGTTCCTCTCTTGGCGGGTAATATACGTCAATGGGAGTCTCCTTAATTTCTGCGCCATGCCACGAGGCGAAGACCATAAGGCTCAATTCGGCCTCATATCGCGATGAGACGAGTAGCAGAAGGTGCAGTTTCTTGAGCGGGTAGAGGCGGTAACCCGATTGCGTGTCACTCACCATGCGGCCCGTCTGCAGGTTGAACCAGAAGTTTGAGAATTTATTGGCAAAGTCGCTGCCGCCCGAGCGGTCTACGCCATTCATTTTGCGGCTGCCTATTATTATCGCTTCGGGGTGCTCAATGTTGGCACTGAGTATGTTGGCTATATCTTTCGGATAGTGCTGCCCGTCGCCGTCGAGGGTTATGACGTAGGCGAAGCCCAACTCTTTGGCCTTGGCAAATCCACTTTTAAGTGCGCGTCCTTTGCCGCGGTTCTTGCCATGGCGGACCACTGTTATGCCCTCTATGGCTGAGAGTACGGTCTGCGTGTCGTCGGTGCATCCGTCGTCCACCACTATCACGTCTTGGCACTCAACGAGGGTCTCGCGCACGACTTTGCCAATGGTCCCGCCATTGTTGTATGTCGGGATCACCACGCAAATCTTGCGCATCCTCAGCAGTGCCCGCTGCGTCAGTTTATCAGAAGCTGAAGAGGCCTCCATCTATCTTGCCGTTTATTACTATATTCTTGAATTGCGATGTCGTTGTGTCGCCGTTCTTGTCTGTCACGATAATGGTCTTCACCACGGCGTCTTTCTTGTCGGCTTTCAGCGTTATCGAGCTTATCATCTGTTTCAGCTCTTTGCGGAGTGGGGTGAGGGTCACTGTCCATTCGGTAGCATCCTCACTTACGCTCTGCGCAAAGTCCGTGCTCCCGATGATATTCTCAATGCCAAATCCGTCTTTCGATATGCGCATTATGCGCTTAAATATCTTATTATCCGCCAGCTCTGTTTCCGTAGTCTTGCCGTCCGCAGTCACCATGGCGCGCTTGCCGTTGGTGACGAACGTTATCGCGTTGGGTGTCTTGCATTCCCAAACTATGCAATCTGGTTGCCGATATGTCATTGAGCCTTCCGAGACTACCGGATTTTTCAGCATTTTTGTTTTGCGTGTCTGGACAAAGTCGCAGGTCATTGTCTGCGTGTTCTTTGCCACTTCGCATATCTTTTGCGTAATCTCAGTTTCTTTTGTCGTTTGCGCTTCTGCGCTCCCAATGTTTAGGCACAATATTGCTGCGCTTGCTGCTATTATTTCTCTCATATATAATGATGTTATTTCAGTCTGAGATGACAGTTACAGGGGAAAAATGAAATTTCCCGGAGGGGGATACTTTATCGTAACCTCGGGGAGCTAGCCTGCGCAGCAGGCGTTCCCGAGGTGAATGCTGATTGCAAGTACAGCAAACTCCGCGCTGCTGAGAACTGACGGAAACTGTTAACTGCTAACTGTCACAACGATGGCTTCCGACCTCAATCTGGGCAGGTTCTCTTCACCCGCTCTTGCAAATATCGAGCCAAAGGCCTCGGGCATCTCGTCATGCAAACCTACGAGTACTGACCTGCATTGTCCGCTCTCAATCAGCATTTTGGCATCGCGGATAGCCCAGTCGAGAGACATTGTGCCATGGCTATATGTTGAGTTGTAACCATGGCATTTGAGCTTTATGGCTATAGCGCTGCCAATGGTGTTGTGGGTGCTCTGCATGAAGTCCGTGGGGCTCACCGTCTCCTCGCCGCTGGTCTTCACCTGCATCAACATGCGCTCGGTGTTGGCTAGGCAACCGAAACGTGTGGCGGTGATTATGGCGTCGGGGACGTCTATGCCGGCTGCTGCCAATGCCTTGCGAGAACTTATCATTGCGCCCTTGGCCAGTTTGCCCATGCGTCGTGCCTCCATTTGTGTGGCGTACTCCCGTATCTCGCCGAGTGCATCCTCGGAGTCTATCACCACACGAGCTGCCTCATGGCAAGAATATACTTTCTCTTTTGGCTTGTGCTCCGTTGCATTTCGTGAGATTATCAGCGAAGTGTCGTTTCCGCCGAAGCCGAATGAGTTGCACATCACGTTGTCCACCTTGGCTTCCGTGGTGTGTACCGTGGGCGTGATGCACTGCTCGTCGGCATTCCTCCAACCCGTGTTGCCAGGAATAAGGTTGTACTGTATGGCGAGTATGCTAATCACCGTCTCTATGCCGCCCGAGGCACTCGTAGTGTGACCCGTGGCCCATTTGGTGCTGCTTGTCGGTGGTATCTTGTCACCAAAGACTCGGCGTATGGCTGCGCTCTCACTCTTGTCGTTGCTTGGCGTGCCCGTTCCGTGCGCATTGATATATTGGATGTCTGAAGGGGCGAGACCAGCCGTGGCAAGAGCTTCTTTCATCGCGAGATACGCTCCTTCGCCATTGTCCGATGATGCCGTCTGGTGGAATGCGTCGCATGCGTTGCCGTATCCCGTGAGGTATGCCAATGTTTTCGCACCGCGTCTCTCTGCTGTATCTGCTTTCTCCAGGACTACATAACCTGCGCCTTCGCCAAGATTAAGCCCCGCACGTGTCGCATCGAATGGACGGCACAATCCGTGGTCAAGTATCATGAGCGAATTGAATCCGTCGAGGTGGAAACGCGAGAGGGCCTCCGTTCCGCCTGCCACGGCAATATCCGCCTCTCCCATCTCTATCATCCTGGCGCCCAATGCTATGGCATTAGCTGCTGAGGAACATGCAGTGGAGATTGTCGTGCTTGCCTCGAAAAGTCCAAAGTAATTGGCTATGGTCTGTGTATTGCTGCCGCACTCATGTTGACGGATAAACGAGCAGTCGCCGCAACCGCCATCTGTCGCCTCGTCGAAATATCGCTCTGTGATATCCATACCTGCCACCGTGGTGCCGGATATGAAGACTATGCGCTGCGGGATATCGTCCACTTTTACGCCGGTGTGCAAACCAGCCTCGTCTATTGCTTGGCGTGCGGCTTCGAGCCCCAGAAGTGCCGTGCGGCTAACTGTCTTGCCGGCGTCTATCCCGGCTTTGGCTTTCAGTTCGTCGTCCGAGAGTTTCACTTCGCCAACGGGCAACTCGGTGTGCGTCGAGTGCAGGAAGCGCATTGCGCCTATGCCTGTCTCGCCGTCTCTCAGCCTCTGGAGTACGCTTGCCTTGTCGTTCCCTATGGCCGATACGATTCCGGCTCCCGTTATGGCAATTCTCATTTCTTCCGGTTTTTGCTGATGTACTCCGCCATGGTGCGTACGCTCTTGAGGATCTCCTTGCTCTCTGCTGCCGAGTTCAGTTTGATGCCATACTCTTTCTCCATCAGCACAATGAGCTCCAGTGCGTCGATAGAGTCCAGTCCGAGGCCCTCGCCGAAGAGTGGGGCGTCGGTGTCGATGTCCGCTGCTGTCATCTCCTCCAGGTTCAACGCACTTATTATCTGATTCTTGAGACTAGAGATAAGCTCTTCCATCTTTTTCCTATTTTATAATATTGTTAATGTAAGATATTGCAAATGGGAGAATACTTCTCTCGACCAAAAATATCTTTCATACAAAAATAACAAACCGCACGAAACTCCACAAAAAACAATCAATAATAAATCCGTCTAATCCCTAAAGCGAAGCGAGAATTCTCCAATCTATGTTCCGTGCAATCCGTGTTATCCGTGTTCGAGATATACATTTCCGTCTCAAACCTACCGTAATTGTCAACTGTCAATTGCAAAGGTTGTCAATTCCGCCGCAAACTCACTATCCGACGGGTAATCAATCCACCCGCAAACACCGCTCCGTGTACCTAAGTCCCGCAACGAAGCCCGTATGACGCTCTGCATCACCGTCTCATCTCGTCGGGGCAAGATATAAAGCGAAGTCTCGCCATGGTAAAGGTTGCGTATGGCAATCTCGCCCGTCACGATATTGGGTAGCGTATATACGAAAGCTGATGGGCTGGGATAGTAGTTCGCCGTGTCGCGTATGCTGTCGGCGTATACCTTGTCAATCTCTATTGATGAACTATGGTTGAAGAGTATCACGGCGCGATCCGAACGTTCCGTAAATCGTGGGGTGGGAGAGTCGCCCGCCGAGGCCTCTGCTGTCAGTAGCAATTCCGAAGCAACAAAACCGAGCCGTGACAACTTGTCCATCTTATAGAACTTTGGGTAGCCGCCAATGTGCTGTTTGTATGCACGGGTGAGTATGTCCTCCTCCCCGTAGTCTACCTTGAGGGTCCTGCCGTCTATGGTAATACCTGTGGGCGATACTTCAATGTGATGTGTCGCTCGGAGTTCACGGTTCGATATTTCGGTACGTGTGGCACTCTGTGTGGTGATGGATTCCGCAGCCGAATCTTCTCTCTCGAAAATGGCCACGGCATTGCACCCTCCGAATCCCGAGAGCATCTTGCCGACGAGTCGTTTGTTTGTGTCTAGTGTCATTGCCTCTCCCAAAATCCGTACTTCGCCTGAGACTCCCGCCTCCGCAAATCCGCGGGTGCATAATGCGATGCCTTTCTCCGCCATACGCGTCGTGACGATTGTCTCTACCACGCCCGCGGCACCCATTGTGTGTCCGTAATAACCTTTCAGACTGTTAACGGGTACGTCGCTCATCCCTGCGCGCTCCAATGCCACGGATTCCATCTGGTCGTTGAAGAGCGTGGCTGTGCCGTGGGCATTTATCATCATCAGATCGTCGGCTGTGTGGTTGCCCATAGCTGCTTGTATGGCGAGGCGCAGTCCCTCACCTTTGCGGTGTGGTGCGCTTATATGGTATGCGTCGTTGCGTATTGCCCCGCCGACTATTCGCCATGCGGTGTCGTGGCTCGCCGCATCTGTCTTGCGGGAATTTTTGCCAGGATTTCTGCTTAGAATGATTGTTGCCGCCGCCTCTCCTAGGTTTAGTCCATTGCGGTCAATGTCGAAAGGTCGGCATTCACTGGCGGACATTGCTTTGAGGGATTGAAATCCCGATATGATGAATTTGCGAGGCATATCAGCTCCGCAAACTATGGCGTTGTCATATTCTCCCGCCTCAATCATCCTGTCTGCCAATATAATAGCTGCAAGACCCGATATGCATGCGTTGCAAACGACTATTGGCTCTGTCGTTATTCCTACAACCTTGCCAATAGCCTCTGCGGCATCGGCAGGCGACACCCGTCGTCCGTCGCTCAGCAGTTCCTCCACATTCCCTTTTGTGGTGCTGAGTACAAATAGCGTCCGCGCGTCACTTGCATCAATTCCACTCTCCGCAGTCGCAGCATTGATAGACTTCACGCAAATAGCCTCAAACGGGGTGAGTCCTCCGTCTCTGCCATTCGCACATCCCTCCGAGAGCGATGCTACAAATGCCTCGCCAACGCCAAAACTCCCGGCTTCATAAGGCCGCAAACAACTCTCCCCGCATTCCAATCGCGCAAGGTTCTCTCCGCTGGTCTCGCCCATGGGCGACCAGATATTATCTGAAACTAAGTAAGACACGTTTTCAGTTAACAGTTAACAATTAACAGTTCACAGCTTAAACCAGTTCGCAGTGCACGGTTAACAGTTCACAGTTGATAGTGGGTTGCTGACGAAATTTAGAGATTGTGTTATCATCTCATTATTGCAAAAATACAACAATCTCCAAATTCCGGTCTGTGAGGTAACGAAGCCCCGTAAGGTCGTGGTAAGTTAGCCCGGTGGCGCGAGCCCCGGGCGTCCAAGCACTAGGTGTTCCTAAAAAGGCATAGGCGTCGTTCATCTCCCCATTACCTGTTCCCAATTTCCTGCAAACTGTTAACTGTTCCCTGCTACCTGTTCCCTGCTATTGTCCCCAGAACTCAAAAAAGTTATACCACTGCGTAGGGTACATCTCCAGCATACGGTCAATCTCCGCAGCGTAGCTCTCTGCGAGTTGCCGAATCTTCTCGTTGCGCGAAGCCGACTTGTCGTATTTGAGCGGGGAAACGTATATGGTATAGCCTTTTGTGGAAGTCTTCATCACATTTATTGCCAACACGTCCAGGTTCCTCATTGTTGGGATAAGGAAAGGTCCGAGTGGCAATTTAGCTTTGCCGCCGAGAATCGTAGCCTCCACGTATTTTTGTGAGCCCACAATCCTATCACCTGGCATCGACACGATATCACCATCCGCCAAGGCGTTGTTAATCTCGAATATGTGACTCATATCCTCACGTGTCGGTACGAGCTTTATGTTGTGTTTGGTCAGCAACTTATTGCGCTCAGCCATTACTGACGCCTTTTCTCCGCCAAACACCATGGCGTGCATCGTCTTATGCTCCGCCGTGAGGGTGAATCCTGCCACCTCAAAGTTGCCGATATGCGAACTGAGTTGTACGAAGCCGTCCTCTTTGGCCTCTTGGGCGAGGAAATTCTCATACCCCTCGGTCTTGACGTCGAACTTCTTACCTGCGAACATAGCGAACTTATCCACCACCGCTGCGCCAAACTTGCAGTGGTTGACGTATGTAGCCCATGCCGCGCGAAGGGGAGAATAGCCGTGCCGCTCACGGAAATATCTGTACGCAGTGCCGCGGCTAGGCATACGTATTAGGCAAACAGGTATTACGAATATATCTACGAATACATACAGTACCCGCACGTCCACATGCCGCAATATGCCTATCAGCTTCTCATGCATCCATGAGTTGCCCATCGTTGTCCCGGCCCACTGCCGTGTATCTTTCTTTTCTTCCAAATTTAACAGAACAATCTACAATGTGATAATATCTAACAATTGCGTTCTCTTACAGTACTTGAGCTCCAAGTTTTTCATACGTGGCAAGTTTATACGTGGCAAGTTTGCGCGGAGTCAAGAAATTCAAGTTGGTTACCTCCCCGGGCTGAAGCCTGGGCTGCACATACCACGCCAGCTCCGCAACGCAAGGTTCTAAGCTAATCGCTAAGAACTCGTACTGCCTCCGGGGCTACGACGCACCGCTGACCGTAATTTGAGGTAGTGGCATTTCCACTGGAAAACATAAAAAGTAACCTCAAAATTGTGTCAGGGAACTATCGCAACTGTGAACTGTTAACTGTGCACTGTTAACTGAAGTATGCTGTGCCCCAGTCCAATCCCGTCATAAACAGCCTCCAATTCGAGCCCCGCGCGCTCAATCTGCCGAATCATATCGTCGGAGTGGTACATCTTGCTGTTGCCGTTGGCCATGGCGGTGAAGTATACGCTTGTCATGGTTAGGCAGAGCGACGAAGTCTCATATTTCTGCCTGTTCCAGAATGTCTCCATGATATATAGTGTGGTCTTGGGTGTCATAACGCTCGCCGCACGGCAAAGGATGGTGTATATCTCCTCTTCCGAGAAGCAATCCAGAAACTGGCTCATCCATATTG
>CAVGTO010000101.1:0-8214 GCA_963631865.1 Eggerthellaceae bacterium
CAGATCATCATAGAGCTTAGCAAAGTTTTCTTGCATCTCTTCAATCTTAATAATCTCAGAAAAGGCCAACATATTATCGATGAAGGTCGGGAGGTTCTGGTTGATTAGACGGTTTGCGATGCCAGTAGCGATGGCATCAGCGGAATACATATTCTCACGATTCTGATAAAAGCCACCCAGATAAGTTGTATACTTCTCAAATCGGCGTGCAACTTCGAGAGCCTCAGCTGTCTCCATTCCACATAGTTGCTTACCCGAGAAGTGGGCTATACTCCTCTCGACGAACTCAGGAGTATTCTCTGGTTGGAAGCAACCGTAGTCACTATCACTTTTCAGTTTCTTAGCTACTGCATTTCGCAGTTTGCCGAGTTCCTCCTCCATTTTTTTATCATCCTTGCCGCCTGTGTAAAGGCCGAAGAAAGAGCGCAAAGAATCTTGCGGCAGGCAACAATCTTTTAAAGCACGGTCAATAAACTCCTTATGACACTCGTCAATGAGTTTTTTGATTTTCTCATAGCTGTCAGCAAGTGCGAAACCGTCGTCAATGATGCCATTCTTTTGGATGTTCTCGAGAGTCTTGCCAACTGGCTTAGCCTCAAAACGGAGAGTAATGGACCTCTTGTAGAGGCCCGTGAAATCGTTGAAATTCAGTTTGCTCATAGTTATAGAATTTAAATGTTAGTAATGTTAGACTCAGCGAGGATGGCATCGATGCGGAGTTTGCGACCTATGGTCTCCTTGTAAGGGTAACCACCCCATCCCATTTCGCGTATATTGTTTTTTATTTTGCTGTCGAACCAATCGTTATAGTGCTCGTCGGAAATCAGCCCAAGCTTGTGGGCATTATAGACCAAGGAACTAACTGATACGCCATATGTGTTCTTAAGGTCGATAAGTTCGTCGAGAGCCAAAAACTCACGCCTTGCCGGACCAAGTTCCTCGAAAAAAGTACTCGTCGGAAAAAGCAAGCAGAAAGCGAAATTGTCACACAAACTCTCAACCTCTTTCGGACTGAGCGACGGAGGAAAACTCAATATTAGATGAGCAAGCTCATGGGCAGCGGTAAAGCGCAGACGCTCTACAGTAGTTTTATCGGTATGGTTGTCAAGCACAATCACAGGAGTATTGCCATTGGCCACCACATTGAGGCCAAGCACGTCATCCGGCAGCTCACACATAAAAATCTTGATGCCTTTTCGCTCGAAAAGCCGAAGAATGTCATGCAGAGGGCCAGTGCCACAGTTCCAAACCGACCTAAGCGTATCAGCAGCGACGGATGCGTCGTCACGAGATGTGATATACCCGCCACCCAAAGGATTGACAAAAGTTGCGATCCGCTCCGTCTTCACATCCGCCTCAAGGCTTTGCTCAAGTAAGAAAGAAATCTCAGCCTCCAAACGCAACCAATCTTCCTCAGAAGCAGAATCTTCATTAACGCAAGAACGAAGTGAAGCGCAACCGAGCGAAACTCCTTTACCAACTAAATATTCCTCACTGATATGGAGAGCCCGACTAAGCGCACCCAGCACTTCCGGCTTGGGACGACGCTTGCCTTTCTCATACAAAGAGAGGCTTTGCTTAGATACCACATTACCCATAATCCGCACAAGGTCGTCCATACTGCAGCCAGAAATTTGGCGAGCCACACGCAGACGAATAGGAAACAAATCTATGTCTTGGAGTTCGGGCATATAATCTCATTTTGTTGTTGACAAACATAGCACTATTAATTGACAATGTCAACACATTCATTAAAAATGCTTAATTTCTTATGCTATTTATAAAACAAAAGAGCGCACGATTTAATCCCGTACGCTCTTATATTTTGCAGAAAATTCTAAATAACCGCCCCCCTTCTACCTCCCCTCAATATAATTCTCCAAAGACAGGCAGACCTCGGTCGCAAAGTCTACGCCCTTGCGCATAGCTTTGGTGAGGGCTGGGACGAATGTTTGAGGATTTTGAGTGCCGACGGCTGAGACGTTCTCGTCGAGGAGGCCACAGGTGGTGCCTGCATTGAAACTGTCGCCCGCACCGATGGTGGAGACTGGTGTAATTTGCTTGGCGGGGATGTGGAACTCGCTGTCGGGAGTCATGAGGGTGGCGCCCGCCGAGCCCTCGGTGCAGATGAAGTATGGGCAGAGGGGGCGGATAGTGTCGCGGTATGCGCTGCGCCAATCTTTCGTGCCAAGCATTATGGCGATATCCTCATCGGAGCCCTTTACCACGTGCGCCAATCGCATGTTCTCGGCGATTGTGGGCCAAAGGGTTTGCGCCTCAGCACGATGAGTGGCGCGGAAATTGACATCGTAGAAGAGTAATGCGCCACCCTGGCGGGCGGCTTCGAGGACGGGTTTGACGTCAGATCGGAGACCGGGATTGATGGCGAAGTACGAGCCGAAAAGGAGGATATCGCCCGATGCAAACTTGGGCATGGCGAAGCTAACACGCTGGCTCTTATAGTCTTTATAAAACTCGTAGTCGGCTTTTTTCTCCTTGTCGAGAAAAGCAAGGGCAAGATGACTTTGGCAACCGGCATTGACGGTCACGAGGCTATCGTCCACTCCATTCTTGCGAAGGAAAGAGCGGATGATGCATCCAACCTTGTCGTCGCCCGTCTCTGTGATCATGGCGGCGGGTTTGCCGTAGCGTGCCACGGAAATCATGGCGTTATAGACCGATCCACCGGGCTTGGCGCTCAGCGGCTGATTGTCATCGTCGAAGATAATGTCGAGAACGGTCTCGCCTATTCCTATTACTTGTGGCATATTTTAGAAGAATCTTGAGTCTAATAAAGCAAGCTACCCTCCGATAATCTCCTGGAGTTCGAGCCAACGCATTTCCATCTCGTCTATCTGGTCTTTTATTTTGCCGTATTCGTCTGAGAGGTCCATAATTTTCTGAGGGTCGGTTTCGCCGCCACCGAGAAGGGCCTCTATCTCGGTCTTGCGAGTGTTGAGTTTGGGCAACTCCACGTCAATCTTCTCAAGTTCCTTTTTTTGAGCGTAGGTCAGCTTGGCGGGGCGGGAGGCTTTGGCTGGCTGAGCTGCCGTGGTTGATGGCTCGGGAGTCGTGGTCTTAGCGGGTTTTGCAGACTGCTCGGCTTCGCGCTGCTGACGCTCCATCTCGCGGTTCCAGATAAGATACTCACTGTAGTTGCCCGGAAAATCCTTCACGCCACCCTTGCCATCGAGCACAAAGAGGTGGTCCGCCACCTTATCAACAAAGAAACGATCATGGGAGACAATGATAACGGTGCCACCAAAGGAGGTGAGATAATCCTCGAGGACATTAAGTGAGAGAATATCAAGGTCGTTGGTAGGCTCGTCGAGGAGTAGGAAATTGGGTTGACGCATGAGGACGGTCACGAGGTAGAGACGTTTGCGCTCGCCACCCGAAAGGCTCTCGACGCGGACATGGTGCATCTCGTTGGGGAAGAGGAACTGGCGGAGGAATTGTGCGGCTGGCACAGTATGACCGCCCTCCTTCTCAATCTGGTCGGCGATATCCTCAATAACCTCAAGGACAGTCTTATGCGGGGCCACGGTAATGCCACCCTGACGGTAGTAGCCGGGGACAACGGTGTCGCCAGTCTCGATATATCCCGAGTCGGGAGCGAGATTGCCAGTGAGCATATTGAGCATAGTGGACTTGCCGCTGCCGTTGGGACCCACTATGGCCACGCGCTCGCCACGAGCGAACTTATAGTTGAAGTCATTTATTATGACACGGCCAGAGAACTCCTTGTGGAGGTCGTAGGCATCGACGACCTTGCGGCCCAGGCGCGCGCTGCCAAACTCTAGAGCGAAGCTGCGCTCGTCGCGCACTTTCTTCGCACGCTCCTGGAGTTGCTCGAAAGCATCGATACGATATTGCGCCTTGGTTCCGCGAGCCTGAGGCATTCGGTTTATCCATTCCTGCTCACGGCGGAGGAGGTTGCGAGCCTTGGCTACCTCGGCTTGACGGGTATCCATACGCTCCTGACGCTTCTGGATATAGTAGGCATAGTTACCGTCGTAGGAATATATCTGATGATTGTCGAGCTCGAGAATCTTAGTGCAGACGCGATCGAGAAAATAGCGGTCATGCGTCACCATGAGCAAAGTAGCCGTAGAGCGGCTGAGATACTCTTCGAGCCACTCAATAATCTCGACATCGAGGTGGTTGGTGGGCTCGTCGAGGATAAGGAAGTCAGGTTCGGAGAGGAGGAGATTGGCAATGGCAATACGTTTGCGCTGACCGCCAGAGAGTTGGCCTACCTTCTTTTCGAAGTCGGTGATATAGAGGCGACCGAGCATCTGCTTGGCACGGCTCTCGTAGTCCCAAGCCTTGAGTGCGTCCATACGCTCAATGAGGGCCGGGATAGCATCGTCGTCGTGGCGAGCCACGGCGGCCTCGTAGTCGCGGACGGTCTGCGCCTGAGGATTGTCGGAAGCAAAGACTTGCTCGAGGACGGTATGCTCGGGATCCATATCGGGTTCCTGCTGCAACCAACCGACGCGGATTTGCTCGTTCCACGTTATCTTGCCCGAATCGGGCACTTCATGATCGCCCGTGGCACCGGTGCGAGCGCCAGAAAGCATACTTAGGAGTGTGCTCTTGCCGGCTCCATTGCGAGCCACGAGGGCCACTTTCTGTCCCTCACTTATGCCAAAAGATATGCCATCGAAAAGGGTAATATCGCCCCAACGGAAATGAAGATCCTCAACGGAAAGATAATTCATCGTGAAAAAGAGAAATATAGATAGAAAAAGAGGGTGGGGAGACAAGCGTTACCCCTACCCTCTCGTATGAGATTAAAAATCAACAAAATGACCTCTCAGTCAGTAAAGACCTTTTGGAGGAGCACCTCGTCTACGAACATACGGTCGCGACGGAGGTTATCCTTCATAACGCCAACTCGCTCATATCCCGCAGCTTGGAAGAGAGCCACACTGGGCTCGTTGTCCGCCGCCACTGTGACGTTGATACTATGGGCCACAAGGACTTCGCGGGCAAAGTTCTCGACAAGGGCCACAGCCTCGCGGGCGAAGCCATTGCCACGACTGCCGGACTCGACGAGCACGCCGAGAGAGCAATGCATATTGAGGGGATCGAAATCGTAGATATCGACGCAGCCCACCGAACGGCCATCCTCAAGTGAGTCGATCATAAACCTCATTTGGCGTGTCTGCCAGATGTCGAGGTCGGAACGCTCAATGAGGCTCTTGACGTCGGAGAGAGAGACGGGCCAACGTCGGTCGCCAAATTTCCAGACCGAAGGGTCATTCTCCCACTCATATACAGTACCAGCATCGGAAGGCTCGAGAGCCCTCAGACGTATTTTGTTACCGTGCATCAGATATTCTTTGCGGAAGTCCACCCGCAAGTGTTATTTACGTTTGGGCTGATCTACGGTTACACTCTGCTGTTCCTTGGCACAGGCGTTCTTCTTGTCGTTTGCCGCCTCGGCATCGGACTTCACGAACTTCTGGTATTGCTTGGAGTTGCGAGCAAAGGCATCGTCGTACCTCGTGGTGTTGCGAATGCGCCCCTGGGCAGCGTAGGCAGCTTTGTAGGTTGGGTAGGCACCATAGGAGTAGACATACCAACCACTGCGATACTTGTATTCCGAGACGCTGTCCGGGTCGAGACTACGGGCGAGGCGAGAGTAGTCGAGGACGTGGCGGAGACTGAAAATCTGAACCGTGTATAGGTTTGGGTCATCGGGCTTAGCGTCGCGGCGACGGGCCACAGCATATGCCTCAGTGCCATCGATGGGGTTGACAGGCATATCCTCGGTACGGATACGGGTGCTAAAGTCGAACGGCTCAATGCGCACAGGCGACTGGGAAGCGTAGTAGCTTTGGCTCTTGAGAGTCGAGATATGGCGATAGAGGGTATCAGATCCGCAATATGCCACGAGGTCATATTCCTGACCAGCCTCGACGATGGTGATGAAATTGCCGGAACGGGTGTTGGGGCGACCGATGCCGATAATCTCGCCGTCCTGCATCGTGAGGACACGTACATTCTCGATGTCGGGAGACTTAACGAGAGCAGCCACAACAGCCAAACGGTTAAGCTCGGGCTGCTCATACTCAATCTCGTAGAGGTCGTATGACGGAGCATGGCCTTCGGAATTCCAACGGATAGATGAGTAATATGCACGGTCGTGATCTACTGAAGGAGCGAAATAGAGATCGTCGTCGGCCGAGTTGATGGGGTAACCAAGGTTCACAGAAGCCTCGAAGTGACCATTCTCATTCTCAGGGGCATAGAAGATATCGTAGCCACCCATACCGTTGTGACCCTTGGAACTGAAGTAGAGGATATGAGTCTGCGCATGGTAGAACGGAGCATCCTCATCCTCCTCGGTATTTACGCCAGGGCCAAGGTTGAGGGGTTCACCCCATTGGCCATTAGGGAGGCGATGGCTAACGTAGATATCCTTGCCGCCATAGCCGCCTGGGCAATCGGAGGAGATGTAAAGATTTTCGCCATCGGGAGTAATGAAGGCGAAATCCTCATTGTAGACAGTATTGACGGGCTCTGGGAGCGGAGTGGCAGGCAGCCATTTGCCGGAAGTCTCGTCGCGGTGGGAGACATAGATGTCGCCATCGTGGCAGAGATACATCTCGGAGCCGTCGGCAGAAATAGAAGTAACGGTCTCCTGACCAGAGCGGCCACGGCTGTCGGTTATAAGGCCACGGACCTGAGTTGCCGCACCCCAGTTGCCGCCGTCCCATTTATTACCCTTACGGACAGAGTAATAGATGCCCTCCTCATACTGACCATCGTCGAAGAGGATAGTCTTGTCGGCATCCTTTTTCGGGCGACGAGAAGTGAAGTACATAGTATCCTCGTCGGCCGTAAGGACTGGGCGGTAATCATTGTTATCGGAATTGACCTCCTTACCGGCATCGCGCATAACAAGGTGGACGGGTTGCTTCATAAGGACCACGGCGGAGGAGCAGACATCGCGCTCGTGGCGAATCATGTCGGCATAGGTCTTGTGGACATCGACCTTTTCGATTTCGTCATAAATGGCGAGGGCCTCCTGCGGGTGGCCACAAAGTTGATGAGCGCGGGCTATAGCGAGATTGAGTTCGATGCGGGTTTCGTCCCAAGAGTCATTATCATCGAGTTCCTTAACTCTGTTGAGGAAGAAGAGGGTCGAGTCGGGGTTGCCGCTCGCATTGATATAGCATATGCCGAGATTGTACGCTACCCCGAGATTGTCGGGGTATTTATCGTAGAGCTTGCGAAGAATGCCGATAGCCTCGCGGTTGTTGGTCTTATCAGCCAACTTGAGGGCATTTCGGAAAGCCTTGCTGTCCTCGGATGCCATTTGCGACTGCGCCATAGTGGCAGAACCTGCCAAGGTGAAGAGAGCAGCAGTCAGAGAGATAGTTTTGAGCCAATATTTAGTCATGACGCATATCTGCGGATTGTTCGGTGAAGTTAAGCAAAGTTATCAAAAATAGCAACGAGAGCGGGCGACCGACGGCAAATAATTGAATAATATACGCAATACGCTTAATACTAACGCACAAACGCCAGCCAGCCCTCCCCGACATCGACGTCGGAGAGGGCGACTGACAAAAATTACACTAACACGACCCAATCGCGTCGCAAAAGTTGGAAATCATGGGCAGTGGAGCCCACAGAGGAGAACCTGCGAGGACTGGCTTCATGATATCATAGAGTGCTAACTTTCAAAACCTTCGCATAGCGAAAGAGGAATGCAACTAGCTTGGGGAAGACCTCAGATGCCGGCTCCATCGGTAAAACTCATATTGAGTGCTCGGCTCTGAAGAATGACGGAGCCAGGAGGCACGCCATGGGTAAGCCAAACGTTGCCACCAATAACCGTATCGTGGCCAATGGTTATTCGGCCGAGGACGGAAGTATTGGAATAGATGGTGACGTTATCCTCGATAATCGGGTGGCGCGGGACGTTGAGAAGCATACCATCGTCGCCACGGGAGAAGCTCTTGGCGCCAAGGGTAACGCCCTGATAGAGCATTACATGGCTGCCAATGACACACGTCTCGCCAATAACGATGCCCGTGCCGTGGTCCACGCAAAAATGGTCGCCAATCTGTGCGCCGGGATGAATATCGATGCCCGTCTGCGAATGAGCGAGCTCAGAAATAATACGCGGAATGACAGGCACACCCATCACGAGAAGCTCGTGCGCCACACGGTAGTGGACCATAGCCTGGACCATAG
>CAVGTO010000102.1:0-6742 GCA_963631865.1 Eggerthellaceae bacterium
CACCTAGCAATAATATAATTTTACGAATTTCGGGTATCATTAACAACACAATTATGAATCCGAAATTACTAGCATATATACTTCCTGTCGCGGTTCTCTTTTCTTCCTGCGGTAATACGCAGAATGCGGACAATAATGTGAATGAACCTCCATCCGGCGAACGCCCTCTTCCGCCCGATACGACTAAGATGGGACACGGAGACCCGCTCCAGCGTCCCGAACCGCCAAAGGGCGACCCGACACGACCAATAGCCCACGACCCTGCAATAGCCACCCAAGGTGATACTATCTATGCATTCTCAACGGGCTTCGGTGTGATGCAGATGCATTCTCTCGACCTCAAGAATTGGGTGGTTGACGGACCTTGTCTCGAAGAACTCCCTCAATGGATTAAGGAGCGCCGTCCTGATGCGTCGATGCACCTTTGGGCTCCAGACATTATTTATGCCAACGGCCTTTGGCATCTATATTATTGCAGTTCTGTCTTTGGTAAGAACATATCCGTCATTGGTCATTTGACAAATAAGACGCTCAATAGGAACAGCAAAGATTATAAGTGGACGGATTGTGGAATGGTTCTTGAGAGCATTCCTCATCGCGATTTTTGGAATGCCATAGACCCCAATGTTGTCATTTGTGCCGATGGCTCCGCATGGATGACATTCGGCTCTTTCTGGGGCGGCATAAAGCTCGTGCGTCTCGATGCCACTCTTGGTGCTCTCGCCGAGCCTCAGCAATGGTACTCTATATCCACCCGTCAGCGTGTTAAGATGGAGACTCTCGATGAGCCGGGCGATGCCGCTGTCGAAGCTCCGTTTATTTTCAAGCGTGGTGGTTGGTTCTATCTCTTCGTCTCTTTCGATTACTGTTGCCGAGGCGAGAACAGCACATACCATGTCGTCTGTGGCCGTAGCCATGATATATACGGCCCTTATGAGGATAAGGCTGGACAACGTATGGATTTTGGAGGCGGCACGAGGGTCGATATTCCAGGGGCTGATAATGAGCGTTATGTTGCAGCTGGCCATTGTGCGGTTGTTACGCTCCGCGGCCAGGACTATATGGCTCTCCACGGGTATCCCCGCAACGACGGTCCTGCTGAGCTTATGATTCGCAAGATTGATTGGTCCGACGATGGTTGGCCAACACTTGAGTAAGCTTTATCTACTAATTATACTTTTAAAGCCCCGACGGAGACGTTGGGGCTTTTTTTTCGGGGGGGGGCAGTGCAGTGGGCAAAAAACAAAAAAAGTCCCAGACAGGATAACCCATCTGAGGCTTCATTTGCTATTTTGTGACTAGTGAGTTTATCCGAGATAGCTCTTGAGCAGAGCACTCTTGCTATTCTGACGGAGGCGGCGGATGGCCTTCTCCTTGATTTGGCGGACGCGCTCGCGGGTGAGTCCCAGTTTCTCGCCAATTTCCTCGAGAGTCATCTCTTGGCAACCGATGCCGAAGAAGTACTTGATGATGTCGGCCTCACGGTCAGATAGCGTGCTGAGCGAGCGGTCAATCTCGCAAGCAAGGCTCTCGCCCATGAGAGACTTGTCGGCACTTGGCGAATCTGGATTTGCAAGGACGTCCACAAGGGAGTTCTCCTCGCCTTCGCTGAAGGGGGCGTCCATCGACACGTGGCGACCTGATACTCGGAGAGTGTCTGACACCTTATCGGGCGTCAAGTCTACTTGCTCAGCCAACTCGTCGGCAGAGGGCTTGCGCTCGTTCTCTTGCTCGAATTTAGATTGCGCCTTGTTGAGTTTATTGAGAGTACCCACCTGGTTGAGGGGGAGACGTACGATACGCGACTGCTCTGCCAAAGCCTGGAGGATGGACTGACGAACCCACCATACGGCGTAGGAAATGAATTTGAAGCCTCGAGTCTCGTCGAATTTCTCAGCAGCCTTGATGAGGCCAATGTTGCCTTCGTCGATAAGGTCGGGAAGGCTGAGTCCCTGGTTCTGATATTGTTTTGCAACCGAGACTACGAAGCGGAGATTGGCGCGGACAAGCTTGTCGAGTGCCGTCTGGTCGCCCTGCTTGATTCGCTGGGCGAGCTCAACCTCCTCGTCTACACTTACAAGGTCCTCGCGACCTATCTCCTGTAGATATTTGTCGAGAGAGCCCTCGCGTGTGGTTATCTGCTTTGTAATCTTTAATTGTCTCATTACGCTATAATATAATATTATTTTCGTGGTTGGAGCTTTTCGGCGCCTGTTGTTGTTTGTTGTCTTATTGTACTCCGCTTTGTTTCCCCGCTGTACGCAGTTGATGTTCCGTATGTTACGTGTTTTAAGTAACTTCGGGCAATCTTCTTTGCCCTTTTTGCATCGTTTTGTGGCTTGAGCAGAAAAAGAGACCTCGAACTAGGATTGCGCTCGAGGACTTAATTTTATCCATTCGTCTGGCATGTGGTGTGCCAAATGCGGATCCGGCATGTTATCCAAGGTAACTTTTGAGTAGCTTGCTTTTACTGTTGTGGCGGAGTTTGCGGATGGCTTTCTCCTTAATCTGACGGACGCGCTCGCGCGTGAGCCCGAATTTCTCGCCTATCTCCTCAAGTGTCATCTCCTGGCATCCGATGCCGAAGAAAAGTTTGATGATGTCGCCTTCACGCTCGGAGAGTGTGCTGAGCGAGCGTTCAATCTCGCAAGCGAGGCTCTCGCCGATAAGTGACTTGTCGGCGCTTGGGGAATCGGTATTTTCAAGCACGTCGATGAGAGAATTCTCTTCGCCTTCGCTGAACGGAGCGTCCATCGAAACGTGGCGACCTGATACGCGAAGTGTGTCCGTAACCTTGTCTGGTGTCAAGTCTAGTTCTTCGGCCAATTCGTCTGCGGACGGTTTTCGCTCATTTTCTTGCTCGAACTTGGAGTACGCCTTGTTAATCTTATTGAGGGAGCCAACCTGGTTGAGCGGCAGGCGTACGATACGCGATTGCTCTGCCAATGCCTGGAGGATGGACTGGCGAATCCACCAAACTGCGTATGAGATAAACTTAAAGCCGCGAGTCTCATCGAACTTCTCGGCAGCCTTGATGAGGCCGAGGTTGCCTTCGTCAATAAGGTCTGGAAGGCTAAGCCCCTGGTTCTGATATTGCTTTGCTACTGAGACTACGAAACGGAGGTTGGCGCGGACCAACTTGTCGAGTGCGGTCTGGTCGCCTTGCTTTATCCGTTGGGCGAGCTCAACCTCCTCGTCTACGCTTACAAGCTCCTCGCGGCCTATCTCCTGAAGGTACTTGTCTAGCGAACCGTCTCGGTTGGTGATCGTCTTCGATATCTTTAATTGTCTCATTACACAATAAGGTTATTTTCGTAGTTCGAGCCTATGGCTTCTGCTGTTGTTTGTTGTCGCTTAGCAGGGCCATTGGGTAATGGAGAACCGACGGCCTTTGATTAGGAGTGATAACTTTGCACCACCGCTGCACACAATGTAACGCCAGAACGCCGCAATGGTTTCGCTTCGCTGAGTTTTTCACTGTATGAGTTTGGCATTCCGCAAGTTGCAAGTTCCGATAGAACTTTTCGCCTACTTCCTTGCGACAAAAGCATCCATTTATACGAAAAGGTCCATTTACGGTTGCAGTTTTTTACCTCAAAATGCTAAGTTTTTGCGTTATTTATTTTCATTGTAATCATATTGCATTGTCACTTAGCTATATAACGTTGCGAAAAAAAATAGTCTTGAGCCTAAAAAAGTAATTTTAATGTTGTCTCTTTCTCCATTTTTATTGCAAAAAAAATGAGGAGGCGGGATGTCCGTCTCCTCTACATATAGTTCAAGATACAGATAAGTCAGCGTTTCTTGGGGGTGTTGACTGAATGTACGTTGTATGCGATATGTGTTGATATTCTCCAAAATCAAAGTGGAACTTTCCAATGATTTTGGCTTCTGTGTCAATCCGTAAATCTACTCTACGCTTATTCGGTAGAGAGCGACCACAGGGTTCGAATCATGGGTCACACGTGTCAACTTTCGTTTCTCTTGTTCAGGAATGTAGTCGCCGAGAAAATTGAACCGGTTGTCGTCTTCGGTGAGGTAGGTGTTGAAGGTGGCGGCGAAATACTCGCCTTGCGTGGCTATTGGGTTGTAGATTGGCGGCATCTGTCGGTAGTCGAATGCTGGGATGCCTCCTGCCAGTCGCCCTGTGCGCTTATCGTAAAATCCGTAGATTGTCTTGGCCCTTGCGTTCTGAATCTTGAAGAAGAGTGCTGAGTGGGTGACGAGTGCGTTGCCCGCAAAGATGTAATCAAGGTCTTGCGAGATGCCTTCTTTGTGCTCTAACGGATTTAGCGTCTCTCCGTAACTGATTGCGTAGTTTGCGCGCAGCCCATTATCGGACAATGTATAAATTGTGTCGCAAAGAGAGCGGCTAATTACGATTCCTTCATCAGAAAGGGGTAAGGGCATACCTTCGCGTGGCGGTCGGTGCTCGTCTGAGTTGCCGTTTCTCTCTTTCTGGCCTATCCTGTTGGTGAGCGAGCCTGCGCGGTCCATGACGACGTATGGGGCGGATTGCAACTTGCCGATATGGCTGTTTTCGTCGCAGTCGTCGAGTAGGATCGCCATTGTGTTGCCGCTGCCGGTCGCTGTCATCGCACTGAATTGTAGAGGAATAAGCTCTGCTCTGCGGCGCTGGCAGTTCATTCCATAATGACCTACGCTGCCTTGGGTGTAGACGAGAATCTCGTTGCTCGCCATGTCTATTGTGTAGTCGTTTCGCTCGGATTTTTTGCCGAAAGGAATGTTGCCAATATGATGACCAGCCATGTCGAACACGTGTACACCTCGGTCGTCCGACGCTATGATGTGCGTGCTCGTGAAGCTTAGTCGGGCGATTTTGCCAATACGGCTGTCCTCCGTGGTTTCGAGAGGAATGAAACGCAAGTCGCGTACAATGTCGGCAAAACTGAATATGGAGTTTGAGACAATGCCACTTGCGTCTACTCTTGTGAGGTCTGTCGTGTCGGCCTCCATAGCTTTGGCCGAGTCGCATTTGAGCTTTGCTATCTGCTCTGGTTTCCAGTCAAATGAGTCTTTGCTATGGCGTGCGCAACCTATCGTCGCAATGGTTGTCAGGAGCGTGGCAGCCGTTGCGAGTGCTATTGTGTGTGATTGCACCGTAAATCTCATTGTATAATCTTGTAAAACTGACGCAAAATTATACAGTTATTTTAAGAATGCAAAAAATCCCTAAAATAATTTTACGATTGTAGCTAAAATGACTTTTGTGTAATCATTTTGTTAATCCATAAGCTCATTGAGGTGAATATTCGCAATATTCCACCGAAATGGACTATATTTGCTATAATTTGTGGATTGTATCCTGATATGTCGTTTTTCAAGAGAACTAATTCGTCTTCGGGTCGATGGTCCGAGAAGCTTCCATTTTGTGTTGGTGGCCTGCTCGTGGTGTCGGCGGCTGCGTTTGCGCTCTTGATGTTTGTTGCTTCGATAGCCAAGACTGATGTGGATTTCACGATCCTGTGCGAGGATTCTCGCGTGGCTTCCGTCAAGTCGGTTGAGATTACGCCGGACAGTCAGCTTGTGATACCAGCAACTGTTGGTTACTTTTGGGACAAGTATCGTACGCTGAAGGTCGAAAATCATGCCTACGAGAGTTCGTCGGATTTTACGAGTCTGGTTATTTCCGAAGGTGTAGAGGAGATCGGCTACAGTTCGTTCTACGGCTGTAAGAATATGCGCTCTGTGGTGCTGCCCAAGTCCCTCCGCTCTATTTCGGATGGCGCTTTTTATGGTTGTTCGTCTCTTGAAGAGTTGACTTTGCCGCCTTATTTGGAGTCAATGGGTGAGTATGTTTTTGAGCGTTGCACTGGTCTGAGTAAGGTTGTCATTTCGGATGGCATTATGGAGTTGCCTCGTAGTGTTTTCTGCGGTTGCGAATCTCTTACGGAAGTCTCTTTCCCTATATCTCTTGTTACTATTGAGCCTTTGGCCTTTAAGGATTGTGTTTCGCTTACCGAAGTCGTACTGCCATCTGGCTTGCTGGATCTTGGCGGGTGCGCTTTCGAGATGTGCACGTCGCTTCGCCGTGTCGTAATCCCGCAAGATGTGCGAGGTTTGGGTGTCACGGCTTTCAATGGTTGCGAAAATTTGGTAGATGTCGAGTGCCTTGCCACTGTTCCCCCTCCTCTTGGAACATCCGTTTTCGATGGTATCAGCAAGAAGGCTGTGCTTCACGTCCCGGCCGGATGCGTTCATGCGTATAAGATTTCGCCATGGGCTCCGTTCTTTGCCGACATTGTGGAACTCTGATTTTCCCCTTCCCTCCACGCCAATGTGCGACAGTCGTTTTTCCCGCCAGACTCTTACGCTCTCTCTTTTTTACTTAATTTTCCATAAGTCATCCGTATGTCCGTTTCCAAGCAACCTCATTTGCGTAAAGTGATTGAACTTTTGGCGCCTGCCCGCGATGTCGAGTGCGCAAGGGCGGCTATAGACCATGGCGCCGACGCCGTCTATATGGGTGCTCCTCAGTTTGGCGCACGTAAGGCGGCCGCAAATACTCTTGAGGATATTGCATCGGTTGTGGAGTATGCGCATACTTTCGGTTGCCGAGTGCACGTGGCCCTCAATACTGTACTTTTTGATAATGAGGTTGCTGATGCACGACGCTTGGCGTGGGAACTTTATCGTGTGGGCGCCGATGTGCTTATTGTTCAAGATGCTGCACTGCTAGATGTCTCTGCCATGCCGCCAATTGAGCTCCATGCTTCTACCC
>CAVGTO010000102.1:6752-8168 GCA_963631865.1 Eggerthellaceae bacterium
GCAAAATATAGGTCTGCGTCAGGTTGTTCTCGCTCGCGAACTCTCACTTGATGAGATCGCCTCTATCGCGCGGCAAACGACAGTTCGTCTTGAAGCCTTTGTGCATGGTGCGCTGTGCGTTTCCTTCAGTGGCCAGTGCTATATGAGTTTTGCCCGTGGCGGCCGTTCCGCCAATCGTGGTGAATGTGCTCAGCCGTGTCGACTCCCGTATGATGTCCTTTCTCTTGATGGACAGACTCTTATGCGCCATGCATATCCTCTTTGCTTGAGGGATAATAATCAGTCGGCGAACCTTGAGGCGATGATAGACGCCGGTGTGTCCTCTTTCAAAATCGAGGGCCGCTTGAAGGATGCGGGGTATGTGGCCAACGTGACCTTGTATTATAGTGCGCTCATTGATGCCATTCTTGAGCGCCGTCCGGATCTCACCCGACTCTCCAGAGGTGCGGTCATTGCTGATTTTGAACCCAATCCCGCCAAGAGTTTCAACCGCGGCTTTACTGAATATTTTGCACATGGCCGAAAGCCCGACATTTGGCAACCTCTCTCGCCTAAATCAATAGGTGAGCCTGTCGGTAAGGTCACTGCAGTCCGCCCGCCTGAGAGCATAACATTGAGTGCGACTACTACATTGGCAAATGGTGACGGACTCTGCTTCGTTGGCAAACAGTCTTCTCATTTAGTTGGCACAAAAGTAAATACAGTCCGTCAAGATAAGACAAAAGCTGAGCTCACTGTCCAAAGCATTAAAGGTGTTAAAGTAGGCGACTCCGTTTTCCGCAATTCTGATGTGGCTTTTGACAAAGTACAGAAGGCGGACAGGACGCGTCGAATTATTTCCATAGATTTTGACATAGCATATTTCAATGGCAACTTCTCGGTACTGGCAACAGACGAGGATGGCATTGTGTCGACAACCATTCGAGCCGTGGCCACTGAGCAGGCACGAGATATAAATGCCTCCCGTGAGCAGATTATCCGCGCTTTCTGCAAGACTGGCGGCACAGTCTTTAGCGCTGGTGTCGTGACCGTTGACAATTCCGCGGTCGAACGGTTCATCCCGGCATCTGAACTTAATGCCTTGAGGCGTGAGGCTCTAGATGCCCATCTTGCTCTGCGGCGTGAAACTTTCCGTCCGCAAGACGTGGTGCGCAGTCCGTCTGAGGAGGTTCATTGGCCTTTTGAAAAGATTGTGCGATTGTCGAACGTTATAAATGGTGAGGCTCGGAAATTTTATGAGTCTCATGGGGCGACTTTCGCCGAGTGGGGCTATGAGCGATCAGGGGCGGAAGGTCAGCGTCTTATGACCACTCGCCACTGCATTATGAATGCCCTCGGCAAGTGTTTGCGCAAACATCCGGAGTGCGCTGCGCTTGTCCCGCTTACACTTCGTGATGAGGACGGGCGGACATATAC
>CAVGTO010000103.1:0-7862 GCA_963631865.1 Eggerthellaceae bacterium
GTGCACTACGAGTTCTTAGCGATTAGCTTAGAACCGTGTGATGCGAAGCTGGCGTGGAACGTGGGTGCTGCCTCAATGGGGTATAACGAAAAAACAGTCAGTTACTTGCGCTTCTGGCTGGCTCTCGGGTTATCTCCGAAAACTCTTATTTACGAATAATAAACCGGATAAACAGATACCCGCCAAAGATCTGCAAAAGCATACCAGGTATTCCAATGCGGAAATCCTGTGCGGCCAAGAGAAAGTCACCTCTCATAGCCCATTCGCCAAGAGTACCGACAACTTGATAGAAGAGTACTGCGCAGGCAAGAAGAGGAATGCTGACCTTATTGAATCTTTTCGCGATAAATCCTGCTGCAAGTGCAAGGAGAACTGACTTTAGCAAGATTGCGGGCAGAACAACTGGGGCTGGCATGCCGAAGAGGAGCGAGTTGACAACGGGCGAGAGGATCGCCGTAAGCAAACCAACCTTCCATCCATACTTATACGCACCGATGAGGGTGAAGAAATAGATTGGCAACCACGTTATGCCGCCTTGGGGCACGAGGTGGCAGAGCTGTGGCAGTGCTATGTTGCCCAATACGAAAAGAATGGCTGCGACATAAGTCTTAGCCTCGGCATAGCTCAGTGAGTAGAGTTTTACGTTTGCTGTTTTCATATTTATGTGTGTGTGTCTTTTGTTTAGAATTTTATGTTGAGGCCGCCCGTCGCCATTGCTCGTGGCATCGGGTATCCGTCATTTATTTCATATTCTTGGGCAAGTAGGTTTTCTCCTCGTGCCCAGATGCTGAGCCGTTTAGTTGCTCGGAATGCGGCTCGGACGTTCCAAAGTACGTAGTCTTCCGTCTTGTCGGGACTTACAGTTGTGTACAGTCCGCTAATATACTGAATTCCTGTCGTTGCGTCCCAACGTCCGTGCGAGAATGTCGCGCCAACGTAGAGTTTATGCTCAGGAGCAGCCACTACGGGGTTCTCCGTATGTAGGAAACTATAGTTAGCTTTTACCGACCAACTGTTGTTTATTCGGTATGCCGCTTGCAACTCAAAACCGGTATTGTCTATCTCGCCCGTGTTCTGGTTGAGGCGACCGCTGCCATTGTGATTTGGTAGAGTCTGGATTAAGTTCTTGCCGTCGATATAGAAGACGTTGATTCCGTATCGCAATCGGCCTTCCAAAATGTGCTGTGAAAAGGCAACTTCGTAATTCCACATGGACTCGGGTTTGAGGTCGGGGTTCTGTGGCGGGAACATGTACATTTCGCGCAATATGGGGTAACGGAAACCTTTGGCGGCCGAGAGTTTGAACTCGGCATTATGATGCATGTGGAATGCCATACCCGCTTGCGGGACAGTTTCCGTACCAACCCGCGAATGATGGTCCACTCGTAATCCGGCATTGAACGTTAGCCAAGATCCGAGACTTTGACGGAAATCAATATATCCTGCAACCTCGTCTTCGTGTTTGTCTACAAGGTCGGAGCTTGTGCCCGCTTTCTCGCCCTTTATATATTGCGTCCACGCCTTGCCACCGTATCGAAACCAGTCAAAGCCGACGGTTATGCGGTAGCCCGTATAGAATTGAGCACTCTGATAGACCGATATGCCTATCATGTCGTCGCGGGAGTTGAATCGGCCGTCCTGTGGCGTCTCTCCTTTGCTGGGTGTGTATCCGTCGTTTATCTTGTGGTGGCCCCAGTTGGAGAAGAGGCTCAGTGCGCCCGAGGTCTTGTCGTAATGATTCTCTGCCGCAATCGACGCCACTCCACGCGTTATGCGTTGGTTCCCTTCGAGGAGCGGGGCAGACACAGGACCCGGGTATATCGCATTGAAATGTGTGAGATTGACATCGGCTCGTGCACTCCAATGTGCGCTGAAGTCGTAGCCAATCTTGGCGAAGCCGCCGTATTGCTCGAACCCCATATTCGCACGGTGCCCGTCCGTGCGGTTGTACGATGCGCTCACTACGCTATTGAAACCTTTGCGGCGGACTGTGTTTGTCAGTTCCGTTTCGAGTGTATTGTACGCTCCGTAGCCGGCGTGGAGATTTGTGCGCACTCCGTCCTCATGCATCTTGCGTGTGACGATGTTTATGACGCCGCCCATGGCATTAGAGCCGTATAGCACGGAAGCCGGCCCACGGAGCACCTCCACTTTGTCCGCCAAAAGTGATTGGTATGCGTCGGCAATGGGGTGTCCGAAAATGCCTGCGTACTGCGGGTGTCCGTCGATGAGGACCATCAGTCGTGCACTGCCTCCCGAGAGTCCGCGCAGCGAAATTCCGCCAGCCGCTCCTGAGGACACTCCGTAGCCCATTACTCCTCGCGACGTGGTGAAGAGACCTGGCACTTGCTCCGTCAGTATGGGGAGGAGCGATGGTTGCATGGTCTGCTCAATCTTCTCGCGGCTGATTATTGATACTGTTTGCGAGAGGTGGCGTATGTCGGTGGCATTGCGGGTGCCGGTTACTACTACTTCGTCTATTCTGTGTGTCGTTTGTGTCAGTGTGTCATGTGGCGTAGTCTCTTGGGCTTGCGCTGCCATGACTATCGCCGTGAATGCTACTGCCGTTGCCAGGATTTTTGCCTGTTGTGGCGTTTTTGCTGTCATCCTTTTGGGTCTATCTCTTTTTTCATTTCGGCAATGAAGGCATCAATTTCGACAAGGCATTCCTCGAGTGTCTTGCTACTCATGCAACGTGTCTCGACAGGGCATAAACCCGTGCCTGTGCGGTTGATTATGTTCGGGACTACTTTGCCATACGATATCTTTATTCCGCTTTTCGTCAGTAAATCAAGAGCAGGTTGGCTGATTACGTCGGCATACACTTCCTCGACCTTGCCCAATGCCATTAGAGCAGCTGCGCCTTTGCCCACAACCTTGTCTGCAATCTGTGCGCCACACAAAAGCTTTGGCTCTTCGTGGAGTAGCATATGGAGGTCAGCTACGCCTCGTCCGTCGAATGTGCGCACTCCGCCGTTGCGTATGGCCAGCGAGTGGTCTCCGTTATGCAATGTTAGAATTAAATCCTCCATTATAATATTCTTGTTTTGTGAGGGTTCAACTTCTTTTTGTGTTAATATCCTTCATTTGTAAAGATATGTCATTGCGGCGGGATTGTCTCTATCAAGAAATAGGTGAGTGCTACCATTTTTACTGAATGCGCTATCTTTGCCGTGTGCCCAACTAACATGCACTCTGAAAAAACGATGAAGCTCTACATAAAGAATATGGTTTGCGCTCGCTGCGTGATGGTTGTTTCCGACATTCTCCGTCAATGTGGCGTGGCTGATGCGCATGTGTCCCTTGGCCAAGCGGATATCCCGGGAACAATCTCAGACGAGCAAAGAATCGAGATAGCGCGCAAACTTTCGTCCGTAGGATTCGAATTGATTGATAATCAGCGAAGCTTATTGGTTGAGAAAATAAAGGCCAATGTGCGTGAATATGTTTTGGCGGATGCCGAGCAACCTTTGCCAAACCTTTCTGATTTCCTTGTCCGCCATATAGGCCGAGATTACTCAACGCTCTCGAGCGTCTTTTCGGAAAGCGAGGGGCGCACCATTGAGCAATACCATATCCTTGTCCGCATAGAGCGTGTAAAAGAGCTTATTGCCTATGGAGACAAGTCGCTGAGCGAAATAGCCTATATTGTCCGCTACTCAAGTGTCGCCCACCTCAGCAACCAATTTAAAAAGGTGACTGGCATGACGCCCTCCGCATTCAAAGCGCTCAGCAACAAACGTCGGCAAGCGATTGATAAGGTATAACGTAACTCATACCTCTAAAAAAATTATGGCGGTCCCGCACTGCAATAAATAGCAAACCCCTCGGAGCTATCGCAGCTCCGAGGGGTTTGCATTTAATCAATATACAGTCTTACGAATTCGATGTTTAGTCGAACATGAAGAGCATCTCACGATACTTAGGCAGGGGCCACATCTCGTTGTCTACAATCATCTCGAGCTTGTCGACATGGTAGCGGATGACATCGAGATACGGACGAACCTTCTGCTCGTACTCGTATGCCTTCTTGCGCTCGTCCTCAATCTTGTTGGCTGCCTTGCGGGCGTCAATCATAGCCTGGACGTTGGTACGGATGGTCTTGACGTGGTCGGAGACCTTGCGAATGAGCTCGCGCTCGTTCTCGGTCATTGCGTCAGCATCGGCACCCATAACCTCCTTCATGCCCTTGACATTCTGGATGAGGATGTTCTGGTAAGCGAGGGCGGTCGGTACGATGTGGTTGATTACGAGGTCGCCCATGACACGAGCCTCAATCTGAACCTTCTTGACGAACTTCTCCATCTCGACATCGTGACGTACATGGAGCTCACGCTCGGAGAGGACGCCACCATCGACGTATACCTTCTTGCTCCAGTCTGAGAGCATAGTGTCGATGCTCTCGGGTACGCTGGTGATGTTGGAGAGGCCGCGCTTCTTAGCCTCCTCCTTCCACTCATCGGAGTAACCGTTGCCGTCGAAGTGGACGGGTGCGCTCTCGACGATGAGCTTGCGAATCTCCTGGAAGATAGCCTCGTCTTTCTTGACGCCCTTCTCGATGAGTGCGTCAACGTCGGCCTTGAACTCGCGAAGCTGCTCGGCTACGATAGAGTTGACGGCGGTCATTGCGCCTGCGCAGTTTGCAGACGAGCCAACAGCACGGAACTCGAAGCGGTCGCCAGTGAAGGCGAAAGGAGAAGTGCGGTTGCGGTCGGTATTGTCAACGAGAATCTCAGGCAGACGACCGATGCCGAGCTTGAGGGCGGTCTTCTCCTCAGGGGTCATCTTGGCATCAGATACCTTCTCTACGATGCTGTTGAGCATTGCGGAAACCTGAGTGCCAAGGAAGACAGACATGATAGCTGGGGGTGCCTCGTTGGCGCCGAGACGGTGGCTGTTGGATGCGTTGAGCACCTGGGCGCGGAGGATATCCTGACCCTTATGCACTGCTGCGAGTACGCATGTGAGGAAGGTGAGGAAGAGCATATTGCCCTTGGGGTTCTTGCCCGGAGCGAAGAGGTTGATGCCAGTGTCGGTGCAGAGACTCCAGTTGTTGTGCTTGCCGCTACCATTGATGCCTGCGAAAGGCTTCTCATGGAGGAGAACCTCGAAACCATGGTGCTTAGCGAGCTTGCGCATAACATCCATAAGGAGGAGGTTGTGGTCGTTGGCTACGTTGACCTCCTCATAGATAGGAGCGAGCTCAAACTGACCAGGTGCAACCTCGTTGTGGCGAGTCTTGGCGGGAATGCCGAGCTTGTGGCACTCTACCTCAAGGTCGCGCATGAAGAGCGATACGCGCTCAGGAATAGAACCGAAGTAGTGGTCCTCGAGCTGCTGGTTCTTTGCGGAAGATGCGCCCATAAGCGTGCGGCCGGTGAGTACGAGGTCCGGGCGTGCAAGGTAGAGACCCCTGTCAACAAGGAAGTACTCCTGCTCCCAACCGAGGTTGGAAATGACACGGGTGACATTCTTATCGAAATACTGGCAAACGTCTACGGCAGCCTTGTCAACAGCGTGGAGAGCCTTGAGAAGAGGAGTCTTGTAGTCGAGTGCGTCGCCGGTGTAGGCAATGAAGATGGTCGGGATGCAGAGCGTAGAATCTACGATGAACGCAGGGCTGGTGACATCCCATGCAGTGTAACCGCGAGCCTCGAAGGTGGCGCGGATGCCGCCATTAGGGAAAGACGAAGCGTCTGGCTCCTGCTGAGCGAGGTGCTTGCCGGCAAACTCTTCGATTACCTTGCCGTCGGGGCCGTAGTTGATGAAGCCGTCATGCTTCTCGGCGGTGCCGTCGGTGAGGGGCTGGAACCAGTGCGTGTAGTGTACTGCGCCGTGGTCGATGGCCCAAGCCTTCATACCTGCTGCTACGCCGTCAGCCAACTCGCGGCTGATGAATGCGCCTTCAGCAATGGCCTTCTTGACCTGCTTGTAGACAGAGCTCTGAAGATACTTCTTCATGGCCTCGTCGTTGAAGACGAGCTCACCATAGAGCTCCGGCACGCGCTTCTCTGGGAACTTGATCGTGGGAGGCTGCTTCCGCATCAGGTCGGTCAGCGCTTGGAATCTGAGTGTTGCCATAGTGTTTATGGGTTAGATTTGTCCTTTTGAATTTCTAGCAGAAAAAGACGGGTTTGAGACTTTCTGCTCCGATACCCCTTGCGAAACAGGGTCGTCTGTCGGATTTTTGTGCTTTTTGTCTCATCGTCCCCTCTTTTTGTTTGACATGACAAATTTAAGCCGTGTGATTATGATTTGCAAGAAAATGAGCCTAAAAAATGCGATTTTCTTTCATTTTAACTGTTAAACTTACGTTTTGTCGCAATTTGCGCCCGTTTTTTAGCATTTGTGGCCCCAAAATCCACTTTTTCGCTATCACTCGCTTTCGAGGTGACCCTCTGTTTCTTTCAATTTTGTAGTAAAAGGGGCATTTCTGCATAAAACAGCAGCGCACCACTCACAGATGAGGGATGCGCTGCTTCAAATTATAATTTTTACCTGTTGCCGAGCTAATAATCTCGTTTCTGCTTATCTCATGATGACTTTGGTCATCTTGCTTCCGCAGCGGAGTATGTATAAGCCTTGTGCCGGGGCTGTGAGCGCGTCGCCGTTGGTCTCGGCTACCTTCTTGCCCGTGAGGCTGTAAAGCGTTTTGGTCTCGCCGTCGGCTCCCGCAAAGGTGGCGGTGCGCCCTGCGACTTTTATCGTGACTCCTGCTGTCTTGGGCTCCTTGATGTCGGAAGCGTTGCCACTGAAGAGAACGCTGATAGGCTTATTGACGTTGAACGTGAAGGTGGTGCTCGTCGTGCCTGGGGTTATGCTCTCATCGCCAATTTTAATCTGCTCGGGGCGGTTGGCTTCCGAGTAGCGTAGGGTGATGGGGCTGCCATTGTTGGCGTAGTGGGGCATTTGCAGAAGTTTGCTCGCCGCCTCGGATTCGTTGACGTAGACCACGGGGTAGATGCCGTTGGTAGTGCCGTCGGCGTTCTTTGTCGCTGCTATGGGCGCTGTTTTGCCCTGGCGCCAGCGGCCGGTGTAGTTGCCCGTATATCCTTGCCCATCGTAGTTGAGCCAGAGGGCTACCACGCCGCTAGCGAACTCATCCTCATCGAAGTAACGTTCGCTCTCGTTGAGCTCTTCGTCGGTGTATGTGTAGTCGGTGTAGTCCAGTTCATCGTCGTCCGTGCTGAGAGATTTGTTGCCACCCTGTTCACGCTGTTGCTTGAGCTTAGCCATCTTGATTTTTCTCGTCGGGCTGTTGCGAACTCCGAGGTTTTGCTTGATGGTTATGCAACGCTTGTTTGTGCCGCTGTTGGTAAGGAAAGCGTCGTCGATATAGATGTAGCCACTGAATTCGGCATTCTCTCCGAGGTCGTAGACAAGGCAGAGCTCCACGTCGTCAGTTTCCCATAGGTCGGCATCCATAATAACTGAGCCGTGGAAACCGAAGTTCGTAACGCTGCCATTGCTCGTCCTTGCGAGGATGGGGACTGTTTTCTTGCCATTGCTCTCCTGTACGAAGTTGCTGTCGCGCGGGTCTATATATAATAAGGTGTTGTCCAGCACGAGGCCGTCAATCTTGGCTTCCTCCTCTATGGTCTTGAAGATGCCGCTCGTTATGAATGCGCCGTTCGATATCGTGTTACCCTCAATTTTACCTGCGAAGCTGTTGACTATCTTGAGTGTGTCGAGGTAGCTGCTGATATTGTTGCGCGAGAGGTTGTCGTCCTCTATGTCGATGTTTGTTGGCTCGAACGATATGGGGTTCTCCACTACGATGGAAGCCGTTGAATATGCGTCGTTTTGGCTGAGTTTACTTAATGTTGTTGTCCAGTCTTCGGTGTCATTGACGATAAAAGTAG
>CAVGTO010000104.1:0-2854 GCA_963631865.1 Eggerthellaceae bacterium
GACCAGACCTACTCGGAGCTGGTAGTCATGTGGTGGACGTTGTAACTTACTAAGTTGGCTAGTTACGCTTAAGTGCGCACAACACAAAAGCGGATGACTACGAAAAATCGCAGTCATCCGCTTTTGTGTTATGTAAATAAGAAATAGGGACTACCCTACTCTCCTAAGCAAGCATCGAGATCCTTGGCAATCTTCTCTTTGTCGAGATTTTGTCCAATGATGCAAAGCTTAATCATACGGTCGCCGTAGAGGTCATCCCAATCGGCTTCGATGTTAGGATTCTCCCTGAGGAGTTTTTCCATCTCAGCTTTTGGCGCAGAGGCAATCCACTTGCCAGTTGCCTGAAGTTGGACTTGCTGACCGCTGGTCTCGAAAAGTAGGGCCATATCACGGTCGTCATCAAACCAGATAATGCCTTTGCAACGGATAATATTACGCGGCCACTTGCGAATGAAGAAGTCAAGCTTATTGCGGTCGAACGGAGCGCGACGGTGGTAAATCATAGTTCCAATGCCGTACTCGTCCTCGTCCTCATCTTCATGACGATGCTCATGATGATGGTGCTCATGCTCATCGTGGTCGTCGTCATCATCATCGTCATGCTCATCCTCTTCGAGAGCTCGGCACCAGCCGGCGGAAGAGTAGACTTCTGCGAAGTTGAAGCTGTCAGTTGCAAGGACATCAGCGACATCAACCTTACCATGGTCGGTCTCGATAATCTTTACACCTGGGTGGATGGCGTTGATGACTGCACGAACCTTCTTGAATTGCTCATCAGTAACAAGGTCCTTCTTGTTAATAACGAGAGTAGAGCAGAATTCAATTTGCTGAACGAGAAGGCTTTCGATATCCTCCTCATCCTTATCCTTGAGAAGGGCATCGCCGCTAGCGAACTCATCTACAAGGCGCTTGGCGTCAACCACGCCCACGACATTATCGAGGTGACCATTCTGGATGGTCTCAAGCTCTTGGGCGATAGGCATAGGCTCGCAGACGCCACTGGCCTCGATCATAATGTAGTCGAACTTACCAGAGGCAATGATGTCCTCTATGTTCTGAGCCATCTGAGTCTTGAGGGTGCAGCAGATGCAACCGTTGGTCAGAGGGACGATGCTGCTGGTGTCGGTGATGTTGGCGCCCTTGGCAATAAGTTTCTCATCGACATTGACTTCGCCGATATCGTTGACGATGACGGCTACCTTGAAACCCTTCTGGTTGTTGAGAACCTGATTGAGGAGAGTCGTCTTTCCTGCGCCGAGATAGCCACAGAGAAGAGTTATAGGTGTTGTTTTTTTCGGCATATCACAAAATATAATTTCGTATTACCGTATACAGATAGTCAATTACTTACGGAGGGCAGCAAGGCTCTCTTCGAGGGCTGCAATCTTCTGTAGGGCGTCGGCCTCCTTCTTGCGCTCCATCTCCACGACTTGCGCAGGAGCTCCAGCAACGAACTTCTCATTAGAGAGTTTCTTGCGAACGCCAGCGAGGAAGCCCTGGAGACGCTTAATCTCAGCCTCATCCTTTGCAATCTCAGCATCCTTGTCAATGAGATCGCCAATGGGAACAGCGAACTCAGTAGTGCCGACCATGAAGCTAACTGCACTTGCGGGCTTAGCCTCGACGCTCTTGATGCCAGAAACAAAACCGAGCCACTTAACAAGGCCTTCGAGGTCACTGACTGGATTAGCTCCAAGAACAACTACATCGAGCACCTTCTTTGGCGGGAAGTTGCGCTGATTGCGGACCATACGTACGCCTGCGACAATGCTCTTCATTGTCTCGAAACGCTCGATAATCTCGTCGTCGCCAGCTTGACGTTCGGGGGTAGAGATCTGCGCAAGCATAATGCTATCGCCAGCCTTGCGCTCGTAGATGTTATGCCACAATTCCTCGGTGATGAATGGCATAAACGGATGGAGAAGGAGGAGGAGCTGCTCGAAGAAGCCAAGAGTAGCATCAAGAGTCTTACGGTCGACAGGCTTGCCATACTCAGGCTTAACCATCTCGAGATACCAAGCAGAGAACTCATCCCAGAAAAGCTTGTAGACAGCCATGAGAGCCTCGCTAAGGCGGTACTTGGAGAAGAGGTCTGCGACCTCGGCTTGAGTCTTGCGAAGAACGGCACCGAACCACTCAATAGCTTGTTTGGATTCGTTGGGCTGCTGAATATCGGCGACCTCCCAACCCTTGACGAGACGAAAGGCATTCCAAATCTTATTGTTGAAGTTGCGTCCTTGCTCGCAAAGAGAATCGTCGAAGAGGATATCGTTGCCAGCCGGAGCAGAGAGCATCATACCCATACGGACACCGTCGGCTCCGTACTTAGCAATTAGCTCCAGAGGATCGGGCGAGTTGCCGAGCTGCTTACTCATCTTGCGGCCAAGCTTGTCGCGGACGATGCCAGTGAAGTAGACATTCTTGAACGGCATCTTACCCTCGTACTCGTAGCCGGCCATAATCATACGAGCGACCCAGAAGAATATGATATCTGGGCCAGTGACAAGGTCGGAAGTAGGATAGTAGTACTTAATCTCCTCATTGCCAGGATTGTTGATACCATCGAAGAGAGAGATAGGCCACAACCAAGACGAGAACCAAGTATCGAGGCAGTCCTCATCCTGACGGAGGTCGGACTCAGTAATTGGGTAATCGACCTTCTTCAGAGCGAGTGCAAGAGCCTGTTCCTTGTTCTCTGCGACCACGTAACCGCCCTTCGGGAGGTAGTAAGCTGGGATGCGATGACCCCACCAAAGCTGGCGGCTGATGCACCAGTCCTTGATGTTCTCCATCCAGTGGCGATAGGTATTCTTGTACTTGGCGGGGTAGAACTTTATGTCGTCGTTCATTACGG
>CAVGTO010000104.1:2864-7815 GCA_963631865.1 Eggerthellaceae bacterium
GCATAGAGAGCTTCGGCTCGATGGGCACACCAGTGCGCTCGGAGCAACCAACCTTATTAGTGTAGGCCTCGACTTTCTCGAGGAGGCCCGCATTCTGTAGGTCAACCTCAATTTGCTTACGGACATCGAAGCGATCCTGACCGACGTAAAGACCTGCGGCCTCGCTGATTGTGCCATTATCGTTGAAAATATCGATAGTCTCAAGACCATATTTCTCGCCGAGCATATAGTCGTTGACATCATGGGCGGGTGTAACCTTAAGGCAGCCGGTACCGAACTCGATATCGACATACTCATCCTCGATGACTGGAATAACACGGCCAACGAGAGGAACAATAACCTTCTTACCCTTGAGCCAAGTATTCTTGGGGTCCTTGGGATTGATACACATTGCGGTATCACCCATGATAGTCTCGGGACGAGTCGTAGCTACGACAGCATACTTACCGGGTTCGCCCTCGACCATATAACGGAGGTAGTAGAGCTTGCCCTGATGCTCCTGATAAACGACCTCCTCATCGGAGAGTGCAGTGAGAGCCTTGGGGTCCCAGTTGACCATGCGGACGCCGCGGTAGATGAGACCCTTGTTGAACAGGTCACAGAAAACCTTGATAACGCTCTTGGAACGAGTCTCATCCATAGTGAATGCAGTACGATCCCAGTCGCAAGAAGCGCCGAGTTTGCGTAACTGCTTGAGGATGATGCCGCCATGCTCATTGGTCCACTCCCAGACGTGGCCGAGGAACTCGTCACGGGTAAGGTCGGTCTTCTTGACACCCTGCTGCGCAAGCTTATTGACCACCTTTGCTTCGGTGGCGATAGAAGCGTGGTCTGTGCCAGGAACCCAGAGGGCGTTGTAGCCCGTCATACGCGCGCGACGTACGAGGATATCCTGGATGGTATTGTTGAGCATGTGTCCCATATGGAGGACACCAGTGACGTTAGGTGGCGGGATAACCACGGTGAAAGGCTTACGGCCGTCGGGCTTGGACTTAAAGAGTCCATTGTCCAGCCAATACTGATACCAGCGAGCCTCAATCTCATCGGGGCTATACTTTGCGGACAGTTCCATATCTTAGATTACTCTGTATTTTTTACTTACTTATAATTCGCAAAAATAAGTATTTTCTTGCGAGAATGAAACATATAAAAATATAGGAGCGCAAACTATGTGGCGAATGCCATTTTAGCACACGCTATCTAAAGTCGCAACAGACCACCTTATTTCTTACGTTCCAGAAGGTTTGCGGCCAACGTATCGGCAGACTGGACGAGGGAGCAAAGTGGGCAGATGTCTCTTGCCGCATTGATATTGCTCTTAGCTTCGGTACTGTTGAAAGCCAAATCCCAGGCCGCCATATGCCAACGGATGGCGAGCATCTCATCGTTTGTGAGAGCGAGGCCTGAGAGGAGCAGGACAACAACGGATTTCTCGCCGTGGCCCATAGGGAAATTTGAGAAATCGACATCGAAACCAGGCTCGTCAGCCCAAGAACCGTCGGGTTGCTTGACGCGCTTAACGGTAGGCTTGTATATATCAGCCTTGCAGACGTCATGGAGGAGGGAAGCGATTATGACACTATCCTCGGGGAGGAAAGGCTTAAGGGACTCATCCATCTCAATCATCTGAGTGCGGAGACGGATGGCCGTTTTCGCCACATTGAGAGAGTGTTCCATAAGGCCGCCATCGTAGTTGAGATGGAATCGCGTGGACGCCGGTGCGCTGAAGAAACCGAGATTGTTAAGTTCCTCGATACAATCATCAACGCCATCGCGCCCTGTGGAGCGCAGCATCTGTTCGAATTCCTCGCGCATAGCGCGCATTTTGGCTTTGTTCTCGTCGTATTGCATAAAAGAAAAATGAGAGTTGTAGAGAAAGAGATCTCTCTTCTGCGCCCAAAAGTAACGAAAAGAGGCGGATAATCACAGATTATCCGCCTCCGAAGTGCCCAAGACAGGACTCGAACCTGCACCACATTGCTGTGACTAGTCCCTGAAACTAGCGCGTCTACCGATTCCGCCACTTGGGCTTGAACACGGCGCGAATTTAGACATAAAAATCAATATCGCAATTCGAGCCGCAATAAATCTTTAAATTTCAAGTCAAAAAAGACTATCTATTCTTACGTCCAAGCAGAGAAAGAACGCCATTGACGAACGTCAGAGGGTGCACTGGATTACCAGGAACATAAAGATCCACATGGAGACCGTCGAGGACTGAACGGCGGAGAGCAGGGCTGCCCTCGAAAATTCCACCAGAAATGGCATCCGTCCCGGCAAGGATAAGCATCTTAGGCTTCGGAACCGCATTATACGCATCGAGGAAAGAATCCGCCATATTCTCTGAAATGGGACCTGTCAGCACAATACCGTCCGCATGCCTAGGAGAAGCGACAAAATCAATACCGAAACGACCGATATCGAAATTAACATTGCCAGTCGCATTAAGCTCCATCTCGCAACTGCCATCGCCGCCAGCCGACACCTCGCGAAGTTTAAGAGAACGGCCGAAGAGACTGCGGATCTCCTTGCGAATTTTATCAGGGTCCAGTGCAATTGGAGCGTCCTGACCGGCATGGACAATGAGCCCCTCGCGGGTGTTTGACGCTATATGGTAATCCTTTGTAAAGGAAACCTTATTAGGGCAAGCGAACATACACTCTCCGCAGAAAGTACAACGCCCGAGGTCGATAGCAAGGGGATGCGTAGACATAGCAGCCGTAGGGCAAAGCTCCGCAAGCTTATCTTCGTCAACCTCTTCATTGGATATAACGGGACGGCCTCGGAAAACGCCCGGGACATCTGTGGTCGTTACGTCAGGAATATATTGGCGTCCCTGGTGGAACAATATTCTAAGGGAATCGAACATTACGCTAAAAAGGTTTAGAGGTCGTGGCCGCAATAGCTGAGGTCGAAACTCTTGTTACAGATAGGGAAGTCAGAAATACCATTGCCACGGACGGCCATTGCAAGTCCCATCCAGTTGTGGACAGAAGGATCGACAACCTTATATGTCACGAGATTGCCATCGGCATCGGTCTGCGCAAGATGCACGCACACGCCACGCCAGCCTTCAACGAGAGAGAGACAAGTCTTACCAGGCTGGAGTTTGTCAATGCAGACCTTCTCACGGGCCTCGTTCTCTGGCAAGGACTCGATAAGGCGACGAATGTTGCTAAGTGACTGGAGAACTTCCTCGTAGCGCACTCGGGCTCGTGCATAGACGTCGCCACTCTGCTTAACGACGGGCTCGAGACACATATTGCCGTAGAGCAAATAGGGATGCGAAGAACGGACATCGCGAGCGAGCCCCGAAGCCTTGGCTGGCATACCCTCAAGACCAAGTCGCTGCGCGAGCTCAGACGAGACAACGCCCGTACGCTCAATACGCGAAAGAACAGAGGGTAGGTCGAACATCTGAGCAGCCATCTCGCAGAAATCGGGCTCGAAAGCCTTGGCCGTAGTGAACCACTCATCCGCCAACTTACGCGTAAACGGAAAATTGGAATAGCCAGGACGGATGAGGCTCTTTGCGAAACGACTACCGCACCACTTCTGGAAATAGTTGATCATCGGGGTACGGAGACGGCCAAACACCGCATTACCAAGCTGGTAAGCAATGTCTGTACAAATAGCCGAGAGGTCACCCGTATGGACTGCTATGCGCTCATGCTCAAGGGCAAGAGTACGGTCGAAAGCAAGGCTGGGATCGACTTGGGCGCCTGCCAGAGCCTCGTAGAGGAGAGAGAAAGCAGTGGCATGGCCAACGACGGTATCACCTGCAATATTCTCAGAGAGCGTCGCACGCTGGAGGAGCTTGCCCTTAGAGAGCATAATATTCTCAACGCCACGGTGCTGCCATCCGAGCTGAATCTCAAGATGATGAATCTTCTCCCCATCACAGATGAAACGGAAATGACCTGGCTCAATGATGCCAGCATGAATAGGACCGACGCCGACACGGTGGAACTCCTCACTCTCGATGTTGAAGAAAGGATAGTCGTAGATATCGCCGCCAGCCTTACGGTCGTGACTATAGCGCAGAGGTTTGAGCCAAGGATGCCCAACGAACTCAATGCCGAGAGACTCGTGAATCTCACGCTCAAAGACGTGCAGCTCGGGCCTCTCGGCCGTCATAGACTGGAGAGGCTCGGACATGCTAACCTTCGAGGCGAAAGCATCTACCGAATGGCCCTCATCGTCGGCCAAAAAAGCATAGAGGAGAGCGCAACCGTCGCCACATTCTTTCGCAAAATAGAGAAAGCAATGACCGTTCGGCTTACCGAGACGAGAAATGACATTCGAATAAAAGGTCGAATAGTCGGAAATCTCCAAGGCCTCGGTGTCGAAAGCTTTACAATTGGAAATCTGCATTGAGGAAGGGGGAATAATCAATGGTTACAAACCTTTGACTTGTCGACAGTGAAACCGTTGGTTGCGGCAGGCATAAACTTCCCTCTCTCCTCGAGGAAGGTAACAAGCTCGTCGGCGGTCATACCCTCAGCAGAGCATGTATAGAAACGCTCATCGGGACCAAACTTAGCGATTATGGCCTCCACGAGTTCACTGCGGGATGCGTAACTGTTGCCCTCCATCATCTGGAGAACCTCATGTCCGTGTGTCATACAGATAAAGAGAAAATCTGAATTTAAGGAATAAAAAAAATCGCTCAATAGAAACCTACTGAGCGATAAAACTTGGCGGTGAGGACGAGGCTCGAACTCGCGACCCCATGCGTGACAGGCATGTATTCTAACCAACTGAACTACCCCACCAAAAAGGTTTTTTCAAGAAATAAGCGGTGAGGACGAGGCTCGAACTCGCGACCCCATGCGTGACAGGCATGTATTCTAACCAACTGAACTACCCCACCAAAAAGGTTTTTTCAAGAAATAAGCGGTGAGGACGAGGCTCGAACTCGCGACCCCATGCGTGACAGGCATGTATTCTA
>CAVGTO010000105.1:0-7735 GCA_963631865.1 Eggerthellaceae bacterium
GCTATTGTATCCGCAACCGATGCACAGAGCGACTTCGAGTCCTTCTGGGCAACAGCTAAAGAGGATCTCGCTAAGGTCGAGCCCAACTACACTCTGACAAAGATTGACTCAAAATCGACATCTAAGCGCACCGTCTACCTCGTTGAGATGCAATCTATTGACGATGGTGACGGAACCCCGGTAACCATCCGCGGATATTATGCCGAGCCGACTGCCGCAGGCACCTACCCCGTCATCATCACGCAAAATGGATATGACAGCGACGCAACCATCCCGGCACTTAACTTCTGCCCAGAAGGCGACTCGAACGCCGATTGGATTGAGCTCAACCTCTCTGTCCGCGGCCAGGTGATCAACAACCGAGACGACAACACCAATATCTATGGCGACTGGTTTGCCTATAACTTTGGCTATAAGGACAAATATTACTATCGCGGCGCCTATATGGACGTCATTCGCGGCATAGACTTCATAGCCACTTGCGAAAAAGCCCAGCAGGACAATATATTTATGATGGGAGGCAGCCAAGGCGGCGCACTCACCATTGCCGGAGCTGCACTCGACAGCCGAATTAAAGCTATCGCACCCTCAATACAGTTCATGGGCGACTTCCCCGACTACTTCAAGGTTGGCGCATGGCCGGCATCCGTCGCCACCAAGCAGCAGACAGTTCTTGGACTGAGCGATGAGGACATGTATAAGTTTCTCTCATATTTCGACACCAAAAACTTGGCCCCCTACATCACTTGCCCCGTCAAGACGGCTATGGGACTCCAAGACCCCGTATGCCCCCCACATACCAACTTTGCGCCTTATAACAACCTCACCGTCACGGATAAAGAGTACACGGTGAACGCCACTTGCAAGCACCAGACACCCTCGACATGGTACTCCGAGTGCCTCGCCTTCTTCAAGCAGCGCATAACAGAGCACACCGAATATGCCACAGTGAAAATCAACATCTGGAATGGCGAGCTCGCAGTAGACAGTTGGTCGACATATCAGAAAATAGGTGCCGAAAAATTCACCTTGGCAGCCGCTGGCGATACGATCGAGATAACCATTCCGTCGCTCAATGGCACGCAGCATATGCTCTTCCTCCAAAACGGCAGTTGGAAAACTTTGGCCGACGCCGAGGAGAAATATGAGGTTGCCGAAGCCCCATACACATTCTCCTTGGTCATAACCGAAGATATGCTCAGCGAGCTCCAGTCCAACGGACTCATCGTAAAAGGCATTGGATATGACGTGACGAGCGTAGACCTCAAGCACAGGATAGCCAAAGGAGACTCGGAGAACAAAGGTGACGCCGTCACCAACATCTGGACCGGCAGCGAAGTGATAAGCTGGACAACAGGAAGCAGCAACAGCGTCTTCGTAAAAGCCACGGCACTTGCCGACAAGCTTGCCAATGCCAAGGCAGGCGACAAGCTGCGCATGACGTACACTGGCTTGGGCTTCGGCACGGCGCAAGGCAAGATCCTCGCCAACTGGAGTGCACTCTCCGGCCTTACAACGAGCAAATTCACTGGCGGCAGCTACTACGAATATACCCTTACGGACGAGTGGCTCACAGCCATCAAAAGCAGCGGACTCCGAGTAAGTGGCATTGGCTACACCCTAACTTCGATAGACCTCATAGACCCGGAAAAGGAGTATAACATCTTCGCCCAGATTGACGATGCCGACATCAAGGCATGGGAGGGCAAAGAGACTCCCAAACTCGGCATGACACTGATCAACATCGAGAGCAAAGATGTGACCGTGGCATATAACGTGACCCTCTTGCGCGACATGGTGGACACCGATACTCAGACCCACAGCATCTACCAGACCTACTCTGTGGACGTGACCCTCGCGGCGGGCGAGACCAAGCACGTTGACCTCACGCTCGACAAACTCACCGAACCGGGTTTCTATAACCTGACCGCCAACGTCAACAACAACGACGTCTGCTCATACAACATCGGCTACGACCCGCAGAACGTGCCCATTGCAGCCACCACCCCCACCGATTTCTGGGACTTCTGGGCAGAAGGTCTCGAAGCCCTTGCCGCCACCGATCCCGAGATCAGTATGGAGGAACTCACAGAAAAGAGCAACGACGTGCGCAAGATTTACCTCGTGACGATGAAGTCAGTGGCCGACACCCTCGGCGGCACGCCAGTCACCATCCGCGGATATTACGCCGAGCCTGTGGCCGAAGGTAAATACCCCACTGTCATCCACTTCCAAGGCACTGACGGCGGATCGAGCACTCCGTGGTGTATGAGCGCAAGCGACAATCCAGGCTATTGCGAATTTATTCTCTCCACCCGCGGTCAGATGCTCAATAACCGCGAGCCCAACATAGCCGACAACGTCTATGGACGTAACGCCTCGACGGGCAAGACCGACTACTATTCCTTCGGTTGGGGCGACAAGGACACGCATTATTATCGCGGAGCATACCTCGACTGCGTGCGCGCGATAGACTTCGTAAAGACTCGCGCCAAGGTGGACCCCGACAATCTTTATGCTGCAGGCGGTAGCCAAGGTGGCTGCTTCACATACGTAGCCGCAGGCCTCTCGGGAGCTTTCCGTGCCATTGCGCCATCCATCACAGGCCATGCCGACTTTGAGGAGGGAATGAGGATTGTCAACTGGCCGCGCGCCAACTTCCTTGCCGCCCAGGCGAGCCTCGGATTGACAGATGAGGAGATGAACATCTTCAACTCATACTTCGACGTTATGAACTTCTCGGAGCGCATCACTTGCCCAGTCATTTCCTGCTTCAGCCTCCAAGACACGACGGACCCCGTCCGTACGAATCTTGCGCCGTTCAACCTCCTCACCAACGTCAGCTCAGCTGACAAGGTATACATTATCAACCAGTTCCTAGGCCACGCAACACCAAGTGACTGGACCAAGCGATATATGGAGTTCTTCGCCAAATATTACAAGAAAGAGACTGCCACGAGCGTAAAGCCCGCCTCAGATGCAAACACAAACAATCAAACAAGCGTTTTTTTCGACCTCAGCGGGAGAGCTATAACCTCCCCGACAACCAAAGGGCTCTACATTGCCAACGGCCACCTGGTCATGGTAAGGTAACCCATACGACCCGCTAAGAGAAGAGCGTCGCAACAAGTACCTGCAACTTGCCGCGACGCTTTGTTTTGTGTTTGGGGTGGAGAAAGGGAATTTTTAGCAGAATGACAAATTATCATTTATCGCATAGGAGAGGGACGCCACTTCCCCTACTGAAACGAAACGCTAAAAAGCAGCGAAGCCACAACATTAGAAGTCTCGGGGATATATGTGGCGCGGCAACCGATATTGACGGGGTACGTGAGCGTGGCGAAGCGCGTCTCGGCCCACAGTTCGCCAGAGGCAGTCCAACGGCGGGAAGTGCCGATGGTGGATATGCCATCCCAGACTCGAGCGAGGCCATAGTCATATATGGCGCGTAAATTTATACGCTTGATGTAGGCAACAGGCCCCCACTGCCAATCGGGATTGGCGAGAGGGAGCGCATACGTGGCTCGGAAAAGAGCGGCACTCTTATTGGATACTCGGCTGAGGCCATAGGGGGCGGCCACACGATCGGATACCATACGGTGGTATGAATAGCCAGAAGTTGAGGTTACCGTAGTGCCTGGTTGCTTTGTCTGCGCCGAGGCGTAGAGAGAGATCTGATGGTGACGACCAACGCCCGGCAGGTAGAGGCGGAGATTGAGGTTGAGAAGGCCGCCAAAGTCGTTGAAGCGTGTGGCACGGTCGTATATCGCACTGAAAGACACGCCATAGCGATAACCGATATCATTTGTAGCCACACGGCGAAGGATGTGGCTGTTGATGCCGAAAGTGGCACCGAAATAACGAGAGTCGGCCGTCGTCTTCTGATACCGCACGATGCGGTTGGGCTCGGTTGTCGTCTCGGTTTGGACAACGTCATAAGTGAGGCCCGTAGAGCGTTGCCAATCGAAAGAGGCGGAGGGAGTTATGGCACGCAGCCATGCGCCGCTATTGCGAGTGAGGGGGAGTGAGGCCTCGAAAGTGAGATGGGAGAGATGGCTACGGTCGGTGGTGCGCATAGCGATGTCGTAGGTGCGAGTGCCGTTCTCCGTATTGTTTATCAGAGTGTAGGAGAAGGAATAATTATAGTCGGTATGTCCCCATCGGCCACCAAACTTCAAGCGAGGCCAAAGCCAATCCCAAGTAACGTCTGCAAAGACGCGCTCGACATCGTTGTCGGGTGAGAAGTTATAGCCAGCTTGAAAATATACCGTACCATGAAGATTCTGACTGGCAATGCTGAGACCAGGTGCCACAGACTGATTGTCGGCATCGACAATAATGGGTCCCCAACTATGAATATTCGGACGGAGATGCACACCCATCGGGCCAACCTTTGTGAAGCCATCACGAGAAAGGGTGTCAGTAGGCAAAACAAAAGGACGCGGAGAGCAGACAAGGCCTGTCTCGGCAGACGAGTCAGCACCAGCAGAATAATCTCGCAACGAGACAACGGACGGAGTATAACCATCGGGTCCATATAGACTTACCGAAAGTTTCCCCATATCCTCAAGATAGACAGGCCAAGCGGCGCCATCCCGAGCCACGACCTCTCGCCTCAGCAGTCCCGACGAAAGCCCAAGGGAATAGATATCCGAAAAAAAGCCTTCATCGTCAGAATCCATAGCAAAGAAGAGACGCTCCTCGCCGCAAACCTTTGCGACAGAGATATTTTTGAGTCCAAGATAACAAGGGCCGAAAAGCGACGTCATCTCACCAGATTTAATATTGAGATTTACAATCTCTCGGCCACGAGGTGAGACTACAATGAAAATGAGATTTCCTTCAACCTCTGCCACCGCTCCACTATTTTCCCTCCAAATGAGCTCAGGAATTTGCCATCCGACAGGCAACGTAAGCAGGGTGTCGACCAAACCACGTCCCTCGTTGCCATCCCAAGTGCTGTGGATAATCGAATGCGACATGTCGTCGCCAACACTCACGTAGGCCAATTCGAGACCACCAGTCTGATAATATCCAGATGGTCCGACTGCGGGAGAATGGAGATTTCCGTTGTCAGAAATGCGCCATGTCTTTCCTGTGTTCAAGTCCGCCTCCATAAGGCAATTTGTCGAGGCGTTTGCCCAACGGCCGTGTTGACGTCGCTCGCTCCATATAATGCAATTTCCGTCAACCACGAATCGGCTCTCGTTGCGCTGCGAGGGGATGACTGCGCGGATAAGTTTTCCGCTCTTGTCATAGACATCGAATCGGCCTATGAAATCGGGGCTCGTTGAGTAGCAGACTGTTCCGCCATTCCACTGCTGTGTGCATACGGCTTCGCGATAGCCACGTGCGGCGGGGAGGAGAGGCTCGGCATCTGTGGGCGTACGTTTGGCTTGTGCTTCCTTCCATCTCTCTGTCCAATTGTCGAGAGCCCAGGAATAGAGGCGCATGGGGCGCATGCCTGTCTGCTTACGCAACGAACGTTGAAAAGGGAAGAAAGTGAACGGCAGTCGCCCGACCTGATGCAAAGCACTCCCAAAGACGGCATTGCCAAGAGAATCGGACACCTCGCTGACCATCAGATAACCCATGTGGTAGAAGTCCGGCACACGAGTGGCGTAAGAGCCGAAGTAAGCTTGTCCGAAAGAAGGAGTTCGGCCAGACGTGGCAAGAGCCCGCATCTGCTGCAGAAAATCGGAATTGCGCCCACGACCACCAGCAGTGTAGTTTGTCTCAGCCCATACGGCATCGCCCTCAAGATACCATCGGGGGACGAAAAGGCCGAGCACGAGTCCCGTAGACTGCTCGCCAAAGAGACCGTAGAGAAAACGAGAGAAGCCCGTTATAGTGCTCTGAGTCTGAAGCACATGACGATATTCATGGGTAAGAAGATGCTCCACCCAAGGCACGCAATCGTCATTGCCAAGGTCGTAGGCGTATGCCTCAAGGCGGCGCGGGGCCCACGTCACGAGGCCATTGGAATAGGCATCGTGAGAATGGACGAGCACATCAATGCGCCGCCCGCGAAGCGACAGAGCGGGGAAATCGGACTCAAGCCTCTGAGCCTGCGCATCAATAACGCCCGAGGCCAAAGCCCCCCACTGCCAAGCAGAGGAATCTACATTAATCTGCCACACATTGCCCCCAGCAGAGCCAGAGGAGCGCAGCCAATGGAGCCCCAGCGGGTCGGCACCCGTGGAGTAATATTGCGCTTTCGCAGTTGTACCCAGCAAGCAGGTCAGCGCAATGGAAAGTATTAGTTTTAAGAGTGTTATGGCTGTTTGAATATTAAGGGTAAAAGCGTTGCGCAGACTCCTGATTATTAGGCTTGAGGAATGGACGAATCTACGCCGCCATTATCATTAGCTGCAGCCTCGGCAGACTTCATAAGGCGGAAGTAGATGAGCACCCATAAGGCATTCCAAAGGATGCTAGCGAAAGAATTAGACATACCCATTGAGATAACAAGCAGGCCCGCCAAACCTATTTGCGCAGCAGTGTAGAGATGGAAACCAATCCACTTTGCGCGCATCATAATGATGACACCGGCAAGTTCAAGGATATTGAATACTATAAGCCAAGGACCCATAGAGGCGAAAGAGATGATGAGGCTCACCATTTGGTCATCGGCACCCATGCCAGTCATCTCAAGCATCTCGCGGATGTTGTCAGCCGACATTGAGGCCACGTTTATCATGCCGAAGCCATAGAAGATACCTAAGACAGAACCGATTATGCTAAAAACACAAAGGACTACAAGAGGTGTGTACATATATTCGAGGAAGGTAAGTTAAAAGGGAAAGCCGAGCCACAGGAAAGGTATTTCTTGCGACTCGGCTATTGTATTTGCGTGCTTAGAGATTACTCCTCGTCGGGGATCTCGTTTGCCATAGTGTGGTAGACGTTTGATACATCCTCGTCCTCCTCAAGCTTCTCGATAAGCTTGACGACGCCAGCGACCTCGTCATCGGCGAGAGTCTTGGTATCGTTGGGGATGCGGGTGAACTCGGCGGTCACAATCTCGAAGCCATTGTCCTCGAGGTACTTCTGGACCTGTGCGAAGCTCTCGTACTCAGCGTAGATGTTAATCTGATCCTCTTCCTCATCGAGGAAAACCTCAGAAACGCCGAGGTCGATGAGCTCAAGCTCGAGCTCCTCGAGGTTGACACCCTCCTTGTTCTTGGTAACGAAGTGGCTCTTGTGCTCGAACATGAAGGAGACGCTGCCAGAGGTGCCGAGGGTGCCACCGAGCTTGGTGAAGTAGCTGCGGATGTTGGCAACGGTACGGTTGGTGTTGTCGGTAGCAGTCTCGATGAGGATGGCGATGCCGTGGGGGCCGTAGCCCTCGTAGACCATCTCCTTGTAATCAGCCTGATCCTTGCTGCTTGCCTTCTTGATAGCGCGCTCAATGTTCTCCTTAGGCATGTTCTCTGCCTTGGCGTTCTGAATGACGGCACGGAGCTTGGAGTTGGAGTGGGGATCTGGGCCACCAGCCTTGACGGCGATGACAATCTCCTTGCCAATTCGCGTGAAAGTCCTTGCCATGTTGCCCCAACGTTTCAGTTTGCGGGCCTTACGGTATTCAAACGCTCTTCCCATATATCTATAGGTTTCTTTTTATGTTATGTTATTCTGTAATCTTGTTGTATGGTATGTCTGCTACGGCACAATGAGACGGAGTGGCGCAACCTAAGTCTCAGCGACTTATATAAAGCCTTGCTTCTTAAGTTCC
>CAVGTO010000106.1:0-4606 GCA_963631865.1 Eggerthellaceae bacterium
TTGCCGCTCTCCGCGATAAGTTTGGCACGCCGGACTTCAACCTCTGGCCAGAGATGAGCAAACACTCTAAGGCCGATGTCGATGCCCTCTTCAATGCCAAGAATGCCCTCTATTTCGAGGTCATGTACCGCGTATTCCTCCAGTACCATGCCGAGAGGCAGCTCCGCGAGGCTATTGACTATGCTCATTCAAAGGGCATCGCCATCAAAGGCGACCTCCCCATTGGTATCAATCCCCATTCCGTCGAGGCGTGGACTGAGCCCGAGCTCTTCGACTTCGGTATGCAGGCCGGCGCTCCGCCCGATTTCTTCTCGCGCGACGGCCAGAACTGGGGCTTCCCGACATACAGGTGGGATGTGATGAAGAAGGATGGCTTCAAGTGGTGGAGCCGCCGTATGCAACGTATGCAGATGTTCTTCGACGTATTCCGCATAGATCACATCCTCGGCTTCTTCCGCATTTGGTCAATTCCCTATCCTTTCCATAGCGGACTCATGGGCGTATTCTCGCCCTCGCTGCCTCTAAGTGCCACGGAACTTGCCGAGCGCGGTGTCTATTCCAACCCCGCCGACCTGGCTTGGCCTATCGTCTCGGAGGATTTCTTGCGCTCCAAGTTCTCGGAATTCACCGACAGCGTCCGCCAGTTCTTCGTCCGCACCCCCGACGGCCGTCTCCGCCTCAAGGAGGGCTGCTTCGACCCCAAGAAATTCGATTCTTGGATTGAGAAGGAGGTCCATCAGACAGCGCGAGACCGCATCCGCTGCGCCATCAACGATACCCTCCACGAGGTTCTGCTCGTCTCCGTCAAGCCCGGCGAATGGCAGCCGCGCATCATGTTGGAGGAGACCGACCGCTTCCGCACCCTCGCTCAGGGTGAGCGCGATGCCATGATGGCTATCTACAACGACTTCTTCTTCAACCGCCATAACGAGTTCTGGAAGCGCAGCGCCGAGGAGCATCTCGATGCCCTGCTTGGCAAGTGCGATATGTTGGTTTGTGGCGAGGACCTTGGCATGATCCCCGCCTCTGTGCCCATCGTCATGCAGCGCAAGCAGATTCTCTCGCTCGAACTCCAGCGTATGCCCAAGGAAAATTGGCAACGCTTCGGCTCACCCGCCTATTTCCCTTATCTTTCGGTCTGCGCTACGTCGAGCCATGACATCTCTGGCATCCGCGGCTGGTGGGAAGAAGATCGTGCCGACGTCGATTGGTTCTACCACAATATGATGGGCCGTGGTGGCGAGACTCCAAAGGTTGCCGGTCAGGATATCGTGTCCGAGATTATCAGCCAAAACCTTGCTGCGCCATCAATGCTCTGCATCAACCCCATCCAAGACTATGCCGGCATGCTGGACAATGTGCCTCACCTCTTGCCTTTTGAGGAGCGCATCAACGTCCCGAGCAACGCCGACCAGCATTGGCAATACCGCATCCCGTTCTGCGTCGATGAGCTCTCGGCCAAGTATCCTGAGTTCGCTCGCAAGGTCGCCGCGGCTGTCGATGCCAGTGGTCGCCAAGTGTAAAAGTCTAGGTTCTCGAAACTTACGGTCTGAACGTAGCTCCGTGAGTTGACAGTAGGCAACATAATATAGTGGTCAGCGATGGGCGGCTTCCGTCTCATTGCTGACCACTAACTATCAATAAAAACATATACGCTTATGAAACAGCACACAGTGAGCGTCTCTACAACTATTGAGCCAGTAGCGTCGGCTCCAGATTCCAAGGTTGATGCCCTTCTGGAGGCCGCCCGCGAAGCAGCGCATCGCGCCTACGCCCCATATTCCAAGTTCCGCGTTGGTGCCGCCGCCCTCCTCGACAATGGTGAGGTCATATCGGGTTGCAATCAGGAGAATGCAGCGTATCCTTCGGGCCTTTGCGCCGAGCGCACCACGGTATTCTATGCCAATGCCAAATATCCCGATGCCAAGATTCTCCGCCTCCTCATCTACGCCGAGACGGACAACGGCCCTGTCCTCTCGCCTATAACTCCTTGTGGCGCATGCCGTCAGGTGCTTCTCGAGAAGGAGACAATACAGGGAGTCCCAATGGCTGTGACCCTTGCTGGTGCGAATGACCTATATCATTTGCCGGGCATAGCCAATGCGCTTCTGCCCCTCTCATTCGTTCCCTCGAGCCTCGAGGGCAAATAAATTTTTGCTTTCCCCGTCCGGAACTTTAATTATTGATGCGCTCCATCCGCAATAGGGTGGGGCGTCTCTTTTTGCCCATTGCGTTTTTGCGACAATCTTCGACAATGGTGACAATCTTCGGTAATGGTGACAATCTTTGGCAATGAAGACAACCTTTGACAATTAGGACAATTCATTGACAATAAAGGCAATATCTAGCAAAAAATACAATCAGTGATAATCGGCGGACACAAAAAATAGCGGCTGGCAGTCACCGTGTAAATTCCATCAGTGTGAAGCGTAATCCGTGACGAGAGCAGCGAGCGACTCGAAACGCAAAATCAGTGTTAATCAGTGCAATCGGAGGGTGAAAATAAACCAGTTCCCCAAAAACAGCATAACTGTGAGCTGTGCACTGGGAACAGCTAACTGTGCACTGAAAACAGAAAAAGACCCCAGGCTCGAAAGAACCTAGAGTCTTATAAATGTAGCACGGGTGGAGCGACTCGAACGCCCGACACTTGGTTTTGGAGACCAATGCTCTACCAACTGAACTACACCCGTGTGTCGTTTTTGACACTGCAAAAGTAGAGCCTTTTCTTTAAAATACCAATAGCCATCTAAAGATTTTTTTGACTTTTCTCCTCCATACAACACTTTAAATCCACCGAAAGTTCACTGATGTCCTTATTTTGAAATATATAGCCACTTTTTTCACTATCTTCGCGAGTTGACTAACTTTACAGATAGACAATGTCAGAAAAAAAAGACGCCAAAGTGACGACTACGACCTTCGCACGCATGAAGCGCGAGGGTGAAAAGATATCAATGCTCACTGCCTACGACTACACTATGGCCCGCATCCTCGACGAGGCTGGCGTGGATGCTATCCTCGTTGGCGATTCGGCGTCAAACGTTGTGGCCGGTTGGCCTACTACTCTGCCCATTTCGGTAGATCAGATGATATACCATGGTGCGGCTGTCGTCCGCGCTGTGCGCCATGCCCTTGTGGTTGTCGATATGCCTTTCGGCTCTTACCAGTCCGGTGTGCGCGATGGCGTAGCTAATGCTGTCCGCATGATGAAGGAGACTCTTGCCGACGCTCTCAAGATTGAGGGCGGTCAGGAGATGATCCCTACCATCCGCGCCATTGTCGAGGCTGGTATCCCCGTTGTGGGGCATCTCGGTCTTACACCTCAGAGCGTCAATAAGTTCGGTGGTTATGGGCTTCGTGCCAAGGATGAGGCTGAGGCTGCCAAACTCCGTTCGGATGCCAAGGCTCTTGAGGCTGCCGGGTGTTTCGCCATAGTACTCGAGAAGGTGCCCTCGGCTCTCGCGGCTGAGGTCGCTGCCAAGTCGTCGGTGCCCATTATCGGCATCGGCGCGGGCGAGAAAGTTGATGGCCAAGTGCTTGTAGGTCAAGATATGCTCGGCATGGGTACTATGTTCCGCCCCAAGTTCGTGCGCCAGTACCTCAATCTCCATGATGAGATTGCCGATGCCGTGCGTCGCTACTCGGCCGACGTCAAGAATGGCTCTTTCCCTAACGCCGACGAGCAGTATTAACAACAAGAAAAAATAACCTTATAATACCACTACTGACGTGGAGATACTTTACGAGGACAACCATATTATTGCCGTCAACAAGAAAGTCGGCGAGATCGTCCAGGCCGACAAGACTGGCGACCATACCCTGCTTGACGACGTCAAGGCCTACATCAAGGAGAAATATAACAAGCCGGGCGATGTCTTCCTCGGCGTCGTGCATCGTATCGACCGCCCTGTGAGTGGCGTCGTGCTTTTCGCTCGCACCAGCAAGGCCCTCTCGCGCCTCAACGAGATGTTCGCGCAGAAGAAAGTTCGCAAGATTTATTGGGCTCTTACCCAAAATCGTCCCGAGCAACTCCAGGCCGAGCTCCGTCACTATATCGGCAAAAATGAGGAGAAGAACCGTGCCCTCGTCTCCGTCAGCCCCCGCACGGGCTATAAGGAGGCCATCCTCGACTATCGCCTCATCTCAAGCTCTGAGCGTCTCAACCTCCTTGAGGTGGAGCTCAAGACTGGTCGTCACCACCAGATTCGCGCCCAGTTGGCCCGCATTGGCTGCCCCATCCGTGGCGACCTCAAGTACGGTGCCAAGCGCAGTAACGAGGGTGGCGGCATCAATCTCCACTCTCGCCGCGTTGAGTTCGAGCACCCCGTAAGCCATCAGCAGATCACCATCGTGGCTCCCGTCCCCTCCAACGACAACGCTTGGCGTGCCTTTGCCGACGTCCGCGACGTGGATTATTAGTGCGACTGCGTTTGTGTGGCGTTTTATTCAGCATATATTCACAATATTACGATAATCGCGGCGATAGAAGGGTAGGGCGGTGCTCCGTCTACCCTCTTAGCCGACATTTCACATACTGATACAATGTTTGAGAACCTTACCGACCGGCTCGAGAAGTCGTTCAAGATGCTCAAAGGCGAGGGCC
>CAVGTO010000106.1:4634-7676 GCA_963631865.1 Eggerthellaceae bacterium
CAACTACAAGGTGGCCAAGCAGTTCACCGACAACGTAAAGCAGAAAGCCCTCGGTCAGGAGGTCCTCAAGTCCGTCAAGCCTGGCCAGATGATGGTCTCCATCGTCTACGACGAGCTTACCCAGACTATGGGTGGCGACGTTGTCGATGTCAACCTCAAGGGCAACCCTGCCATCGTCCTTATGAGTGGTCTCCAGGGCTCTGGTAAGACTACTTTCGCTTGCAAACTGGCTAACCAGTTTAAGACCCAGCGCGGTAAGAAGCCTCTCCTCGTGGCAGGCGACGTCTACCGTCCTGCGGCTATCAATCAGTTGCAGGTCCTCGGCGAACAGATTGGCGTGCCCGTCTTCACCGAGGAGGGCAATTCCAATCCCGTTGACCTTGCTCAGAAGGGAATCGCCAAGGCTAAGCAGGAGGGTTGCGATGTCGTAATCATTGATACCGCCGGCCGTCTCGCTGTCGACGAGGAGATGATGAAGGAGATTGAGGCCATCAAGAAGGCTGTCAATCCTACCGAGACCCTCTTCGTGGTCGACTCCATGACTGGTCAGGATGCTGTCAATACTGCCCGTGAGTTCAATGAGCGCCTCGATTTCGATGGCGTCGTCCTCACCAAGCTCGACGGTGATACCCGTGGCGGTGCGGCTCTCTCCATTCGCCAGGTCGTCAACAAGCCTATCAAGTTTGTCGGTACCGGCGAGAAGATGGAGGCCTTAGACGCCTTCTACCCCTCGCGTATGGCAGACCGTATCCTCGGCATGGGTGATATCCGCTCTCTCGTGGAGCGCGCCAAGGCCCAGATTGACGAGGAGGAGGCTAAGAAGCTCCAGAAGAAGATTGCCACCAACAAGTTCGACTTCGACGATTTCCTTGCTCAGATTCAGCAAATCAAGAAGATGGGTAACCTCAAGGAGCTCGCTTCTATGATTCCTGGTGTCGGCAAGATGATTAAGAATGTCGATATAGACGACAATGCTTTCAAGGGCATCGAGGCCATAATCCGCTCCATGACTCCCGCCGAGCGTAAGAACCCGCAGATTATCAACGGCAGCCGCCGCAAGCGCATCGCCGACGGTAGCGGCACGAGCATTCAGGAGGTCAATCGTCTCCTCAAGCAGTTCGAGGAGACCCGCAAGGTCATGAAGATGATGAACTCTGGCGTTGGTCGCAATCTCGCACGCACTCTCGGCAGCAAGATGGGCTTGCGCTAAGCACCCGATTTCAAAAGAACAGTGCCTCAATTTTTAGCCTTACCCGCATGGATGCTCCGCATTGGCGGACTTCTTGTGCGCCTTCCTAAAAATTATATATACACACTTACAAGTAAGTATTAAGGTATGACAATTATCGATGGCAAGGAGACGGCTCGCCAGATCCGTCAAGAGATTGCGGCCGAGGTTGAGGCCATGGTCGCCGCCGGCAAGAAGAGGCCTCACCTTGCGGCTGTGCTCGTGGGGCACGATGGTGGCAGCGAGACTTACGTAGCCAACAAAATCAAGGCTTGCGAAGAGTGCGGTTTCGTCTCTTCGCTCCGTCGCTTTGAGGCGGATATCACCGAGGAACAACTCCTCAAGGTGGTTGACGAGCTCAACAACGATCCCGATGTTGACGGCTTTATCGTCCAGCTTCCGTTGCCTAAGCATATCTCTGAGGAGAAGGTTACTGAGGCCATTGACCCCCGCAAGGATGTCGACGGTTTCCATCCCCAGAATGTCGGTCGTATGACTATCGGCTCTCCCGCTTTCATCTCCGCCACGCCTCAGGGCATCGTGGAACTCATTCGCCGCTATGGCATTGAGACTAAGGGCAGGAAAGCCGTGGTTATCGGTCGTAGCAACATCGTGGGTCGCCCTATGAGCATTCTCCTTTCGCAGAAAGGTGTCGATTGCACGGTTACTCTTACCCACAGTCGCACTCCTAACATTGCCGAGGTGTGCCGCGATGCGGATATCATTGTTGCAGCCATCGGCAAGCCTGGTTTCGTGACTGCCGATATGGTCAAGGAAGGCGCTACGGTTATTGATGTGGGCACCACCCGCGTCGAGGACCCGACGGCCAAGAAAGGCTGGCGTCTCCGCGGCGATGTCGATTTCGAGTCCGTCTCGCCCAAGTGCGCTTTCATCACCCCCGTGCCAGGTGGCGTAGGTCCTATGACCATCTGCTCGCTTATGCAGAACACTCTGTTTGCCGCCAAGAAGGCAATCTACAAGTAGAGATTACAAATAAAATAGCCGGTGTCGTCTTGCGCCTCGTTTTGTGCGCAGTGCGTCGCCGGCTTTCTGTTTATCAAAAAGTATATCACCACAAAAAGCAACTTATGAATACGATCCTCAAGTCAACTCTCTCCGCCGCACTCACTGCAGCATCACTCTCCATCGCCTCCGTTGCGAATGCGCAGACCGACGTCAGCCTTTTCCTCAAGGCCGACCACATCCAGCGTGCTGTGGTGGACACTACTCTCGATAATCTCTATAAGCCCATAGGCCACCACGGTCCCGCCGTCGAGAACTCGTATATGGCTCTCCGCCTCTACTTCAAGGCGGGTTGCGCCGTTGATGTCTACTCAAAGAATAAGCCGTCGCTAGAACTGAAAAAGTATGGTTGGTATCCGACAAAAGAGGATATTGCCGCTGGCTCGGGTTGCGATGAGTATCGCGTCGGTAAGACCACTGGCCTCGGTGGCTTCAGCCTCTGGGATGGCGAGAAGCAGGTTCTCATTGAGGGTACCGCAGGTCGCCGTGCAGAGGTCCACAAGACCAAGAATGGCGCCGAGATGAGTATGTTGGTGCGCGGCGTGGAGTATAAGGGTGAGAAGGTTGACGTTAAGATTACCGTAAGTGTGAGCGACAATAGTCGCATAGCCGAGATCAGTGCCGAGTGTGTGAGCGGTCAGAAGGTTGTCTTCATGTCTGGCGTCAATTTCCACCCGGGGCAGCAACTAAAGTTGGCCGATGGCCGCATTGCCGTGTGGGGTGTCCATCCCGCCGATGTCGTTGAGAATCCGCTGCCCATTGGCGCCGGCCTCACCTACAAGACCAAGGTC
>CAVGTO010000107.1:0-7654 GCA_963631865.1 Eggerthellaceae bacterium
ATGCAAAAGAAGTCGCAGCAGGATACCTCTGCAAAGAACGAAATCAAGGTTTCGCAAAAGGCAGAGGATAAGCAATCAGCCGCAGCTTCAAAGCCAGCGCAGCAAACGTCGACTCCTGCAGAACCCAAGAAGGCTGCCATGACTTACGAGCAGAAGAAGGAGTACGACCGCAAGGTTAATAAACTAGCCAAGGGTATTAAGCAAGCTGAGACTGATATTGCCAAGACCGAGTCTGAGATTGCCGATCTTGAGAAGCAAATGGAGAGTTGCACTAGCAATGATCAGGCTACGGACCTCGCCAAACGACATACCGATGCATCTGCTCGTCTCGATAACCTTATGACTCAGTGGACTGACCTCCAAGCCGAACTTGAGACTCTGCAACAGTAGTTACAGAATAGGTTTGAGCATAACTTATAAACCCCGCAAGATTTGGTAAATCTTGCGGGGTTTCCTGTATAACAAGATTCCAATTCCGACGGTTATGATATAAAAAAAGAGCCCGACACTCCAATTTTAAAGAGTGTCGGGCTCAGTGGTTTATCTAGTGTAGTGTAGATCCTACTTGTAGAGAGGGTCAGCACCGATAGTGCCAACGAGAGACTGGAGGTAAGCGTCGGACTTGTAGTAGTTCAAACGCTCCTTAAGCTTCGAGAGCTTGTAGTCGATGCGCATATCGTTGATGCAGTTCGCATTCTCGGGCTTATTGCGGAACTCAGTAATGTAGCTCAACTGACGCTCTACGAGTGCGATGTCGCGCTGCTGCTTGATTACGAGACGCTCCTTGTACCAATCGCTGTTCAGTACATAGTCACGGTCGAAGAGACCACGAATCTCTGGATCCTCGGTGGTCTTGCCCTCGTAGTCGCCGTAGGCCATAATGTAAAGAAGAGCCTTCAATGGCGGGATTGCAGATTCTACGCTGCCTTCCTCGAAGTACTTGAGGGCTACCTTCTTCTGAGCCTCGACGATGTTATTGATGCCGTCTACGAATTGATCCATATCCTGAAGCTCTGGCTTAAGCATCTTCTCGTCGAAGACTGCGAGAGGCTCGTCGAAGAGTCGGTTCATACAACGGAACGCAAAGTTCTCGTTGATACGGTAACCGAGACGGCTTGCGAGAACCTTCTTGCCATTGTACTCGAAGTCCTCAAGCTTGTCGAAGCAACCCTGCTTGATAAGGAAGTTTGCGTCGCGATCTTCGGGGACCATACGCGCCCAAATCTCAGGGATGAGGATGGATATGTCGTGGTCGAAACGTGAGTTGCCAATGTAACCTGCTGCAGTGCTAAAGCCCTGATATCCGGTGAGGATGAAGCAGAGGAGAGCATTGTTGAGGTCAGTGGTGCAGCAAAGCATATTGAAAGGTGCCTTGGTGAGCGCACCCTCGCTGCCTGCGCCAGTGGTCGAAGGCGACTTGCCTGTGAGAGAGCAGGTAAAGTCCATAAAGAGCTCTGGCAACTCCTGATAATGGATAGGATTGTAAACGCTCAGAGGACGGATGCCACTCTTCGGGTCGGCTGGATTGTTGCGACGACCAGGCATGACCGCGTTGACAACGTTGACAACTGGCTCATTGGGGCTAATCTTACGATGCAGACGTACACCAATCTCCGCTACGTAGGTGTCTACGTTCTCGACAGAGTTCTTGTTGAACTGCAAGTAACGTGGGTTCTTGGTCGGAAGACCGCGTACGAGGCGCGGGTGGCTTGGAACTACAAAGAATTCATCCTCATCCTCCTCAAGGAACTCGTTGACGAGGTCCTTGACGGGTTGGGTGTAGAGGTCGAAGTTGATGGCGTCGTCCTTAAGAGCCTGTGCGTTTGCACGATTGAGGGGCTCGTAGTTGGTGAGGAATGTGTTAGGCTTGCACATGTCAGCTTCAGCCTCATGGTCGTAACCGCGATTGATAGCCTCATCAGGACGTTGGAACAAACGGAACTCGCAGTTCTCGACAAGCTTGACGCTGGGGTTCTTGAACTGAGGATTGAGGTTGCGAATCTGTGTTGCGGGAACGGTTACAGATGCCGTGATGTCATCCTCAACCTGAATCTTGAGGCTCGGTACGAAATCCGAGCGGAGTTTATGGAGCAACCAGTTGCCGTCGGGGTTGAAACCAATGCGGACGTATGTACCAATAACGTGCTTATTCTTATACATAAGCGTGGTACCCTCACGACCGTTGATAATCTCAACGCTCATATAATCCTTCCAGTTACCCTTCTCGCTCTCGTTGCGGTAGAGTCGCTTGACGAAGAGTACGAGAGAACGGATATGGTCAGGTATGCTGCGTAACCATGCGTTGTACTCGTCGGAGTACATTTCGGAGGGTGTCAGAAGCTTGACGGCAGAACCGAGGGCGCGTTTGTTGCTGAGGAACGTACGGCTGGGCTTTGCGTCGGGCTGGACGTTCTTCCAACGGTTGGTGTAGTCGTGGTTGATGATCTCGTCGGCCTTGCGGAAATCCTCCTTAAGGTTGACGATGTTGAACGGACCATAGATAATGGCGTTCTGCATCGACTTCGAGATTTCGCTCTTGCCACCACCAGAAACCGTACAAGGCTTGTGGCAGAGCATTCCCTCAGGTGCGGTGTTTATAATGCGCCACAGCGGCTGCTGCGGGTGCTTGGCCAGCTCGAACTTGTTGCCGGACGGGTGGATGAAAATCTTATCCGGGCTGAGGGGGATCTTCTTCTCCTGTCCATTGTGAAACCAGGAAATCTCAGTCTTCTCAATGTGGATGTCGGCAGTCTCGGGAATGTAGACTACATTGGGGTATTTCTTATCAACTGCATAACCCTCGGGCATCAACTGGACGCGGTCGCCGAGAAGTGACATAGCCTCCTCGAACGTATAGAGGCCATCGAGCTTGTTGGAGTAGAGCTCGCCTATGATATCGTCGGCCATAATGGAACGAGAGAACGCAATAGCGCCACCCGAATGCTCCTCCTCTGCGAGACCGAAGAGGTTAGCCGAGTAGTTAATCTCGGTCTTAATCTCCTTCTTGGCATAGCCGAAGTAGTTGTCCGCAATGATGGTTACGACAACGCCACGGTCGTCGCGTGCGGTAATCTTGAAAGAGCCGCCATCATTGTAAATCTCGCTCTCGTCGCGCCAGCACATTCCGTCTGCCCTCTGTCGGTCGGTTGCCTCGTCGTAGTGAGGCAAGCCGAGATCCTTCTTGCGGAGCTGAAGAAGTTGGGGTGCGAAGATGATACAGCCAGTGTGGCCTGTCCAATGGTCGATATCGAGTGCTGCGTCGTTGATGGGCATTGTCGGGTCGCCGGCATTGCCGAAGACTGTCTCTACGAAATCGAGTGAGCTGACGAGGCTGCCTGGAGCGAAAAGGTGAACCTCAAGGCTACGACGGGTCATAACCTTCGGTACCTCGGGCACTACGATAGGCCTAACGAGGAGCGATACCATAGTGTGTGCCTTATCCTTCTGGTTTGAGGTGAAAGGCAATGTGTTAATCTCTTCACTTGGGTGGAGCGCTGCCTCAAGAAGACGAGCGAATGTCACCTTGGGGACGGCTTTCTTGTCCACGGGGATTGGCAGGCCGCCCTCCGCAATATGGAAGGTACCCTTGGTGGTACGCTTGTCGTTGGCAGGGTTGTTAAGGATGCCCTGCTTTACGCGGTAGGTGGAGACGTATTTGCTGAAGAACGAGTTGCTGTCGGGCGGGAGGCTAAGCTCGCGTGCCAGACCCTTCTGGCCGAGTATGAGGGTCTCGGTCGGAAGTTTGCACATGTCCGGGGTCTTGACGTCCTTCAAGTAGTCGTCAATGAAATTCTGAATGCGCTGGTCCACAGGGCAAAGATGCTGCCCCAACAGACGCGTCTTCTCGCGGTAGCTGTTTACCAGGTCATTCGTGATTTCCATAAACTTGGCGTTGGCGAGTTTGTTCTCACTTTCCGCGTTGTCTTGGAAGATGGGTTGCCCGAGGGATGCGAGCTGGAGATTGATGTACTCAATCATCTCGCATCGGTCCTTGCGGACTTGCTTCTTGCTCGATTCACTTTTCATTGTCTATCGATGTTGTAGCGCTGTGTGCGCTCTATTGTTTTCTGACACCCAAAGATAAAAATAAATTCTCACGTGGCGCTGTAAACATTCTTAATAAGTGCTTCCGTTAAGAGCGCTTAATGGGAAAGCTCCATAAGTTCCATTAATTGCTTTGGCGCATGTTGTGTTTTACGCCGTAAACATGGCGGTGCAGTAAAGCTGTCACAATACCTGCGCACTCAATGGTCTCGTCGAGGCCTTTGGACATGATCATCATCGGCACAGGATTCTTGCCTGCCGAATATGGCGGTTGGATGTATGGCGTCTGCCATCCGCAAAATCCCGACCTCTCGTAGAACTTTACTCTACGGCTCGCCTCGGCCGATGTCTCTGGCAACTCTACTTCGAGAATAATGGGTAGATTAGAAATTTCGCTCAACTTGGCAAGCGTGGCACTTCCATATTCTCTTCCGCGGAGTTCTGGCTCTATCGCAAAATGTTCTACGTAGAGACATTTTCCGAAATTCCAAGTCGTTATGAGGCCGATTCTATTGCCACCCTCGTCTTTTATAATGTTGAAACTGAAGAGGGTGTTGCCTTCGGTTATTGCACGCAAGTCTTCGTCAAGACGGAGTTCGTCATCGGCAAATGATTTGTGCATCAAGTCCAATGAATCCTCAAATTGTGCATCGGAAGTTGTTATCCTGGCAATATTAATCCTCCTATAATCCATAATGCTTGGAAATGTCTGTGCTTTGTCGGTATATATCGTTGCCTAACCTTTTAGGCTGTGAGAATTTCTAATAGTTCACTTATTGCGGCGATGACTACTAGTATGACAATCATTGCGCCTGCAATCCTATTGATATACAGCAACCTTCGCAACGTGATCTTCTTGCGGAAAAATCCGACCATCATAGTGAGCAGTAGCCACCAGCAAAGCGCGCCAATCAACACGCCGCCAACAACAAGAACACGCTCTATTCTGGTTGAATGCACTCCCATAAGCGAAAACGCACCCATGAAGACAAAGAGTGCCAATGGGTTGGTTATGGTCAAGAAGAACGTTGATACGTAGTCCTGCCATAAATTACGCTGCTTATTTTCGCTCTTGCGCCTGACTTGTTGATGCGGTTTGCTACGCATCATTTTGATGCCAAGAATGAGGAGTACTATAGCTCCGCAGATGAACAGCAAACTCCGGTGCTGCTCAACGAAATTAGTCACCATCGAGACCGAGAATCCGGCTACGACGGCATAAAGAAAATCTGAGGATGCTGCACCCGCTCCACTTGCAAACCCCGACAACCGTCCCTTGCTAAGTGTCCGTTGGATGCATAAGACTCCGATAGGGCCAAGGGGAATGGAGGCTATAAAACCGACGGAAATGCCTTCCGCCAGCGATTTTATCAACTCTATAATCTCCATTTCTTCTTGTTTCGCCTAAGGGCTGCTGTTGTAATAATACGTCCGCGAATTTACTATTTTACTTTGGATAGCTTGCGGACGCATCGCCTTATTTCAAACATATCTCTCCACGTGTGGATGTCATGTAGGTCTGCAATTTTCCAATCAGGGGATATCACGACAGTACGCGTGACGCTTCCGTTCGATGATACGAAAAGGCTGTAAATCTGTTCGTCATTGTCGAAAGAGTAGGGGATCTCAATTCCTTCCTCTTCTATGATTCTTTCAAAATTAGAGCGATTTTTCTCTTCGTCCTCACAAATCAGATACATCGCAAATCGCGGTGAGTCCTTATATCTGTCCCAAATTTCTTTCTGGTGATCCTCCATTTGCGCCTGGCTGAATGGACACCAAGACGCTGCAAATTGCAATACCACAATTTGCCCGCGTAGAAGGTCGGAGTCTAAAGTGTCTCCGTCAGATGTTACGAATTGGAATCTTGGGGCTTCATCCCCTATGTGGACAATGAAACGGCTATTCCTTTCTCGGAGAGCCTGCGCTTCTGCATAGTCTCCGCCTCCACATTGCGCGGCCAGCATTATGACCAAAGAAATTAGTAAACTTTTTATTAGCCGCATAGTACTCTAAACGTTCCCCTCTTTCGCATTCGCCAATACCGTCTTTAGGTTTTGGCTGTAGGAACGGCTCAGCGGGTAATCGAAGCTCTTACCGCCTGACTCCACCGAGACTGTGTCTTTGTCCATTCTACTGATGTAGCGTATGCCGACTGCGAACGACCTGTGTATGCGGCAGATATGTGGCTCTGGCATCATCTCCAGAATTTTTTTCATAGGGATGTGCACCCAAATCTCCCCTTTTGTGGTCTTCACCGATACGTAGTTTTGCTCGGCCGCAATCAGTATGACGTCGCTTACATTTACCTTGTGCGTGCTGCCCACGTTGTCCCTGACCATGACGAAATTTCCATTCGTTGGGTCTTCCTCCTCCTCCGCATTGGCCTTCTGCCCCATGGCAACACGCGCTTTGCTTATCGCCTTGATAAACCTCGGGTATGCCACCGGCTTTAACAGGTAGTCGCACACGTCGTACTCGTACGATTCCAATGCGTACTTCTCCTGTGAGGAGTAGATTACGACCTCCTTGTCGCGAAGGTCGACAGCCCTCATAAAGTCAATGCCACTGAGGTCGGGCATCTCGATGTCGAGGAAAATGAGGTTAACAGCATTGCCCTCGGGTGTTGAGAGGAAGTTTATGGCGTCAACTGCGCAACAAAAAGTTTGCACAAGAACGACGCCCGGCGTCCTGCTGATATATCCCGTCACTATCTTAGTGGAGAATATATCGTCATCAATAATGATGCAGTTGACCTGTGTCATTGAACTTAGCTGAGGCTGACTTCTGTGGGGACAGAACTATAATAACATGCGACTTAGATGCCGCCGCTAATCTTCTCGAGTGAGATCGGGCAGGAGAGGATGGACTGGTAGTCTTCTCCCGACTCATACATATCCTCGTCATCCTCATCGTAGTACCATGAGATGCTGATATCCCATCCCTTGCGGTACATCGTCTCGAGGTGCTTGAAAATATCGAGAATACACTTGGAGCTACTCGTATTGAAATACTCGAGCTGGAACTTAACCTTGGTCGGACGCATGTCTTCTTGCGCATACTCGCTAAGCCATGTGATGAGAGGTCGGTAGAACTCCACTGAGTTCTCTGGAATCGAGCGTCCCTTTATCTCTATTACGCCTTTCTCGGGATCCATCAGAATGTAAGGCGTCTTTGCACTCTCTTCTATAGTAATGGTGTCCATCATTGCCGTTTCTCTTTTCCTGTAATTTGTAGTTGGTCTGTTAATTTCTTTTCCACCCGACGGTCTGCGGATGCGGCACTGCCACAATCCTCACCTACGGATGTTCTGTTTATGTTAGCTTACGCAAACGTCGAATGAGAAGAACAAGACTGTCGGGTCCTCCTTTAAGGGGTAGAACTGACAGCCAAGTTTGTTACGGCTCTTCCGAGCCATGTCTATCATACCTAAACCCGCTCCTCCTTTCTCGGAGAAGCCCTTTGTGCTCACGGTTTCCCGGTAGAGTTGTTTCAGCTGGTCTTCGTCGAGGCTGTTAATCTCGTCAATCAACTTCTTCAATTCTACAGATTTTTCCTTGGCGACAAAGTTTCCAGTTGTGATGTGGCAGCCGTCTTTGCTCTTCGTGAG
>CAVGTO010000108.1:0-7612 GCA_963631865.1 Eggerthellaceae bacterium
TCTCCTTGAGGTAGTTCTTTACGGTCGCGTCCTTTTCGGCAATGGGGAGCACATCGGCAAAGAGCGTACGGAGGTTGCGGTCCTTCCAATCGCGGGTGCGGTTGTAGTCGAGGAACGACGAATCGTTGAGGTAGAGGCCATTCTCTCGCTCCATTGCGCTCATACGCTTGCCATAGAAAGCGTAGACCTCGTCCACCGAGATGTAGCTCGGGTGGAGCGCCATGATAGAAATGGCGTTGTATGGATAAGAGTCGCGCCACTTGCGGAGGGCCGTGGTATCGTTTATCGGGAGGAGCTGGATGACCTTGAGGTGCGCCTCGTTGCACCAGTCGGCAAGGGGCTTGAGATCGAGGAACTCGCCGCTGCCGCGTCCGCTTTTACTGCGGAGCGAGAAGACGGGCACAGCCACGCCGGCAGCGCGCCAGAGATTACCGAAATTGAAGCCGTTGAAAGAGAAGATGCTGGTCTTGCCTGGGATGGAACGCACGACGTGGTTCATGCCATCCTCATAACGCTTGAAGCAATTATTCTCCTTGTCCCACAAGCAGAACTTGAACTCAACCTCCCTAAGGAGAGGATTGGGACCGAGATCGAGCACCCAGGCATTGCCTTCGCAGCGGAGCATCGGGAAAGCCTGGGCAGAGTCCCAATTAATAAGCTGCTTGGACACGACGCGAATCTCCTCATTACGGCCCACGCGGGGTTCATTGAGGACTATGACGACTGAGCCGGGCTTGGGATTGCCGGGGAAGACGCCTTTGGCCTCGGGGGCGAAGACGGCGTGGCTGAAGGCGGGAGCCATGAGGGCGTCCTCGCCATCCTGCGGGCTGCGCCAAGCGTCGGTTACGTCAATGGGCTTTGTTGTTTTGAGCGAGAAACGCCAATGGCGCTCCTCGATGAGGCCGTCGGCCATAGAGACGGCATATCGATAGAGAAAGAACTCGCCACGGTCACAAGCGAAAGAGCGCGCGCCGTCGCCTTCGTCGGTCATGACGAGGCTCTCGATGGGAGAGTCCGCCGACTTACGAATTTGAATCAGAACATTATCACCCGCGCCGGTCTTGTAGTTGACATGAAAAGTCTTGAGCATCAACGATGTGTATATAGTATTATTTTGAGGGCGAACCAAATGGGCGAGGCGAGCCGAATGGAGGGGAAGGAGCACGCCACACCATAATTCTCGGTGCGCAAAAGGCAGAGCGCAAGTCGCCACGACGTGGGACAAAAAAGCGCTAAGCCAAGCGCGGAGGTCAGTTTTAGCAAAAATAATATTATTTTTGTTACAACAAACCCCGAAGCGCAACAAGATTCAAACACGTAACACATAAATAATATGATACAGAGAATACAGAGCCTCTTCATCATCATCGCCATAGCCCTCATGGCAAGCCTTATGATATGGCCTATTGACACATTCGGCAGCGCGCAAGGCATGGCCGAGCTGCGTTGGAACGGCGTATTCGACATCACGCCAGGCTCCACCGAGCCCGTGATCAGCCTTATGATTGCACTCGCCGCCATCATCATCGCCCCTATCGCGCTCAATGCCGTTGGACTATTCCTCTATAAGAAGAACCGCCTGCCGCTGCAGATGCGCCTCGTCGGCATTGCCGCAGGATTTGAGATTTGCGTAGGCGCTTTCCTCATCTACCTGAGCTACGAGACGGCCACAGGCATGGGAGCCGAGGCTCATTTCTGCATTCGTTGGCTGCTGCCGATTCTCGCCGGCGTGTTGGACATTCTGGCCTACCGTAGGATTTCGGACGACGCCGCTTTGTACCACGGTTGGGAGCACATGAGGTAAGTCGCCGGGCTGACATAAAAAATATCGAGCGGAGGTTGTATCTCTACAGCCTCCGCTCTTTTTGTTATTGGAATATAATAATAAGGTGTGACGTCAAATGTTATTCGACCTCGATAATGCGGACACCGCGGACGCCAGCCACGTCGGCCTTGCTCACGATTGCCATAGCGAAGGGGCGAATGGCGTAAGACATCACATCGCCGCGCTCAACGCGGCAGGAGATCACGAGAGTATCACCATCCAAAGAGACGCCAGTGACATCCATCTCAGTGGCAACATTGGTGACGGGCAAAGCGATAGGCACCGCCACCTCGGTAGAGAAATCGATCTCGGTGGGCAGACCGCCCATGACGGGAGCCATACCGAGAGCAGAGTCGCGCTCGGCCTCTGTGGTAAGGAAGTCGGGGACGGACTCGACATCGTTGCGGACGAAGTAGTGTTCTCCTTCACGGAAGTTGACTGACTTCTGGCTGTTGCCGCAGTTTGCGAGAGTGAGGGCGAAAGCTGCGGCTGCCGCAATAACGATAGATTTGTTCATAGAACTTTCAGATTACGATTTTTGATTTTTGATTTTGGTATTCTCTAACTTGCTTTCGTAGGTTGAAGGCAAAAAGCGTGCCATCGGTTCTTTTCACGAGAAAGATGGCTTTGGTGGGCGTGGGTCGGGATGCTCACATATACGTTGGCATGCCTCTCCTGTGTTTCAAGTAAATGGGGGAAAATTTGTGTAACATTGATTGACTATAACGGTTTTGGGTGATTAATAGAAGCGGAAATGAATTGCGTAGCTCAGGCGGGCGGAAATTATTAGCTAGCTATCGCGGATTTTTAGATTTTTACGTCATCAGCTTTCATATTTCTGATACTCGATAGGGGGCGAGATTCAAAATCGGAGCCAAATATAACGCTTTTTCTCAATCCACAGTGCGCAGTTAACAATTTGCGAGCTTTCCTCTGTTCTCGCCACATAATTAAATATGACTTTACATATAAATAAAGCCAACCGCAAGGCCCAATATTGCGATATGAAAGGCAAACGCCTCCCAAAAAGACAATCCGAAATCAAAAATGACACTTTTAATATCAATTAGCAATTAAAACAAGGGTCAAATGAAATAAAATGCATACTTTTGCAATACAAGGATACGGATAAGAGGGGGGCAACCCATTAAAAACGCGATAAATTTCGCAAAGCACCCCTCCGAAACGCAACCCAAACAAGGAGAAACAGTAAAACAGCCAAATCTAGACATAAACGCTCTAATACCTTAATGTCATGAAAACACCAATCGCAACATCAGCCATCGCAATGGCGGCAGCAGCACTCGTAGCAATGCCAACCACAATGTTCGCACAGGATGACGCGGCAGCACCAGCAGAGGAGTCCGAGTCTCTCTGGTCGTTCTCGGCAGGAGCCGACCTCGTAAGCTCATATCTCTGGCGTGGCCAATACAACGCCGGCGCAAGCTTCCAGCCCTCGGTTGGCGTATCCTGCGGTCCCGTGACCCTCGGAGCGTGGGGCTCAACGGACTTCTCGGGCGACAATAAGGAAGTGGACCTCGCCCTCTCGTTCGAGAAAGGCGGCTTCAATGCAGCCCTCACGGATTACTTCTATCCCGGCAACGGCGGTTACTTTGACTGGACCAAGGGCGAGACTTGCCACCAGCTTGAAATTGGTGTAGGCTACGACTTCGGAGAGAAGACCAACGTACCTCTCGCCATCGCATGGAACACGATGTTGGCGGGCGACGACCTCGACGAGGATGGCGACAACCAGTTCTCGAGCTACTTCACCGTGGCGTACACCGTGCCCGTCAAGAAGGTTGACGTAGAGCTCCTTTGCGGCTTCACACCGTTCGACAGCTTCTACCAGGACGGCACCGACGGATTCAACATGATAGAGTTCTCGGTCAAGGGAACTTACGAGATTGAGTTCACCGACAAGTTCCACTTGCCAGTCTTCGCGCAGTTCGTCCTCAACCCCAATGCGGAGGATGTGCACATGGCCTTTGGCTTTACTTTCTAAGGGTTTGAAATTATATGTGGCGTCCGCCCGGGAGCGTAAGTCGAGCTCCCGGGCGGCGTCATTTTTAATGTAAAGAGAAGAAAATCAGGGAACGAGGGCATAAATGTTTAAAATTTATCGCGAAGGAGAATGGATATTAAGGATAAATGTCTAAATTCGCGACCGCATTAAGATGCAAAGTGTGATGGGAGAATTTGCTTATCATGCAAGTGCAAAAGGTGCACCAAGTCATATTCTTGAGTAACACAGATTAAAAGAAACAAATGAAAACTTTTGACATCAAAGGTACAAAGCGCGAGTGTGGTGGCAAGAAGGCCGCTAAGGAGCTCCGTCGCAACGGTCAAGTTCCCTGCATCGTCTACGGTGGCGAGAAAGAGGTAACCTTCTCTGTTCCCGAGGTTGATTTCCGTGGTCTTATCTACACTCCTAACGTCTACCTCGTCAACTTGAACATCGACGGTGAGGCAATGCAGGCTGTCCTCAAGGACATCCAGTTCCACCCGATTTCTGGCGCAATCCTCCATGTTGACTTCCTCCAGATCTTCGCAGACAAGGCTGTCACCATCGGTGTGCCCCTCAAGATCGTCGGTCATAGCGAAGGCGTCAAGGCCGGTGGTAAGCTCCAGGTCGAGATGCGTAAGCTCAACGTCAAGGGTCTTCCCGCAAACCTCCCCGACATCCTCGAGGTTGACATCACCACCCTCGGTCTCGGCCAGGTCATCAAGGTTGGTTCGCTCCACTACGACAACCTCGAGATCCTCAACGCCAAGAGCGCAGTCGTAGCCGGTGTCAAGTCTACCCGCGCAGCAGTCTCTGCAGCAGCAGCCGCAGCAGCTGACGCTAAGAAGTAGTCAAACAGCCAACGGGCAAGACATTCTCACAACCAAAGACCTCCGAAGCCGAACAGAAACCTCGGCTCGGAGGTTTTTAATTTTCCGCACAACAGCAAATAGAAACGGCACATTATCAACGTCAACAAAACAAATCGATATGAAAACATCAGCAATCCTCGCAGGCATTGCCCTCTCGGCTCTCGTGGCCACAGCATGCAGCACCAAGCCGGGTTACGTTATCACCGGCACGGCTGACGGCGCAGCCGACGGCGACAGCGTCTTCCTCACCGACGAGACCACCCGCCAGTGCCTCGACACCGCCATCATCTCCGGAGGCCAATTCACCTTCAGCGGAACAGCCGACACCACCCGCATGGCCATCATCCGTTGCGAAGTAGCGGCAGACGGCAGCACATTGGCCGGCGGCCTTTACCTTGAGAACGGTAACATCGCCGTAACCTTGGACAGTAAGCCATCCAATAGCAAAGCCACTGGCACACCCTCGAACGACATCAATACCACCTTCAAGGACTCCATCAACGCCATCGTGGCCGAGATGAGCAAGATCGAGGAGCTCACTAAGGACACCACCCTCACGGACGAGCAGCAGGCAGCCTACATGGCTCAGATTGACTCTCTTTACGACAATAAGTACCTCAGCTATTTCAAGAGCTCAGCCGCATCCAATATCGGCAACGCCGTAGGCATCCGCATCCTCAGCCAAATCTCTTACGCATTCGAGTTGAACGAGCTCGACTCGCTCGTCAACCTCGTGCCCGAACTTTACCATGGCGACGGAGCTTACCAGCAGCTCGCTGAGCGCGTAGCCACCCTCAAGCGCGTAGACATTGGTCAGCCCTTTGTTGAGATTGCTCAGCCTGGCATCGATGGCAACATCGTGTCGCTCAGTGAGATTGTCAAGGCCAACAAGGTTGTCATGATTGACTTTTGGGCAAGCTGGTGCGGCCCCTGCCGCCACGAGATGCCTAATATCGTCAAGGCTTACGAGATGTATAAGGGCAAGGGTCTGGAGATTGTCGGCGTATCGCAGGACAACGATGGCGAAGCTTGGCGCGAGGCAATCAAGACTCTCGGCATGACGTGGCCCCAGATGTCGGAGCTCAAGATGTGGGACAACACCGGCATCAAGGCTTACGGCATCAACAGCATTCCCAACACCGTCATTATCAAGGACGGCGTCATCGTGGCGCATCAGCTTACTGGCGACGAGCTTATCGCCAAACTCGACGAACTGCTCAACAATTAGCAGTTAACAATTAACAGTTGGCGGTTATCACTAATACTTGTTGTTTGTGACTACAGTCTAAACTGTATTGCTAGAACTGTATTTAAATACTTTTAGACAAACAATATATTGCGGCCACGCAGTCTGAATTCAATTCGGGCTGCGTGGTCTTTTTGTGTAATTTTCAGCAGTGGACTGTTAAAAAACGAGCATAGAAAGACAAGTATAGGGTACAATGAATTAACTTTGCGGAAATACGCTTCGTGGCGCGTGAGTACGCCACCACAAAAACCTACAGAAGCCAAACTATGCAACTAACTCAGGATACCCTCCATGGTCTGCTCGAGAAATACGCGAGCGAGACACCCGACAAAAACTTCATCACCTACGCCGACCGTGGCCTCTACTGGAGCTACAAGCAGTTCAACGAGCGCGTGGACGAGTTCGCTCGCGGCTTGATGTCGCTTGGCGTCGAGAAGGATATGAAGGTGGGCATCTGGGCCAACAACATACCCGACTGGCTGACCGTCTTCTTTGCTTGCGCGAAGATTGGCGCATGGCTCGTGACCGTCAATACCAACTATAAGGTAGGCGAGTTGGAGTACTTGCTGACCAACGCCGACATCCACACGCTGTGCATGATCAGCCAATATCGCGACACGTCGTACGTGGACATGGTCTACGAGCTCGTGCCCGAGATTAAGACCACGCCACGCGGCGAGCTCCACAGCACCCGCGTCCCCGAGCTCCGCAACGTGGTGCTGCTCAGCCCGGACCACAAGCGTGGAATGTATAACACCGTCGAGGTTCTCGGCCGCTCACGCTTCGTAAGCAAGGAGGACCTCAAGGCTCGCGAGGCCGGCATCACCTGCAAGGACATCGTCAACATGCAGTACACCTCCGGCACGACGGGCTTCCCCAAGGGCGTCATGCTCTCGCACTATAATATCCAAAACAACGGTTTTGCCACAGGCGAGGCAATGAAATATACGGCCGACGACCGTCTGCTGGTCTGCGTGCCCTTCTTCCACTGCTTCGGCATCGTATTGGCACTCAGCGCCATCATCACCCACGGCGCATCGATGGTCATCTGCGAGGACTTCGACGTCCCGACCGTCCTATACTCCGTCGAGAAAGAGAAGTGCACATCGCTCTACGGCGTACCGACAATGTTCGTGGCCGAGCTTGGTCACCCCAACTTTGACAAATACGACCTCTCGTCGCTTCGCACAGGCATCATGGCCGGCTCAGTATGCCCAATCGAGACCATGAAGATGGTTATGGAGAAGATGTACATGAAGGACATCATTTCCGTCTACGGCCTCACGGAGACCTCCCCCGGCATGACCTGCAGCCGCACCAGCCACACTATGGAGCAGCGCGCCACGACTGTCGGCACCGAGTTCCCGTTCGTCGAGGTCAAGATATTCAACCAGGAGACGGGAGCCGAGTGCGGAATCGATGAGCCGGGCGAGATTTGCTGCCGCGGATATAACGTCATGCAGGGTTACTATAAGAACCCCGAGGCCACTGCGCAGGTACTCGACAAGGACGGTTGGCTTCACTCTGGCGACCTCGCCACGAAGGACAAGGATGGCTTCTACCACATCACCGGCCGCATCAAGGACATGATTATCCGCGGCGGCGAGAATATCTACCCGCGCGAGATTGAGAACTACATCTACCAGATGGAGGGCGTGGAC
>CAVGTO010000109.1:0-7565 GCA_963631865.1 Eggerthellaceae bacterium
GCGGCCTTATGGCTATGGCAACGAACACCGATGACGAGGCTGAGATATCGGCTGAATTTGAGGCGGTCCACCAAATGTTCCAAAATGTCAAGAAAGAATATTTTGAAGATAAGCCAAGCTTTTGCGAGTTGAGTATGGGGATGTCTGGCGACTACACCGAAGCTGTGCGTCATGGCTCGACATACGTAAGGATTGGCAGTAAAATCTTTGGACAAAGAGACTATACGAATCAAAAAAGCGCAAAATAAAGATGAAATATACTCTATTAGCCATATTGGCTGCTGCTGGTGCCATTAGCTTGAGCTCATGCAAACGCAATCAGACGACAACCAACCTTGAGGACACGGCAACAGTACAGCCGGCACACGTTGGGGACAGCCTGATGGACGACGACCTCAACAAGTCCCGCACCATTCTCTACACCTTGCCGGCCCCAATTGAAATGGCTTCGATAATCAAGGAGACTGGCGTACGCTTTGACGATCAGCTCCTTGCCGATATGGGAAAGTCTGGCCAATACTCCACGAACATGAAGATGGCTCTCAATCTCGGCATCTACGCCACGGATATGAGCCTCTCGGGAATGTTCAACCAGTCTCAGCGAATGGTAGATTACCTCAATACACTCAAAAGTATTACCAAGAAGCTCGGCATCATCAATATTTTTGATGAAGATGCCATCACGAAACTCGAGAGTTCAGAGATGACGCGACAGGAGGCTTTGAACGTAGTATCGGAGGTCTACATGAAGACCAACCAAAATCTTGCTGACAACAACCGCAGGAACATTGCGGCGATAGTCATGGCAGGTGGATGGGTCGAAGGACTTTACCTTGCCCTCAATATCGTAAATCCCGACAAATTGAATGCAGACATAATCAGCCGCCTCGTATCTCAGAAGTTGACGATCGTGACAATGCTCAACATCATCAACTCTCAAGATCCTAATGCCGAGGATGAGGATTTGCAGTACGTAAAGCACAAGATTGAAGAGATTAATGCAGTCTTCGAGGCTGTCAACGTAGAGAAGAGTGGCCGAGTTTCCGCCATTACCGACTCCGAGACCCGCACCACCACGATAAAGGCAAATATGGCTGGTACGATGGACAAGGAGACTCTCACGGTCCTCAAAGAGAAGGTCTCAGAGGTTCGCAACGAATTTACCAAGTAAAAGAATTCCAACCGAAAGATACAGAACAAGAGCCTGCGCACGGTAGACAAGACCGCAGCGCAGGCTCTTGTCAGTTAGAACAAAATAAATTAAAGCGAGATAATATAATGGCGCAAAAGAAACGTGAGGAGATAGAAGCGGAATACAAATGGGACCTCACCCCACTCTACCCTAGCACAGACGAATGGCGGAAAGCCAAAAACGGACTAGCGGAGAAAATCCCGTCCCTACGAGAATTCAAAGGCAAGATTGGAGAATCGGCAAAGACATTATTGAACTTTTTACAGACATCAGGCGAGTATGACAAAGAGATTTCACGCCTCTACATCTACACATCGCTTTTGTCTGACGAAGACGTAAGCAACGCCACGAACATTGCCCTCACGAAAGAGATTGAACAGGTATGCATAGACTATGACCAGATTGCGGACTTTGTTCGTTCCGAGATGGCGGCCATACCTAATGAGACCTACGAGAAATACTTGGCGGAGGAGCCGGCATTAGCAGAGTACCGGATGGACATCGACATAATTTGCCGACAAAGGGAGCACACTCTTTCGGAGGCAGAAGAAGCACTGATGTCTAAGATGAGTTTGCTTGGAGACACACCGACTGACGCATACAATATCTTCTCTGATGCCGAAATGCCAAGGCCGAAAATAACACTTTCGGACGGCAGCGAAGCAGAGCTTGACCACTCTACATTTGGAGTAATAAGGGCATCGGTCAACAGAGACGACCGCAAAGCAGCCTTTGACGCCTTTTGGGACAACTACAAGAAATTTGAAGGCACATTTGGCGAACTTATGGGTGGTAAAGTACGCTCATCGCTCTTCAGTTCTAAGGTGCGCAAGTTCAATTCGACACTCGAGGCCGCACTAGATGGAAACAAGATACCCGTGGGCGTATACCACTCTCTCATAGAGAACGTCAATCGGAACCTGCCAACATTCCATCGTTACCTACGCTTAAAAAAGCGACTACTCGGTGTTGACGAATTGCATTACTACGACCTATATGCGCCTGCCACAGCCAACGTTGACCTCAAGTTTACATACAAGGAGGCACAGGAACTCGTGCTTGAAGCCATAAAACCGTTATCAGAGGAATATCAAAAGGTTGTACGCAGGGCATTCGCAGAGCGATGGATTGACGTATACCCGACAACGGGCAAAGCCACTGGCGCATATTCAAACGGCGCAGCGTATGACGTGCACCCATACATACTGATGAACTTCATCGGAAGCTACGACAGCGTAGGCACACTCATACACGAGCTCGGCCATACGATGCAAAGTTTCTTCTCGAACAAAGTGCAGCCATATTCACTCCACGACTATTCAATATTCGTAGCGGAAGTTGCATCCACATTCAACGAGGCGCTCCTAGACCATCTGATGCTACAAAAGTTGGCAGAAAAGGATCAACGCATCTCGCTCTTGATGAACATGCTTGACGGATTTAAGGGCACACTCTTCCGCCAAACTCAGTTTGCTGAATTCCAACTTGGAATGCACACGATGGCCGCAAACGGAGAACCGATAACAGGCAAAGCGCTGTCCGAACTCTATGGCAAGATAACGCGTAAGTACTATGGCCATGACGAGGGTGTATCGGTTGTTGATGACAAGGTTGACATTGAGTGGGCATTCATACCTCACTTCTACATGGGTTTCTATGTTTACCAATACAGCACTTCGTTTGTGGCATCGCAGGCCCTATCGGAACTCGTATTGAACGGAGGTAATGAGGAATTGGAACGCTATATGGCATTCCTCTCGGCAGGACGTTCAAAATACCCTATTGAGGAGTTGGCCGATGCGGGAGTAGACATGCTGTCGAATGCACCATTTGACCAGTGCATCAAGAAGATGAACAACCTAATGGATCAGATCGAAGCATTGATTTAGGCTTTAGATTTGAGAATTACAAGCCGCAGTTCTAAGTGATTAGAGCTGCGGCTTTTTTGTATAATACATTGACCTCTTTGGGAAAGGAGTGGAGAGTTCGCATGGACAAAAAAAAGAGCCGCGGCAAATAGATGCCGCAGCTCAATAAGATAAGGGAAGTCTAGTTACAGATTACTCAGCCTGAAGAGCATCAACCTGAGCCTTGACCTTGCCACTGTTGTCGTAGTCGCCAACATTGTAGTAAGTACGCTGGAGGTTGTTGAGGACCTCGATCTTCTGGTTCTTATCGGGAGCCACCTCTGCTGCGCTTGCGAAGTAAGGGATAGCCTTGAGCATAAGATCCGTAGACTCCTGCATCATATTACTGTACTTGGTGTTGTCTCGCTCGGCACTTGCATTCTGCTTAACCTCGAGAGACTTGTTGTAGTACATGATAGCAAGGTTGTACTGAGCGTTGAAGTTCTTGGGCTCCTTCTCGATGGCAGTCATATAATCGGCTACAGCATCATCAGGATTGATCTTCTCCTTCAAGCAACCACGAGCGAAGTAGTACTGAGAGTTAGAGGGATCCTTTGTGATTGCATCGTTGAGGTAGACGAGAGCCTCCTCATTCTTATGAGCCTGGAGATAGTAGTTAATGAGCTCATTGATGATATCGGACTCCTTAGGATAGGCCTCAAAAGCCTCCTTAAGAGTACTCTCCATATTGACAGAGTCCTTAAGCTGCTCGTAGCAGTACTTAGCACGACGATAGGTAAGTACGCCATCAGCGGGCTTTACGGATGCGCTGCTCTTCATAAGGCGGGCAGCCTTGAGGAAGTACTCAGCACCAACACTCCACTCCTCCGCCTGCATACCTACGATACCTATGTTGGTGTAGAGGACGGTATCCTGAGGATAGTTTGCAATCTGGCTGTGGTAGTAGTCGAGAGCGAGGAAACCTTCAAGGCTCTTCTTGTAGTCCTTCGCATTGTATCCAACATTGCCGAGCTGCTCTGCGAGGTTGCCGAGGGTAGTCTTAGCCTCCTCAATCTTCTTAGCAGCCTTACCGACCTTCTTGCCAGTAGGGCCACCGTTAGCGTCGAGCTCCTTAGCCTGCTCAAAGTAGGTCTTAGCCTGCTCAACACCATTGTCGGCAACACCGTGGACAGCGAGCTGGAGATAGAGCTCAGCCGCAGTGAGATAGGTCTTGGGGTCATCCTTGGTCTTCTCGTTCTGGAGAGCCTCATCGATGGCCTGCTTAGCTTGATCCCACTGATTGAGGATAATCATTTGCTCGGCCTTTTTCACGTTAGAAGACTGTGCCGAAGCCGATAAGCAGCTCACGAAAAGCGCACCGGCAAGAAAGAGAACTTTCTTCATTTTATTCCGTTTTTCTTGTTTTCTGATTTAAGAATGAGACACGGCACTACTCCTCGGAGGGAGTATTTCCAGGCTCAGACTCGTTATTTGTTGTTGAATCTTGGTTTTGCTCTGGGGTTTGACTTGCAATGCCTTCGGCTTCTGCCTCCTCATCGTCCATATGAGGGACAATAGCGCCACTAGCGATAGCGTCCTTCTTCTTGCTGAGATTGATGAGGCATAGACCTTGAGTATTACGGCTCGTAGTCTTGATATCAGTGGCCTTGATGCGGATGGTATTCCCGCTCTTATTGATAATCATAAGATCATCATCGTCGGTCATAATATCGATAGCGACGAGACCACCCGTCTTATCGGTAATCTTGATGGTCTTGACACCCTTGCAGCCACGGCTGCTGATAGGGTACTCGCAAATGGCAGTCCTCTTGCCAAAGCCTGTTTGGGAGAGCGAGAATATGTCACCCTCATCATCAGGATCGACAGCAACGAAACCGACGACACAGCAACCTTCACCGAGGCTTACACCGCGGACCCCCATACCAGAACGGCCGACAGCGCGCACGGAGCTCTCATCGAAGCGGACAGCACGACCATCCGAGGTAGCCAACATAAGTTGCTTATTGCCATCGGTGAGAACGGCCTTAAGGAGTTCATCGTTCTCGCGGACTGTAACGGCAATGACGCCATTGGCACGCGGACGTGAGTACTCGCTGAGACTGGTACGCTTGACGACGCCTTGCTTGGTGGCCATAACGATATAGTGGCTACCGGTGAACTCGGGTTTATCGAGACCACGAACATTGATGAATGCCTTGACTGAGTCGCCGCTCTCAATGTTGAGCAGATTCTGGATGGCGCGTCCCTTGTTGGTACGATTGCCCTCGGGGATGTCGTAGACCTTAATCCAGAAGCAACGGCCCTTGTCGGTGAAGAACATCATCGTGTCGTGGGTCTTGGCATAGTAGATATGCTCGATGAAGTCCTGGTCTCGAGTGCTTGAGCCCTTGGAGCCAACACCACCACGGTTCTGGGTCTTGAATTCGGTAAGCGAAGTACGCTTGATGTAACCCATATGAGAAACGGTGACGACGACATCCTCATCGGCGTAGAAATCCTCGGGGTTGAACTCATCGTCGGAGTACTCAATATTGGTACGGCGCTCATCGCCATATTTCTCACGGATTTCGAGGAGCTCGTCTTTGATTACGCCCATCTGCATATTGACGTCAGCAAGGAGGCGCGTGAGGTAATCGATGTAGTCGGTAACCTTCTTAAACTCGTCATGGAGCTTGTCTTGCTCGAGTCCCGTGAGTTGGCCGAGACGCATCTCGACTATTGCTCGCGACTGGACGTCGGAGAGGTTGAAACGCTCCATAAGTTTCTGGCGGGCCTCATCGCGGCTGCTTGCGGCGCGGATGATATGAACGACCTCATCGATGTTGTCGCTAGCGATAATAAGTCCCTGGAGGATGTGCGCTCGCTCCTCGGCCTTACGCTTCTCATAGATAGCGCGACGCACAACGACGTCATGCCTATGGTCGATGAAGCATTGGATAATTTCCTTGAGGTTGAGGAGCTTAGGGCGACCGCCAACGAGGGCAATGTTGTTTACGCCGAAGCTAGACTGGAGCTGCGTATTCTTAAAGAGGTGGTTGAGGACGACATTAGGTATGCTGCCCTTACGGACCTCGATAACGATACGCATACCGTCCTTATCGCTCTCGTCACGGAGATTGGTGATGCCGTCAATCTTCTTAGTACTGACGAGCTCAGCGATCTTCTTGATGAGGTCGGACTTGACGACCATATACGGGATTTCGGTGATGACGATGTTGTCGTGGTCGTTAATCGTCTCGATCTCGTATTTGGAGCGAATTACGATACGCCCGCGGCCTGTCAAGTAGGAATCGTGGACACCGGAATAGCCGACAATGGTGCCGCCCGTAGGGAAGTCGGGGGCCTTGATAATCTTTATGAGGTCCTCGATATCGATATCCTTGTTCTCGACGTAGGCGATGCAGGCATCGACGGCATCCCTCATATTATGAGGGGCCATCATAGTAGCCATACCGACGGCAATGCCGGAGGCGCCATTCACGAGGAGGTTAGGGATGCGAGTAGGAAGGACAGATGGCTCGTCGAGGCTCTCATCGAAGTTCTTGACCATATCGACAGTCTCCTTGTCGAGGTCGAGCATCATATCCTCCGCTACTTTTTGGAGGCGAGCCTCAGTGTATCGCATAGCCGCAGCCGAGTCGCCATCGACAGAGCCGAAGTTACCTTGTCCGTCGACAAGAGGGTAGCGCAGAGCCCAAGGCTGCGCCATATGGACGAGAGCGCCGTAGACTGACGAGTCGCCATGGGGGTGATATTTACCGAGGACGTCACCGACGATACGCGCGGACTTCTTGTAAGGCTTGTCTGACGTGACACCAAGTTCGTCCATACCGAACAGGATTCGCCTATGGACAGGCTTGAAGCCGTCGCGAGCGTCAGGCAAGGCGCGGGCCACGATGACCGACATCGAGTAGTCGATGTAGGCGGATTTCATCTGGTCCTCGATTTTTATTTGGACAATCCTTTCTCCTTCTGCCATTTAATAATGATTGAAATTAGAACGGGAATCGGCCTTCGGCTCCTGATAGAACAACTTGCCGCACAAAGAGTGCAGCAAAGGCCGATTCACTCCACTAAATTACTGCATTTTCGGCTGACGTCCAAAACCACATAGCCAAATTATCGCGCCAGAGTGGCCAAAAATCAATTTTATGTCATTTTGCGACCCCCTTACGAGTTTTGACGTACAAACCCATACTTTACTCTCCACTAAGATCTCGCCCCGAAGAAAAATGAACAAACATCTGAATAGCACCAGCGGTATCCTCAAGTTTAAAAGTACCACCTTTAAGCCCCTCCCAAGTCATTATAGTCCTAATTGTATGCTTTTCAGCTAATTCCTAATTTTTAATCGTTGCGGTCTTCCCCTCAGCCAGACAGTTGCCAATTAGAAATTCAAGTTTAGTCAACTAAAGCTTCGCAAGTAAAAAATCTAATGCTTGTGCAGCGCGGACGATGCGTAGCCGTACGCGTTCTTAACTTGGAAAAACGACATAATGAGCATC
>CAVGTO010000110.1:0-7461 GCA_963631865.1 Eggerthellaceae bacterium
ATTGCCGCGCCCACGTCCTCGAGAAAATTCCGCAACTGTGAGCCGCAAAATTAAATTCACACCTCTAAAAATACTGAGCCCATACCGTCAGGATTCCCGCAACTGTGAACTGTTAACTGTGCACTGCTAACTGAAAAGTGGTACGTGCATCCCCAGGCTTCTACCCAGGAATTTCCCAAAAAGAAAATAATTAAAAACTTCTATAATTCCACAGTTAGGGTCCCCGTAACTGTGAACTGTGAACTGTGAACTGTGCATTGCTAACTGACTTAAGCTGTGCACTGTGAACTGAAAAACGCTTCATCCTTGAGAAATATTGCAGAGTCTAAATAATTCCTTAAATTTACGGCCGGGACCCCGTCAACTGTTACCGATTTAAGCACTATGGACGTTCTGCGTTTTCTATACTTCTTCCTTGCCATATTATATATCGTCTTATTTTTCTACGTCATATATGACCGCACTAATAAGTGTTTTTGGATAAGTTTAAATTCCAAACAACCCAAAAAGCAAGTCGCATATGGCTCTGCAATCACTATTTTACTTTTCTTTCCGTCATTTGGGGGTTATGTTCGAAGTATCCATGATATGCCAATATGCAAAAACAAGACTGCTGACGTTATTGCACAATCTATTAATCCAGATGGCCATTCTTCTGCTCTTTCCACCTCTCTTCCCGATGCTGAAATCTTCATTGCCATAAATGAATGGTTAGATAGATTGGCTTTTAAAGTTTGTGATCCTCATGGAGCTCCATTCATAATACTAAGCGTGCTCTTCTTTGGCTTTATTCTCGTTGATTTTGTTTGTGGTAAGCAGTTGAATCGGTCTCAAATTCCGTTTGTTAGGCTTTGACGTAAATGTTTAAATGGGGCCCTTTTTGTCTCATTTTTTTCCATGTTCTCTATGTTCTTAGTTGTGTGCTCTCGCCAATACAATTATTTTGAGACCCCTATTACGCAAAGTCGTGCCTTGGCTTTCGCCAATTCAATGTCAGCGAGAGTAGATTCTGTCCCTGCAAACGCCATTGATTTGGGCCTCCCCAGTGGCACTCTTTGGGCTGACCACAACATAGGGGCTAAATTTCCGACTGACTGTGGCTGGTATCTTGCTTGGGGTGAGACCGCACCCCATCCCGATGCCGTTTACAGAACAAAGAATTATAAACATTACTATAAGTCTATATCCGTTGGACATGGAAAAAGTAGGAAAACATATACCATCTTCTCCAAATATCAACAGCAATATAAGGATATTAAGCTCTACAAAAATCCCGACCGTATACCCCGCTTGGATTTAATTGATGACGTGGCCCGCACTCAATGGCGTGGCCGATGGCGAGTTCCTACTCGAAAGCAATTACGTGAACTCTATTCTGAATGCAATTGGAAAATCTATGTTACGGACGACGGTCTCCGTTACTGCAAAGTAATTGGCCCCAATGGCAACTATATCGAGATCCCTTTCGCAGGCTACATCCGTAATGATGCTATGGTTGAATACAATAGTAAATGCTATCTCTGGGGCGCCAATGTTGGTGGTGCGACTGGTGCTCTAAATCTGCAATGCTCCCCAAAGAGTTACACAATTAAATCGGACCTCTACCGCGTCTGGGGTGTTCCTGTCCGTCCCGTTTACATCCACAGGCGCACCCCAAAAATTTAAATCATCTAATTGGAGGAGCGATTCCTCCTTTTCTCTTTCGTAGGGTAAGACACTGTTTTGCGTATAGTGAGAAAAGTGCTGTATTAATGGCACTTGGCTTCTCTCGGAAGAAACAGTAGCCCTAAATAACTCCCAAAATCCTACCCATTAGAAACGCTGCCAACAGAGCGCTGCTAACTGATTTAATCTGTGAACTGTTAACTGTGCACTGAGAACTGATTTAAACTGTGCACTGTTAACTGATTAGAATCCCACGACAATCAAATTCCCATTCTCCACTCCAGCCGACATCTCGGTATCCGTATACCTGCAAACCGTCTTAGAACCCGATGCCGGCTCAATGGCGTCCACTTGCGGATGCCACTCCTCCTTATTGGGTGTCGTGAGGCAATTGTCGCGTAGCCATTTTGCGGAAGGCTTCTTGCTCATCATGCGCAATCCTAATGTCCGTGAGGCATGTCCCGTGCGTGGCGCAAAACCTAGGATATTGGCGCACCAACGCCTCGTGCCGTCCTCTGCGGCCGCATCCGTGCCCACAAAACGCCCGCTTAATACAATTCTCGTCCCTGCCAATTTGAGGCTCTCTATGTGCCTGCAGAAGCCCACTGTGTATATGCTGTGTCGATTGCCCGCATCACCATAACTCGTCGTCTTCTGACGGTCGAGATTTATCCTCACAAAGTCATATTGTCCCTCGGTAGTGTCAGCGTCAAATGCTGTCTTACTCTGCGACACGAACGAGTATCCCGCCAATCGCATCAGTTGAGCCACCTCCGAGTGACGTGTGCTGTATGTTGCCGCCCCATTACGTGCCTTCATCTCTCGGTCGGCATACGATGCCCCGCAGCCTGGCGCATCGTCGTCCACCCAGTCGTTCTCTGGGTCAAAGTCAAATTGGTCACCTGTCGAATATACGTCACCAGCCCAAGGTGCTCCCTCGTCGTCTGATGCGAGTACGCCCGCCATCTCACTATTCTCTATCATCTTGGGGGCCGCCAATCTGTCCATGCCCTCCACTAGCAACGCTCTCTTGCCGCCTTCCCATAGGCACGCCGAGAGGTGCTCCGATGGCATCGAACGTCCGCCTGGACCAATGGCCACTACGTGATACGTGCGGATTATGCCGTCTTGCGGCTGATGGAATGTGAGGCTCGTGCCAGATGCCATTCTAAGCAGTCGCCCGCCTTCGTATACGGCAAATCGGTCCGCTGTGGCACTCGGCTCAAGTGAATCAACTGTCGCAACCCACGAAATTTGTATGCTGTCCGAGCCCGCGAATCGCAATCCTACGCATGAGGGCGAAAGAGGCGCAATGGCCACATCCGGCCCGTTGAGGAACCTCGCTATGCCCTTATATATTGCTCGTGCCACGTCGCGCCGAAATGCCGGATGCAGTCCCATCCGCATATCCGATACGTTCTGATGCGACAGCAATTCAAGCAGCACGGCCGGCACGTCCGGACGTCGGCTTTCGGCATATTTCTTGTCAGCTATTCCGCGCGTCGTCCAGTCGTTGTCCCATACCCTGCGTATGTCGCCCAACACGGATGTCATAATGTATCCCGCCAATTGGTGGGATATCTGTCTGCTGCGTCCGTCGGCAAATGTCGTCTGTTTGTCTTTCTTGGTCGTTATGAGTGCGAGTGTGCCGAAAGTTGAGTCTGTGCGAGTTACGCCCGCATCGGTGTGGAGGGCGAAGGAGAGGTCTATGTTGATGCCTTTGTCCGCGATGAGTGAGTTCACCCATTCGCCGCGTGCGTTGATGTCGTCGGTATACTCATTCGCGCCATTGCTGAGGCTCAATACTTTCTTATAGTCAAATCCGTCGGCCTGTAGATAATATCGTGCGGCCTCGGCCCATGCCGGCATTCCGCTTGTGCTGCCATCGCGTTCCGTGGCTCCCATTCCGCCTCCAATGCGCACGGCGTCGGCCGATATCGTCCCGTCACCTTTGATTACTATGCTCCACTCTTTCCCGGCTTTGAATGGCAGGCAGTCCAGTGGCATCCACATCCCGCCACCTTTGCTTTGGTTTACCCTATATCGTGCCTCGCCATCTGCATGACGTACAATAACTTCCGCTCCCTCAATCGGTATGTCGGCAGTCACAGTGGGGTAGGCAAGGTAGACCATCATTGGACCACTCGCCTCCGTCGTGCCGCTGAAGACTACAGAGTCCCTGTCGGCATCCATTTTCTCAAATATCTTGGCTGTGCCCTTGGCAAAAGGGTTGCCGCTTCCCGTAAGTGTCTCGTAATGCGCAAATCCCGCTGGACTGCTTGTTGCTCGGCGGGTGGCCGCAAATCCTTTGTCCGCATCGTCCACGACCGTGCAGACACGTGTAGTGTCGCGTTCGCGGGGCGTGAAGACCATCGCTCCGGCATTGTCCAGCATCGGGATGAGGAAAGGCAGTACGAAAGAAGGCGTCAGGAGGTCCTCTACGGTGGTCATAAGGCGACCTCGTTGCCATTCCCATCGGCCATATTTGGCCTCGTAATATCTTCCGTGGCTTGCCCAAAGGGCTATGTTCCGCCCTGTCAATGGTCCCCCAAATCCGTCGTCGGTGCGGCGCACGGGCGACCCTTTGGCTGCCGTGCCTGCCGTGGCATCCGTTATTGCCACGTCGCTCAGGTCCACCTCCGAGGTGTAGAATTTTACGCTGGCTGTAGGCATCTCCGCCCATTTGCGCACACTGTCCTTCGCCACTTCCAACATGTGCGGCGTGAGGACTAGCAATTTCACATTGTCGGACAGCTTGATGCGTATCTGTTCGCCGTCGGCTACGGCTGTTTTTACCGTCATCGGACGGTCCAATGCGGTATACGGACCACGTAGTAAGCCGACTAGGGTGTTGGCCTTAATCTTGTCTTGTATCGATTTTACTTGTGCGGTGGAGAGGACTGTCGATGCTGCTATAGCTGCTATCGTTAGGCTGAAGGCCTTAATAAATCTCGATGTAAACAACCTTCTTGTCCTCCTCGAAATACTCTATGCCTGGGAAATATGTGGCTATGTCGCACCATGCGGCCGTCTTGCGGAATGGAGCAAGCTCACTCTGCAAGTCGCCGCCCTTGAGGTAGAGTATGCCGTTCATTACGGCGTTACGCTGTTTCTTGCTGATAAGATGGCGAGTGAAGTGCACAAACTCTGGCAACTTGGTCACTCCGCGTCCCGTCACGAAGTCATATTCACCCTTCATCTCTTCCGATCGCGACTTGATTGCCGTTACATTAGTGAGGCCGAGGCTCTTTGCCACCTCCTCCACCACCATTATCTTCTTGCCAATGGAGTCTACGAGGGTAAATTCGCACTCGGGAAACATTATAGCCAATGGTATGCCAGGAAAACCGCCACCCGTGCCGATGTCCGCAATGCGCGTGCCCGGAGTGAACCGCGTATATTTGGCAATCGCCAACGAGTGGAGCACATGGTGAGTCATCAACTCGCCAATATCCTTGCGCGAGATGAGGTTGATCTTAGAATTCCAATCGGTGTAAAGCGGCTCGAGCATGTCGAACTGCTCCTTCTGCTTGTCGCTAAGGTCGTGGAAATATGTCTCTACTATGCTCATCGGTTTTGGGCTGTCTCTGTGTTTTTCAATATATTATAAAGCAATTCGCGACTGCGGAAGAGCTGTGCCTTGACTGTGCCTATCGGCATATCGAGCTCTTCGGCAATCTCTTCGTAGCTTAGCTCCTTGAAATAACGGAGCTCCACAAGGCGCTTGTATCGCGGCTTGAGTTTCTCTACCACCGCGCGTACGGTCTCCACGGTCTGACTCCTAACCATCGATTCCGCAGGATCGGGACCCTCGTCGGTAATGGTTATCTGGCGTGCGCCGCCCTCCTCCTTGTCCTCATTCTCCTGGTCAATCGACACCAGTTTGGCACGCTTGCGCCTGAGAAAGTCGATGCCGTTGTTCGAGGCTATCTTGAAAAGCCACGTCGAGAAGGCGTAGTTCGGCGAGTAGAGCTCAATATTGCGGAATGCCTTTCCGAAAGCCTCTATCGTGAGGTCCTCGGCGTCCACCTTGTTGCCCACCATTTTGAGCAACATGAAGTATATAGAGTCGCGATAGCGCGAGAGGAGCTTTGCGTACGCTTTCTCGTCGCCATTCTTGGCGCGCTCCACGAGCTCAATGTCGTAGAGGGCTTTGTCTGAGTGTGTATTTGGCGTTATTTCCATGTGTTGCGGCTTTGAGTGGCTACGCCTGTTACCCAGGCGAGGGTCTGCATGCAGGGGACTGCTATGTCCATCGGCAAGGCGAGCATCCACATCCTGCTCTCGCCCATGGCGTTCGCTGAGATGCCCATTGCTGTGTATATCAATATAGTGCGGATAGCTATGGCCGTGCAGCCTATTATCCATAGTATATCCTCGTTACATACGATGCCTCCGACGATCGCCGTCACGACACTTACCCAAAAAAGAAATCTGCTGATGACCTCCGTGGTCAACCAGAATTTTACAATGGCCGGGTAGAGTGAGCACGTCGTGAGGTGTCGGCTCTTCTGTGCTGAATAGGCCCCCCACGTGTCCTTGGGTTCGCTGACGGTGTGAGCTGGTGACTCAAATACGCATGCCGTGTTCGCTTTCGTGCCCATCTCACTTACGAAGAGGTCGTCGTCGCCCGACATTACGTTCAGATTGTTGCGAAACTTAGAACTGCGGTCGAAGAGCTCCTTGGTGTACGAAAGGTTGCGCCCCACTCCCATAAAAGGTTTGAGCGCCTTGGCAAAACCTATATACTGAACCGCGTTCCAAAAGGTCTCGTACCGAATCATCAAGTTCAGCAATCCGCTGTGCTTGGCATATCGCCCATAACCCAAGATCATCTCTTTGCCTTCGGTGCCATAGGCCTCTGACATCATGGTGAGCCAATTCTCAGATGCCGGCAGGCAATCCGCATCAATGAAGATTATGTGGTTGAATTTCGCGGCTTTTATGCCTACGGTGAGGGCCAATTTCTTGCCGTGCTTGAACTTGTTGTCGCCGGGAATTGTGGTGGTATACACCTCGCTATACTGCTCCCTCATCTGCGCAAGGAGCATAGGCGAGTCGTCCGTCGAGCAGTCGTCTACAATAACTATCTGCTTCTCCGACGGGTATTTCTGGTTGAGGAGGGCGGGTATCAGTCTCCGCAGATTGTCCTCTTCATTCCTAGCGCAGATGACGATGCTCACTGCTGGCAGCTTATGCGACATGTCGCGGGGCTTCTTGCGAACCCTGAACATAAAGTATGCCCAGTAGAATATCTGCCAAGCAAGGGCTATGCCCAAGATAGACACAACGATAATTCCTGTCGTGCTCACGTTTTCCGTTGTTAGTTCTTGTTCGGAGGCCGCTTCGCAGGATGACTTGTCAACACCCCGGCGGTTCATTTCCTTTCCCCTACTTAGTTTGCAAATGTAGTCAAAATATCTTTCGGGAGTGATTCTTGTATGGTTAAAAACTTTACAACGTCTGTTTTTAGTTTAAATGTGCCTGCCGTCTCGCTATTTAGTAGTTAGTTATGAGCAAATGCGTAGTTTTCTTGTTGTTCCTGTTCATAAAACTGACAAGATATTCTTTGTCGAATGTCCGTATGTTTACGCCTGGTTTGTCGTAGAGGCTGTAAATGAAATCCGTATGCTTTATTATCAGCATCCATTTCGATTTGCACTTGTTTATCATGTAGTCCGCAAGTCTTTGTTGGTCTCCCTTCGAGAATTCGTTTTGCGCATATGTGCTGAATTCACTGTCGTATGGCGGGTCCAAAAAGACAAAGTCTTTTTCTGTTGGCGTTACGGTCTGTAG
>CAVGTO010000111.1:0-7416 GCA_963631865.1 Eggerthellaceae bacterium
TTGCCACCGAAGAGCATCTCTCCGTTTGCTCCTCGCGATGGAGTGTGATTGATGTAATTTGAGCAGAGACTGTATTCGTCTGTGCTGTAGTCTGTAATCTTTCCGTCGTGTATATTTACTAACCCAAGACTCGTGGCCACCCACAGAGTACCTTGCGCGTCGAGTTCCATGGCGTGAACGGACGTTTGCAAAAGTTGGCTACCGTTTATGGTGGTCGTTCCCGAGAATCCTGGATTTTTGTAAAGTAGTCCGCCGTCGGTGGTCGCTATCCATAATTCGTCCATCCCTTGTGACACGTTGTGGCGCACGTCCCGAATGGCGCCTATGCTGTCTTTCTGCAGCAAGATGATATACTTCTTGTCTAACGTGGCTATGTCATATCCGTCAAGTTCCTGCTTGCTGTCCACTACCCATAGGGTCTTGCCGTCGTCGGTGCGAGCAGAGACGAATGATGCGCTTTCTGTTGGATTTATACTTTTTATCGTGTGTCCGTCTTTGTCCGATATTATGGAGATGCATTGTCTACGTGTTACTATTACTTGTCCACCTGCTATTGGTTGTGTGCTGCGGATTAAGTCGTTGTCGTGCAATAGATGTTTGACGATGCGACCTTCATAGTCGAGTCTGTATATGTCTTTGGGTGTGGATACAATGATGCCGTCTTGTCGGGTCGTCTCGTTGATGGATATAACCATCTCTTTCTCTTCCGACTTGCCAAGTTTTATCTTGTTGTAGTATATGCTGTTTGGGCGAAGCTTATAAAGCCCATCTAGGCAACCTATCCAATACCCTTTATGGCTGTCTTTGGCTGAACTCCATACTTGTGGATTAGTGGATTCTGAATATCGGCGCATATCTGTGCGCTGAAATTTACTATTGAAATAGCTGAGGGTGGCCAAGCCGTCCGACGTGCCAATAAAGAACACGTGCTGACCGTATGCTTTAGCAATGCAAGATATGTCGTTGTCTTGTATGTTCGAGTTCGCCGACGTGAAGTATCTTAACGTCTTGTCGTCATAGTTTAGAAAGGCGAGTCCATGGTTTGTGGCAATCCATAGCCCATCATCGGCACTTGCCATGCCGTGTGGCGAAGCTTCGCACGTTCCGAGATACTCCACGAAGTCCGCCTTCGCCATGAACAAGTATATGTCATACTCCTTCTGACGAGCCATTGTCAAAATGATGAGTGTAGAATCGTCCTTAATCGCTATGTCCTTGATATTAGTTAGGTTGCGTATCCCAACTTTCTCAATTGTGGCTATATCTTCCGTTTTCTGTGGTGTAATGCGGTATAAGGCACCACCACCGACATTGTATATCGAGCCGTCGAAGTTGATGAAAGTCGTTCTTGCGCTATTCATAAATCCTTTGTACGGCTTCAGTAGTTTTGACGAACCTGTGTTTTTGTTTATGGCATAGTACCCCCTTGCTAGTCGGCAAATAAGCGTCGAGTCGTTTGCGCTCATTATGCTGAGTGTGGTTTTGAATGGGAGTGGCACGTTGCCGTCTATGTCATACTTTAGTGTGCTGGTCTCGAATGTCTTGGTGTCTATTCGCATCAAGGCTGGGCTCTGATCTATTCCCGCCCAGATACAGTTGCTGATTGTGTCCTCAATCAGCGCAGTTACCATTTGCCCCTTTACCTTCGGACTTGTCTCTACATTCCCAAAGCAATGAGTATGAAGCCCATCATAGCGCACGACGCCGTTGTCTGTGCCAATCCACAAAAAGCCTTTCCGGTCTTGTACGATGGCGCGGCAGAAGGGGGATGCCATTCCCTCGTGCAAGAATCCAAACTGCGGATTGTCGCACGGAAGTCTGCGTTTGACTCCATTGTCTGCATACGACAAAGTTGACCAGCATGTGCTTGATAATATGATGATCAGCGTGAGTATGAAGCGTGCGCAGGTGTGACGTATGATGATGCTATGATAGTCCACTCGTTTTTATCTTCTTGCCCTATATCCGTTTGGCGCAGGTTGACTTATGAATTTATGACTTTCGATAATATATTCCTAATGGAGTCGAATGGAACCTCATTGAGGTCTATGTCCTTGGGATTTTCCCATACAAAAGACGCTACGTCGTCGGCACATTTGGTCGGCGCATGGTCTATCTGGCAGATAAACGCCAAGTCTGTTGTGCGTACCTTATACCCGCTATAGATATATTCATTGGGAAAGGAGCAAAGGTACTTAAATTCAATGGTTTCCACTTCCAACTCCTCTTTCAGTTCCCGACAGAGGGCAGTCTCGGCCGCCTCTCCCGGATCTACAAATCCGCCAGGGAGGTCGAGCCAACCTTTAAATGGATCCCTGCCACGTCGTGTAAGCAGGATGCGTCCTTCGGCGTCTCGTACGATGGCAACGACAGCCGCAGCCGAGTTTGTGAAGAAGTTGAAACCACAAGCCTCGCACTTGAACTCCTTGAAACTCTTTGCTTTGAAAGTATCGCTACCGCAGTGAGGGCAGTAGCAAAGAAAGTTTATAGGCTCCGCGTTTTCCGTCTTGTCGAACATAAGATATTTCCAAAATTTTCAGACTTGAAATTTACGTAAAATATCGTATACGTCAAGGCTTTTACTCCAAAAATGTCAATTATGTATGACTTGTGATGCGCAAAGAAAGCCGTCCAGCCAATGTGGCCGAACGGCTATGAGTTACACTATTGCCCTCTCGCTTATTTGTACTCGACAGGGATTACGAGCACTGGGCATGGAGAATTATTGATGATTGATGTCAGCTCCGGACGGAAGCGGTCTGCGAAGAAGGCGCCTGTGTTCTCAGCCTCCACAATCATCATATCCGCTTTTTGCGTGGCTACGGTCTCGAACAAGCTGCCTATGCAGTCCTTGCCCTTCAGCATAGTCGTGCTGGCTACTGTAACTCCACTCTGCTGTAAGTAGTTGACCACCTGCTTTACTGCAGCTTTTATCCTGTAGTAGATAGACAGGATGGAGGATGTTTGCATTCCGATGATGATAGTCTGGGCTTTGAACAACTTGACGAGTTCGACAGCCTGCGGAATCTTGCGGCGGCTGCTCTTGCTGATGTTGATAGGGATAGCGATGTTCTTGAAATCATCATTGTACGTCATACCCTCGCGGATCACGAGTACAGGTCTCGTCGTGTTGCAAATGAGTTTGTACGCATTGCCGCCAATCCAGCTCTGCGAGATGCCGGATACGCCGTGCGAGCCAGTTACGACGAGTACGACATCATTGTCATACTTGACCTTGTTTATAAGCTCTTCGGCCACATTGCCTTGGCCAATGTAGTAGTCGAAGCGGCCGCTAGCCGTATATTGTTGTGAGTACTCCTTGATGAGCGACTCGAGTTTGTCTTGTGGATGCTCGTCGGCATTAGTGTGATTTTCCAGCCCACTCGCATAGTGCGCACTGGTCGGCTGGATGTGGACCATTCGCAAGTCTGTCTTGAGCTTGTTGGCCAAGACGAGTGCCGTCTTAAGCGCAAGGATTGAATTCTCAGAGAAATCAACAGGAACCAATATCTTGCTCATAGGTTTGTGTTTTTAAAAGTTTGCTTACTTTTGTCCTCGAAAGCTAGGGTTCGTCGCTGTTGCGGCGTTTCTCTTAACTTCCTTTTCCCTTTGTTACGGTTGATATCGAAAGTTGTTGCAACATTCTAAAATTAGTTGCATTCTGTTTCTATGGCTAGTTTCCATAATGTCCTTTTATCAAGGATAATAAGACATCGTCGCCGTGGCTGATGGGGCAATTTTCTTCTGAGTATTTTACATTGCGGCGTGCAGGCAAATTGAGCTCGTCGCATTTTCGCTGAACAGCATATTATCCAGATGCAGAACGATAACAATAGCAAACTTTTTATTGAGACTTACGGTTGCCAGATGAATGTGGCCGACAGTGAGGTGGTTGCCTCCGTTATGCAAACCGTCGGCTATGAATTAACCGAAGATATAAAGGAGGCCGACTGCGTGCTCGTCAACACTTGTTCCGTACGCGACAATGCGGAGCAGCGAGTACTTGGCCGTTTGGCAGACTTGCAGGTTCTCCGTCGCGATAAGAAGGTTATTATTGGCGTTATCGGCTGTATGGCGGAGCGTACGCGCGAGACGCTTTTTGAGAATGGAGCAGACCTCGTCGTCGGTCCTGATGCTTATCTCAACCTTCCGCAGCTTGTGGCTCAAGCCGAGACAGGTGAGAAGGCTATGGATACGGATCTTTCGACTACGGAGACGTATGCCAATGTCGTGCCCATCCGTGTTGGCCATAGCCGTATCTCTGGTTACGTGTCTATCATGCGTGGTTGCAACAATTTCTGTTCATATTGCATCGTTCCCTATACGCGTGGACGTGAGCGCAGCCGCGACCCGAGGTCCATTATGGCGGAACTCGATGATATGGATGCCAAGGGATATAAAGAGGCTGTTCTCCTCGGTCAGAACGTCAATTCGTTCAATTTTGCTGAGACTGGGGTTCGTTTCCCGCAACTTTTGGCTCAGTGCGCCGAGGCTCATCCTGGTATGCGTTTCCGTTTCACGTCTTCGCATCCCAAAGATATGACCGACGAGACTCTTGAGGTAATTGCTTCGCATAGCAATATTTGCAACCATATCCACCTGCCTATGCAAAGTGGCAGCTCCAGAGTGCTAAAGCTTATGAACCGAAAGTATACGCGAGAGTGGTATATGGATCGTATTGAGGCAATTCGTCGTATAATTCCCGGTTGCGGCCTCTCGACGGATGTCTTCTGCGGTTTCTGTGGCGAGACAGAGGAGGATCATGCTGAGACTCTCAGCCTTATGGAATGGGCTGGTTTCGACAGCGCATTTATGTTCCAATATTCTGAGCGTCCGGGCACATATGCTAGCCGGAATATGAAGGATGACGTGCCGCCCGAAGTTAAGGGGCGCCGCCTCAAGGAGATTATTGATCTCCAAGGTCGTCTCTCGGCCGAAAGTAACGCACGCGACGAGGGCAAGGTGTTCGATGTCCTTGTTGAAGGTCGCTCTCGTAAGAGCGCATCGGATCTTATGGGACGAAATGAGCAGAATAAGGCTGTAGTATTCCCTGCTGGTGGACACCGAATTGGAGATACTGTCAAAGTGAAGATTTTGCGTTCTACTCCTGCCACTCTGATCGGTGAGGAGGTTAAGTAATAAACTTGGCCTATGCATTTTGTGAGCCAATTTGCTACGGGAGTCTCCGCTGTTTTCCAATCCTTTGGTAGGGTGGGGGCGAAGGTCTATGCAGTAATTTTTGCGCTGTGTCTTCTGCTCTTCATTGGTGGTGTCGTTTTGGGAACGTCGTTGTTCTCTGTTGTTAGCGATTGGGTCTCAGGGTATATTCTTGCCTCATTCTCCTTGCCAGATGCCGTTAGTGGCATTTTGCCGAGTGCGGCGAGTTGGCTTGGTGGCGCATTGGTTTTTGTTGTTTGCTTCCTTTTAGTCGGTTACATAGGTGGTTCGGTAATACTCCTTGTCTTGAGTCCCGTCCTTAGCCATGTGGCGGACAAAGCGTGGGCGTTGGCGGGGCATAAGATACCCAACGACTCATTTGCAGGTGTTTTGCGCAGTGTTTTTAGGGGTATTGTTGTCGCATTGCGATGCCTCTGTTTGCAAGTTCTGTGCCTTGTTCTTGTGCTTATTCTCTCTTTTGTTCCTGTTGTAAACATTGCGACTCCCATTCTGAGTCTTCTTGTTAGTGCCTTTTTCTATGGTCAAGCGATGGTGGACTATGCGGTTGAGCGTGCGGAGCAAGAGGGGGCTTTCAAGTCTGGCAAAGGCGGGGCTTTCCCTTTCTATAATATTGGGTTGACAGTGGGGATTGGAATCCTTTACGCACTCGTTATGCTTATTCCGTTTGTCGGTAGTTATTTAGCTCTTTATATCGCGCCAGCATCTGTCTGCGCTGGTGGATCTGTGGTGGGTAAGGCTGCTGCCGCGAAAGAGTGACCTTTCTTTCTCTTTATCTCTCTTTATTTCTTTTGAGCGACGGCTCGTGCAACTGCCATTGCTGTGCTCCATGCGGCTGTAAAGTTAAATCCGCCAGTTACGCCGTCGACATCAATTACCTCCCCAGCAAAGTAAAGTCCAGGTCTGCGCTTACTCTCTAGTGTGTTGGAATTCAGAGTGCTTAGGCTGACACCGCCTGCTGTGACGAACTCATCTTTGAATGGTGCCCGACCTTTGATGGGGTAGGTGGCGGCCACTAAGCCCTGGAGTAACTTGTTGAACTCCTTCTTGCCTAATTCTTTCCATTTTTTCTGGTCCGCACTGCCTAGACAGTGATGCACGATATGTTCCCACAGTCTGCTTGTAATTACTTGTGGGTGTGCGTTTATCACAGATTTCAAGGGAGACAATGTCGCAATCTTTTCCAGCACGCATTTTGCCCGTTCCTCGGACTCTCCGAGCCAATTTATCACAAGCGTGCCATTATAGCTGGAGTCGGCAAGAGTCCTGGCCGCGTAACTGCTGAGCCGCAATATTGCTGGGCCGCTAACACCCCAGTGTGTAAGCAGTATATCACCTTGAGCTTTGTGTCTTGTACCTGCAAAACTTACGGTAACCCCTTTGACCACTGTGCCCATAAGGTCATGCATCTCGTTGTCATCTATGGCAATAGAGAATAATGACGGTATGGGTCTCTCTATATCCTCTGTAGGAATGCCTGCCCAACTTAAGGCTTCTGAATTTGACATACCGCCAGTGCAGATAACGACAATCTCACCACGTCCCAACATTCCATCCACATCAATTTCCTTCACATCTGTCCGAAGCTCAACACCAGCGGCTTGAGCTCCTCTGGTGAGGCAATTGATAACGGTGCGAGACTCCTGGGTTGCGGGAAATATGCAGTGGTCGGGTTGTACTACAAGTTTTACGCCTCGTTTCTCAAACCACTCTCGTGCCTCTTTGGGACCGAAATAGTGGAACAACTTGCGCATCAGTCTATGACCTCGCGGATAAACTTCAGCCAAATCCGCAATACCATCAAACGTGTTGGTCAAATTGCATCGCCCACCGCCGGATACAGCAACCTTGCGCAGGACGTCTTTGCCACGTTCGATGATAATGACTTCCGCGTCAGGTCGCATTTCCTTGATGTTTACTGCCGCAAAAAAGCCTGCTGCTCCGCCGCCTATGATGTTAACTCGCATCGGTCGCTTGAATTTGGAATGAGAAATCGGGGGTTGAATGTTCTGGTTGGAGTCGGTATTTTATTTTGCCTCAGTCTCCTCTTTTATGAGAGCCGTGTAGCCAAGTTTTTGGATTGCTTTGAGAATTTTTTCGCTGTCCGTCTTGTCCTTTTTGTATGTGACGGTCACTGTTTTCTCTTTAACGTTGACCTGAAGGTCTTTAACACCTGTCTCGAAAGCAATGTTGCTCTCAATCTTCTTCTTGCACTTGTCGCAGTGGAGGTTGGTAGAGTAG
>CAVGTO010000112.1:0-7366 GCA_963631865.1 Eggerthellaceae bacterium
CCATCGATTGAAGAGCTCCGCCGACGCCTCGAATGTCGCGGTACGGACAGTGCCGAGAAGATTGAGCAGCGTCTCGCAAAGGCAGGTGAGGAGCTTACCTACGCTCCAAAATTTGATACTATTGTTGTAAATGACGACCTTGCCACGGCACAAGCTGAGGCTGAGCGCAAGGTCCGTGAGTTTATCGAGAAATGAGTCATAGGGTAGCGCTTTTCTTCGGGTCTTTCAACCCAATCCATGTTGGCCATCTTATGTTGGCGCAATACGTCCTCAACTTTGGCAATGTGGACGAGTTGTGGCTCGTCGTGAGTCCGCAAAACCCTTTTAAGGAGCAGTCTGGCCTCGCTCCTGCCGACGTCCGTTTGGCTATGGCTGAGGTGGCCACTGGACTCGATTGCCGCATCAAGGTGAGCAATGTCGAGCTTTCCCTTCCGCAGCCGTCATATACCATTAATACGATAGATTCATTCGAGAAGGACTATCCCGGTTGGGAGTTCGTAATCGTTATGGGTGGCGATAATCTTGCGGGTTTGCCTCGTTGGCGTGAGGCTAAGAGGCTTGTTAAGGGCCGTGAGTTCCTCATCTATCCGCGCCCCGGCGAGACGACCGATACTTCGGCTGTGAAGTCTCTTGGCGGACGTGTTACGGTCCTCGATGCGCCGACGATTCAGCTTTCGTCCACCCAAATACGCGAGTGGATTGCTGCTGGCCTGGACGTCCGCCATTTCGTTCCAGACGAGGCTCTTGCGATTGCGGTAGAGGCCTATAGCCACAAGAAATAGATTCATTCTTCCTTAAAAATATAAACCCACCTCATTTCGTCATTACGATATGAGGTGGGGTTTTGATTTCTGAGCAATAAACGTGTGCGCTGTGTTAAGCGTCAGTCTTTGCCGAGTTAGATAAGAATACGCCCGCCAAGATAAGGAACGAGCCTACAAATGCGAGGGCGGTCATTGGCTCGTCGAGTGCTATGGCGCTGGCGATGACTGTGGTTATAGGGTTGAGGTATACGTAGTTGGTGGCTTTGAGTGCTCCTATCTCCTTTATTACCCAACTCCATGTTACGAAACAAACAAAAGATGCCACGAAGCCTAGGAACATCAAGTTGCCCCATACAGATGGTTGGCTTAGCATATCAAGGTCGGCATGCCAAGGGTCGAATGCAAAGAATGGCAACACCGTCAGTATACCATAAATAAATACCTTGCGTGTGATGAAAATCGCACTGTATCGCCCGTCTGATACGCTCTTTATGAGCAGACTGTAAGCTGCCCAGCAAATGGCTGCGGCCAAGGCGAGGAGATCGCCCGCCGGGCTGAGGTGAAGAACAAATTGACCATTGAATATCACAACGCCTACGCCGAGCATCGCGATTACCGAGCCAACAATAAGTTTACTCGAGAGTACAACCGACTTTGTGAATATACGTCCCAAGATTATTGTGAGCAATGGCGCCGTGCAGACAATAAAGGATACGTTGTTGACGTGCGTCAGACCAACTGCCACGTTCTCCGTAACGAAATACAGCGAGCCTCCAGTGATTCCCAAGAGTATGAAAATAACTTCGTCGTGAACTGAGTCTGACCATATGCGGATATCCTTGCGTTTCCAAATGAGCTCAAAAGTCCAAATGCAGATATAGGCTATGACGAAGCGAAGCAAAAAAAGCTCTGTGGCATGAAGCCCCGAACTGACTGCGTAGCGCGTGCTGACGAATGTCACGCCCCACACGGCCACTGTGATTATGCCCAGCACGTGGGCCAAGATATTCCTGTTCATTTGTTGTCGTTGCTATGGCAAAAATACGGCTATATTTCGTTGGCGGCAACTCTTTCTATGGCTCTTTGACTGCGGCATTTCGATAAAAATATAAATGTTTCATTTTTTGCCCACTTTATTTTGTGCTTTTGCCTAAAATACTTTACGTTGGGGGTTTTTTCATACGCCGATAATGCTTAATTTCGCACGGTTGTAAATTAATCGATCCAACTATCTACAATGGGTATTTTCAGTTTTTTATTCGGTGGCGGCAAGTACCCCACGACAAGCAAGTACGAGGCGCAGCAAGCGCAAGCTAAGGCTGACTACGGCAAGTTCAACCAGATTGCCGCCGGAGCCGACCTCAAGACATTTGAGGAACTGAAGAAGGTTACTGCCTCCCCCGACTTCAAATCTAGGGTCGACCACCTCAAGAACGACAAGTTCAGCCAGACCGACGAATATAGAAAGGAGCAAGAACTCAAGGCTCTCGCCAAGAGCTCCGACATCAAGAGCTATCTCAAGTTCGTTGCCGCTGGCAATGATAAGAAGGCCGCTACGGCAATCGCAAGTGCGGACTATGCAGAGTTTGTCTCTCTCAAGAAGGCCGTCGAAGCTCCTTCGTTTGCTGCCAAGGCTAAGGTAAAGGACTCTGAGGAGGCCAAGACTCTCGCTCGCTACAAGCAACTTAGCGGCAGCTCTTCAGTAAAGGATGCCCTCAAGTTCGCTTCCTCTAAGGATTATATTAACTACAAGAAGGTTGCGGGCTCCGACCGTCTCCAGAAGTATGAGGCTCTCTCCGAGTACGTCAAGACCGATGCTTTCCTTGCCAAGAAGAAGGACCTCGAGAACAAGAACCGTTTCAAGGAGAGCAACGAGGCTAAGCAACTCGCCCAACTCGCATCTCTTGAGAAGAACAAGGATCTCAAGTGGTATTTCGCTAACCTTAAGAACGGTACTTTCGCAGACTTCGGTAAGTGGGAGCTTACTTTCGAGGATACCTTCCAGGGCTCTAAGCTCGATTCTCAGAAGTGGCTTAGTGGCTACTATTGGGGACGAAAGACTGCTGGCGTCGTATACTCTCTTGCCGATGAGAGGCAGAAGTTTGACGAGGCTAACGCTAAGGTCGCAGGTGGCTCGCTCACCATTCAGACTCGTGCAGGCAAGGCTGTTGGTAAGGTTTGGAATCCTGATGCCTTTGGCTTTGTAGACAAGGAGTTCGAGGCTTCCGCCGCTGTCGTAACTACTGGCGATAGCTTCCGTCAGAAGTATGGCAAATTTGAGTTCAAGGTCAAGGCTAACGCGTCAGCCCCTGTGTCTGAGAATGTTTGGCTCAGCACCGACAAGAACAACGAGGTTAATGTCGTCACTTTCGGCAAGAACGCTAAGGGCATTGTCCTCGGTGCGGGTCAGAAATTGACCACGGTCTCCGATGTCAAGGCAAGCAGCGACTACTATATCTACTCGCTCGAGTGGACCGCTCAGAAGCTTACTTGGAAGGTCAATGGCGTTGAGGTATATTCCACCACTACTGCTGTCCCTCAGGACGAGATGTACATTGGCCTCAGCTCCAACGTCATCGGCGAGGGTAACATCGGAAATGCCGATATGTCCATCGAATGGGTTAAGGTCTACGCTGCCGCAAAATAGGGTGGTCTAAAACCTGACAGATAATACAAAAGGCGTCCTGCGAATTCTGCGGGGCGCCTTTTTCTGATTGGATTGAACTCAAAACTTCCTCTCCACTTATAAGCAATGTCATCTATATCAAAATTCAACTGGTCTACGCCCGTAGATGCCGGTAAGAGTAAAGTCAAGGTCTCTTTCTCCAGCCCGATGCTCATCCTTGGCAGCTGCTTTGCCGATAATGTGGGTTTGCGTATGTCCGCCGTAGGGTTTGATGCCCTTGTCAACCCTCTTGGTACGACATATAATCCATTGTCTGTGGTCAACAGTCTTGCCCGCATAGTCTCGGGTGAGCCCTTTCGGTCTGATGAGTGTGTGGCAATTGGTGCCGGCGACGGCCGTTTCTGCTCTTTCGCCCATCATACGCGTAATGCTCGCCCAACTGTGGCTGAATTTCTTACTGATGCCAATAGTCTCCTTTCTCAAGCTCACGAGCATTGGCTTAAGAGCCGGACGTTGATAGTTACGCTCGGCACGGCATGGTGCTTCAGCCTGAATTCGACGGGCAATGTTGTCTCCAATTGTCTCAAGCATTTGCCGAGTGAGTTTACCCGTTTCCGTCTCTCATACGATGAGTGCGTTTCTGCCGTTAGGCGCATTGTGAATTTGGCGGAAGGACGAGACGTTATCTTTACAGTCAGTCCTATTCGCCATAAGGCCGACGGCGCACATGGCAATCAGCTCAGCAAATCTACGCTTCTAATGGCTGTCGATGCCGTCATAAATGAGGGTCTTGGCAATGTAGATTATTTCCCATCCTATGAGATTATGATGGATGAGTTGCGCGACTACCGTTTCTATGCCGACGATATGGCTCACCCGTCTTCTCTTGCCGAAAGTTACATCTTCGATCGTTTTATGGACTTTGCTCTGCCTGATGATGAACGTGCTCTTCTCGCAGGTGGTGTGAAGCGCGCAAAAAGCACCGCCCACATCAAGATGTCCTGACGTGGGCGGCGTTTATAATCTTACTATCTTTCCCTTTAGCTCTTTGCTCTAAAGCTCTTCCAAGAGGTAGTTGAGCATCATAGTGTAGAGGTGGATGCGGACGTTGCCGCCGTAGATGCTATGGTTGCGGTTGGTGTACGTAAACATACGGAACTGCTTGTTGGCCTGTACGAGGGCGTCCACCATCTCCATCTGGTTCTGATAGTGTACGTTGTCATCGGCAGTGCCCGCTATGACGAAGTATTTGCCGCTGAGATTTGCTGCGTGCGTCAGTGGGCTATTGTCGTCATATCCGTTGCTGTTTTGGTCCGGACGGCGCATATAACGCTCAGTGTAAACGGAGTCGTAGAACCTCCAGTTGATTACGGGTGCCACGGCAATGCCTGCTGCGAAGACGTCCGACTTGCAAAGGCAAAGGGTCGACATGAAGCCACCGAAGCTCCATCCCCAAATTCCGATGCGTTTGCTGTCTACGTAAGGTAATTGGCCAAGGTATTTTGCGGCGGCAATTTGGTCGTCACTTTCATATTTACCCAATTGCTTATATGTGCATTTGCGGAATTCAACACCGCGTGCACCTGTGCCGCGTGGGTCTACGCATGCAATGATGTATCCACGTGATGCCAATGTCTGCTCCCAGTCGAGACTCCACTCGTTGAGCACCTCTTGTGAATTAGGTCCACTGTATTGGGTCATGAGGACCGGGTATTGCTTGTTGGCGTCGAAGTTGCGTGGCTTCATTATCCATGCGTTGAGCTGCTGCCCGTCTGCTCCAGGAATGGTGATGAACTCCTTCTGCGAAATGAAGTAATTCTTCGTGGCGTTGAGCAAATCCTTGTTGTCTTCCAATACCCTGAGAGCCTTGCCCTTTTTGTCGCATACTGTGTATACTGGCGGCTCGGTTGTAGATGAGTGCTGCAGCACGAAATATTGGCAGCCGTCGCTGAAAGATGCTTTGTTTGTGCCTTTCGCCCCGGCAATTGTTGTGGTTACATTCTTCTTGATGTTGAGCGCGTAGATTTCCCTCTCCATCGGCGTGCGTGCTGCCGCTTGGTAGAAGACTGTGCCTGTCTTCTCGTCGTAACCATAAAGGTCGGTCACATCGAAGTCGCCTTTCGTCAACTGCTTTTTTAGGTCGCCATTGATGCCGTAGAGGTAGATGTGGCTCCACCCGTCTTTTTCGCTTAGGGCGAGGAACTCGGTGCCGCCATTGATAAACGTCAAGTCGTGGTATGCCTGCTCGTCTACATATCGGTCGTCAGTCTCGATGAGAATGGGCGCCGAGACGAGGCTCTTTGAGTTGACGCCAAGCACATCCATCTTGTTCTGCAACCTGTTAAGGCGAATAACAGCGAGCTGGTCCTGCTGGCCTGTCCAAGCAATACGCGGAACGTAGCACTCGTTTTTGCCGAGGTCTACCTCTTTCGTTACTCGAGTGTCGAGGTTGTATATGTGTACGGAGACTTTCGCATTATTTTCGCCAGCCTTAGGATATTTGTATGTGTAAGCTGCCGGGTAGAGCGCAGCTTCGTCGTATCGTGGGTTCGAGGCGGCGTAGATAGGGAAAGAGTATTCGGGCACGTCGCTCTCGTCGTAACGTACAAAGGCCAGGGACTTGTTGTCGGGACTCCATGCGTAGCTTCTGCTGAGTGCGAACTCCTCTTCGTTCACCCAGTCGGGGATGCCGTTAATCACCTTGTTCCTCTCGCCGTCGGTTGTGATCGCACTCGATGTCTGATAGCGAAGCTTGTAGATGTATATGTTGTTGTTGTAGACGTAGCTGACCATGTAGCCGTTGGGTGAGAATGCGGCTTCCTGCTCACCTCCCTCTTTGCTGAGTTTGAGCAGTGTGTTGTGCGCTACGTCGAGAATGTAATAATCTGCTTGGAAAGAATGGCGGTAAATTCCGTACGTGTTGCCCCAAATGAGGATATATTCACCCGTCGACGATACCTCATATCCGTCGATGCCATCTAAGTTGCACTCTCCCTTGGCGCTCGTGAGGTCTACGAGCGTGGCAATCTTCTTGCCAGTGGCATATGAGAAACTCTCGACTTTCTTGCCGTCGTCCGATATGACGGCAAAATTCTCTCCGCCTGCCAAGGACTGCAATGCGTCCGGACGGCGTGGATAAAAATATGGGGTGCCTTGCAAGTCTCGTATGCTCAGTTCTTTTTGCTGAGCCGCAATGTTCTGCGCAAGGCAAATGGCCATGAACGCAATGACCGTCGATGTCCTAAACTTCATCTTTCGTCATCTTTTGTCTTTTCCCGACATCCTGCACTGATCGGGAAGGTGATTTTGTGTTTCTGTAATGTTTTGCTCTGTGAGAGCACTATGCAAAGGTAGCTAATGTTTTTCGTATCTTGTTTTAAAGTTAGTATCTTTGCGCAAAAGGATTAAAGCGGCTCACTACAAAATAGTCCTAATCAATTAATCAAGCGAACAGTGTCTGAAATAAAACCATATCAAGAGTCCGACGACAAGCGTCAGCAAGTCGAGCGTATGTTCGACGGCATCGCGCCCCACTACGATCTCCTCAACCACGTACTCTCTTTCGGTATCGACCGCGGGTGGCGCACTAAGACCATTGCACTCCTCGACGACCGCAAGCCCAAGGAGCTCCTTGACGTAGCTACAGGTACCGCCGATATGGCCATAAAGGTTCACAAGACTCTCAATTGCAACGTGATTGGTTGCGACATCTCCCCAAAGATGATTGAGGTCGGCCAAAAGAAAGTCAACGATGCCGGTCTTGCTGATAATATTGAGCTCCGTGTGGCGGACTCCGAGTCTCTCCCTTTCTCTTCCAATAGGTTCGATGCTGTAACTGTGGCTTTTGGTGTCCGCAATTTCCAAAACCTCGAGAAAGGTCTTTCGCAGATGTCTCGTGTCCTTAAGCCAGGCGGCCGTCTCGTCGTCCTTGAGTTCTCCACTCCGCCTAATGCTATTTTCCGAGCACTCTATAACT
>CAVGTO010000113.1:0-2772 GCA_963631865.1 Eggerthellaceae bacterium
GCGCAGCACTGATATATCGATGCCGTATGCGTCGCTGCCAAGTGAGTTGGACACCTCAAAAATCAGCGAGTAGTCGCGCATGGCGGGCGGGATGAAACTCAACTCTCGGTCCGTCGAGAGCACGTTGCCTTCGTCGTCCGACCATTGGTATGAGCAGCCGTAGTCGTATATGATACGAGGCTCGAGTGTCAGCGTGTCGTCGGGCGATATCTCAAAAGATCCGTCCGAGGCGAAGTATATCTTTGGGGCTTGCTGCGTGGCGTTATCGTCGGCGCATGACGTTATGAACGCCGTGGCCAATGCGATGGCTGTAAGCGAAAAAGCTCCGCCGCAAGCTGTCCTGTATGCTTTGCTGAGATTCATTTACTTATTTGTGTCGAGTCCGAGCGAATGGTTGAGGAAGTCGGCTATCTGGTCAACTCCCAACTTCTTGGCTACAATCTTCTTGTCCTTGTCGAGTACGAAAATTGTAGGCGTGCTCTTGATGTGGTAATACTGGCGGAATCGCGTCCGTCCATACGGGTCGTAGACGTTGATGAACTCCTCCAGCTGATGCTCCTCGATGAACTCTTTCCACGGCGCTTCGTCTACCTGTACGTATACGGCAAAAACCTTCACGCCATACTGCGCAAACTTGTCATAGACAGCCGTCTTGAGGTGGGGAATCTCTTTCTTGCAATGTCCGCAGGAGGGCTCCCAGAATGCGAGTATCGTATATGGTGCGTTGACCTCGCTAAGCTTGAACCACTCGCCTGTGACGGAAGGCATCTTGATGTCCGGAGCCTTGAGCCCAATGAGGGTGTAACGTATGCCGTCGACATTCTCGCGCAAGTCCGCAAGGAATGCCGAATCGGCCCACTCGGCTTCACCCGAGAGGTAGTATTTGTCCGCTATCTTTACAAGGGCGGCGTCCATTCCCATTATGTTGCTCTGGTTGAAACGATTGTACATCGTCGAGACGAAGAAGCGGAACATATCGGGGTTCGGACGGCATTTCTCGATGAGTTTGATTGCCTCTGCTGCCATTGTGTCGGGCACTTGGGGCACGCTCTCATCAAAGAATTTGTTGATTTTCTTGGTGAAGAAAGGTGTGCGCAAAAGGCGGTCGTCCGTGAGGTCGAAGTTGTCGTAGAAATGCGCACGGTAGTAATAGTAGCTCCTCACTTGTTGCGCCGAGTCGCGCTGGAGCTGCGTCATTCCGTCGGGGAAGGTGAACTTTGGCACTTTCACCTCTTTGAGCGCGCGGAGGAAATTGGAGAGGAAGTAACCCTTGTTTGCCTCGATGGTCTCGTCATTGTGCTTCTGGACTATTGAGTCTGTCTTCTCAAACTGTGCGCGCAAGTCCGCTTGTTTTTTCGTGTCGCCAGCCTTGCGTGCCTCGATGTAGTCGTCGTTGAGCTGCTTGAACTCCATCTGCTTGGCCGTGATGAATTTCTGGTAGTCGAGGAAGTTGGCTATGGCCTGGCTGTTCTTGACTTTAGCGCGCATCGCACCCTGCGGCAGGGTGTCGCATTCAAGTGAAAATTTCTGTTCGTGAGGCATGATGATATCCATCACGCCGCCATTCTCAGGAAAGTGGAGTAAATAGAGTCCCTCGGCATATAGGGTGTCGCTCTTGAAATTGGCTATGCCCTTGGCGTCGGTCCATACCGTGTCTTTCACCAGCATTCGCTCGTCGAAGTAGTAGCCGAGGACGACGGGTTTGCCCGCATAGTTTTTCACCTTGACGCTGAAGTTCACTATGTCTTTGCCTGTCTCCTGCTGCTTGCCGAAGGGCTTTGTCGTGCTGATCTTCTTCGCCGTATTGCCGGCTTGTTTCGTCGCTTTGCTGGCTTGGCCGTATGCCACCTGTGTTCCTAAGGCGGCAAGTATCGCTATGACTATTGTCTTAAATTTCATTTCTTGAAAACACTTAGGCAAACAAATTTAGCCCAATCCCGCAAAAGATGCAAGAGTTTAAACGAAAACCGTCACTAAGGGGAAGCCCCCCTTAGTGACGGTTTATGAATTTTATATTAAGGTAAGGATTTCTTTATCCTTACCATTGGGTCGTCTTAGAAAAACCAAAAAAAACTTAGAGGTTAATCTTGACGCCAACCCAGTAGCGACGCTCGCCACAACCGAGCTGAGTGAGCTGCGGATAGTTGTTCGTGGGGTCGGGCTTGTAGGTGATGCATGGACGAGTCTCGCCAAGCAAGTTGTTGGCCATCACGTAAATCTGGAGGGCGTGGATGGGCTTGAATGCGATAGTAGCATCCAGGAGGTTGCGGCTGTCGAAGTAAACTTCGTTGTAGTTCTCTGCATTCTCAGGATTGTTCTCGATTGCAGGCTCCCAGAGGTACTGCGCGCTTACGAGAAGCTTGTCGTTGCAGAGGTGCTGCATGAAGCCGGCCTTGATGCTCTGCTCGGGCGCAATGGTGGTCTTGGCGTAGCTGTCCGTTGTGCTCTTGGCAATGCTGTAGGCAACGCGGATGTCGGTGAAGCTCGGGAGGCTCACGGTTGCGATTGCCTCGCCACCGATGATGTCTATGTCCTCGCCATTGTTTACGTAGGCGCTGACGTTGGTGTCCTCGCCATTGTAGAGGTACTTCTTGTTGACCTTGAAGTAGTTGTGTGAGACGGCTATTTTCTGCTCCTCTGTAAGGTACTTTTTGCCGGTGGCGGTGAGTTCGCCGTCGTACTCACCTACGTCTACGCGGTCCTCGCCAGTGTAGGTGCTGGATTTTTTGCCGTCCCACTCTACGAGTTTGATGTAGTCGATGGTCTTCTTGT
>CAVGTO010000113.1:2874-7356 GCA_963631865.1 Eggerthellaceae bacterium
CTTGTACCTGTTGAAGAAGACGTTAGCCTCGAAGGAGAACGCCTTGCTGAAGAAGTCGCCACGGTAGTTGAGCTCGAAGGAGTGGAGCTTCTCGGGGTCAATCTTGAGCGTGAAGTTCTCGCCGCCCGCGATGTGGTCCTCTGTGAGGTAGTTCTGGATGAGAGGGTTCTTCTGATAGTAGGTCTGCGCATAGTTGTAGAAGTCCATCGTGCGGAAACCCTGCTGGTAGGATGCCTTGATTACGTGGTTGTCGTTGACGAGCCACGATGCGCCAATTCGGGGCGAGAGGTTGCTCTGCGTGTCGTCGAACTCCTTGACTTTGAATACGTCGTAGCGGAGACCGAGGGCAATGACCACCTTGTCTTGAATCTTGTAAATGTCTTCGAGGAAGACTGCCCACTCATTCCATTTGCCGTCTGGCATCTGGCCGTTGCGGAGCTCGTATGCTGGGTCGTAGACCATCACGGGGTTGCCTTTTGAATCTACCATGGCTTCTCCTGTCTCGGGGTCGATAGCCTGGGTCTTATATCCGTCCTTGGTGGCGGGGTCGAACTTATAGTTGTTCTTATTCGCTTGGTCTGCCTCTGAATAAGGTACGTCGTGACCAAAGAAGTACTCGCGCATGTTGAATTTGCGACCTCCAATAAGGCCGCCAATGGCAAGCTGGTTGTTGGCGATGCGCTTGGTCGATGCCACGATCTTTGCTTCGAGATGACTCTCGCTGCCGCCCTCCTGGTAACCTCTCTTCTCGCGACCGATATCGGTGAGCTCGTTGCTTACGCTTGCCGTAAGGTTCTCGTACTCGTTGAAGTTGTGGTTCCACTTGAGGCGCGTGTTGAGCTGGCGGGTGAAGTTCTCCATGAGGCCATACTGGTATGTGGTCTCTTTGCCTGTACCATCGGAGTAGTAGAGGTAGGATGTGCGACTTGCTTGTGTATAAGCAACCTGGAGGTTGAAGTCGTCGAAGTTGCCGTAACCTGCGAGGCGGAAGTTGGCGCGTGGGGTTGAGCCGAATGGTTTGTCGGCAAGCTGATCGGCAACGGTGATTTTATACTTGTCCACAAGCTGATTGCAGAAGAAAGCGGAGTCGGCTTTCCATCCGTTGCTATGGTACCAACCTGCGTAGAGGTATATGTTGCGTGCCTTTGAGCCAAAGCCGTAACCAATCTCGGCCTTCGAGATGCCGGATGCTTGGTTTACCGCATGATGCTCAAATTCCTTATTGACGTTGACGTAGAAGCCGCTGTTGTCGAAGCCATTCTTAGGCACCATGTTGATGTAGCCGGAGATGGCTCCCGAGCCATGCACGATGGCGTTAGGGCCGAGACTTACCTCAAGTCCCTTGACGTCGCCAAGGAGAATGGAGTTAAGCCCTACGCTATAACCAACGTTGGAACGTAAGTTGAGGTTCTGCCCGTCGAACATGACGATGCTCTTCGAGTTGTCCACCACCTTCATGCCGCGGACACCAAAAATCTCGGTGTCTGTGTGCGAGCCGTCAGAGTAGCTGGGGATAATCATCTTGATGATGTCGATGAGGCTTTGCTCGCTCACCTGTCCGCCCATATCGAACTTAAATGTGTAACCCGGGGCCTCCTTAGACGTCAGGGTGAGGAAGCTGGACGACTGGACCTGCATGTTCATAATGTCCTCAATGTCCAGTGCGAAGAGGTCCTCAAGCAGCATTTTCGGGTTGATTTCGTCGTCGTCTACGACGGCCTCAGTGGTGGCGTAGCCCTCATTGCTGAAGACGAGGATGTCTCCTTTCTGTGCGTTAATCTTGTAGCGTCCGTATTCATCAGTCTCGGTGCACTGTTGCTGCCCCTTGATGCATACGCTGACTCCCGATACTACGGTTCCGAGGTCTGATTTTACGACACCCGAAATCTGTTTCGCTTCGCCTTGCGCCACTGTCATCGTGGCTGCCGCAAGCACTGCGGTCGAGGCGATAGCCCTTAGAATGTTTTGCATACGTTTGTCTGTTGTTGTCCTTTTGTTTTGCTCTTAGAGTTTTGTGGTATGTTGTTTTTTCGTCCGTTACCAAAACGGAACTTTTACTCGTACAGCCATCAAAGATAGTGCATTATATTACTCGCGCATCATAGTCGGGTACGTTATTTTTTTATTTATCAATGTTTTGCACAGTTTTTATGTTTTCGTGGCGTGTGTTCCGCTCGTTTTGCTATGTGAGTTTTGCTCTGGTTTAAACCGCTGTGTGTCTGTTTGTTGTAAAGAATGTCCGTTTTACTCTTTCTGTGATAAATTGGAGTTAATCAATAAACGAAAACGGACCCGATGCAATCGATGCACCGAGTCCGCAACCAAACAAACTTAAAATTATGAATGCAAAGCTTTTGCGCTAATCAACGTCGAATGTCAACTCGGCCGTGATGTTGTCCGAAGCATTGCCGACATAAACGGTATAACTGCCTTCCTCTACTTCCCACTCATGCTTCTCCTCATTGAAGTATGCAAGCGAAGATACTGGGATGGTGATATTTACTGTCTCGGAAGAACCTGCGTCGAGCGATACCTTCTTAAAGCCTTTGAGCTCCTTGACGGCGCGCTCTACTTTCGAGTCGTTCTTGCCTACGTAGACTTGGAGTACCTCTTTGCCTGCGCAGTTGCCTGTGTTCTTTACGTTGGCTATAACCTCAATCTCGTCGTCATTCTTGAACTTATTGCCATTGATAGACGCATCAGAAATCTCAAATGAGGTGTAGCTGAGGCCATGTCCGAAGGCAAAGAGGGGCTTGATTCCCTTGGTGTCATGCCAACGGTAGCCTACGAGGATGCCTTCGCGATACTCTTCGCGGTACTTGTCAGACTCTACGCCAGGGTAGCAAATTGCTTCGCCCGTATGGTGTGCGGCATTGTCGGCCAACTTGACGGGGAAGGTGAATGGCAGTTTGCCCGAAGGATTGACCTTGCCCGAAAGAACTTCGCCAATGGCCTGACCTGCCTGTGAACCAAGGTACCAAGCTTCGACAATGGCTGGCATGCGGTCTATCCATGGCATCTCGACAGCGTTGCCACTTACGAGTACGCATATCATATTGCTATTGATGTCCAGCAACTTCTCGATGAGGGCGTCCTGGCCGAAGGGCAACTTCATATCCAGGCGGTCGCCACCCTCCATATCCTGCTGATATGCCTTTACGAGGCCGCCAACAAAGATAATCATGTCGGCCTGGCGAGCTACGTCGAGTGCGGCATTCTCAAGGCTGTCCGCATTGTAGGGTGAGGGGGCTACCCGGCCGTAAGCCTCAGGTCCGCTGCCGTAACCCATCGACCACATTACGTTGGCCTTAGGGAATGCGCGCTTGATGCCTTCGAGTGGCGACACCTCAAAGAGGCCCTTAAGCTCCGATGATCCGCCACCGAGTATGCTGCGTGTGGCGTTCTCGCCAATAACGGCGATCTTCATCGTGGTTTCCGGGTCGATAGGCAAGATGTTCTTCTCGTTCTTGAGGAGTACGATGCCCTCTTCTGCCACTTTGAGTGCTACGTCGAAATGCTCTTGGTTCCCTTTGCATCCGCGCGGACGGTTCTTGGCCATCGACGTGCGGAACATAAGGCGGAGGATGTTGCGCGCCTTTTTGTCGAGGGTCTCCACTGGTACGGTTCCCTCTTTAAGTGCCTTGATATAAGGCTCGGCAAGGTAATAGTTGTCATATGCGAACTTGGCGCTTTCTGTGAAACCATTGGTGTAGGTTCCCATCTCAAGGTCGAGTCCATTCTCTGCGGCCTCCTTAGTGTCGGTCGCTCCGCCCCAGTCGGTTACTACGCATCCGTCGAAGCCCCATTCTCCGCGGAGAATGTTGTTGAGCTTGGCATTGTGGCAGCAGTGCTGTCCGTCGTAGAGGTTGTAAGAGCCCATAATGGCCCATGCGCCACCCTCTTCTACGGCCGCTTTGTAGGCTGGCAGGTAAATTTCACGCAGTGCGCGCTCTGATACGTGTACGTCGGCCAGTGTACGCCACTGCTCCTGGTTGTTGAGTGCGAAGTGCTTTACGCAGCACGATACGGTCTTAGACTGGAGACCCTTAATGTAGGGCACCACCATTTTGGAGGCCAAGTAAGGGTCCTCGCCCATATACTCGAAGTTGCGGCCACATAGTGGTGTGCGGTAAATCTCTACGCCTGGACCGAGCATCATGTCCTTGCGGCGGTAGAGTGCCTCTTCGCCGAGTGCTTTGCCATAGATGTCACCCAGGTCGGGATTGAATGAGGAGGCAAGGGATATGAGAGACGGGAATGCCGTGACGGAGTCGTTGGTCCATCCTGCTGAGCCCCAGTCGTCCCAATTTATTTCATAACGCACGCCGTGAGGTCCGTCGGAATACCAAAACTCGGGAATTCCAAGACGAGGCACGCCTGCCGAGCTGAATTTGCTCTGCGCATGACACATGGCCACCTTCTCCTCAAGAGTCAACTTGGGCAGGATGGTGTCTATCATTGCCTCTATCTCCTCGTCGGTCC
>CAVGTO010000114.1:0-7272 GCA_963631865.1 Eggerthellaceae bacterium
AAATATCTTAAAATATCATCCTTGCGAAGGAGACATCACAGGGGAAGAGGGTCAAATTTTGAAAATTGTCGAGGTAAAATACTGCTATAATTTTAACACCGAAAATTAACGCAACCACACTCCAATCCGACACAAAGCACATACGAAAAGATAACAATCACAAGACAACCCACCGCCCGCCCGGGTGGACTAGAGGATTTTAGCAAGTGGACACGAGTGCAAACAGCAGCGGGAAGAGATCACAAACTACATCAACAAAAGCGGGATAAACTACCCCCAAAGCCGCAAAACATCGCACCGCAAACGGTTGCGGCAAGCCCAAACCATAGAAAAAGAGCAATAAAAGACTCGACAGACACTATCAAGATATTGAACGAATAGCCGCTTTAACATATATCGAACAAGACACTACCAAAGCATGTAAAAAACGAACGCCAATTTTTGCTATTTTTTTTGTACACATCGATAAAATCGTACAAGCGTATGTGTTAACTATGGTATATTTTTGCTAATGAAAAGAATCAAGCAAAAGCAGACCCATTTTTCGCGAGGATGGTGCACGCAACACGCTGCGAGAGACAGCCGTCGGACGACACAAGCGGGCGACGGCGTATTACCAAGTACAACTTATGTCTTATGAAAAACAAAGCAAGATTATTTCTCACGGCCTTGTGCTTCATGCTCTCCATCGCGGTGGCATGGGCACAGAGCAAGGTGGTTACGGGTGTCGTAACGGACGACACTAACCAGCCTTTGCCAGGTGTCGCCGTTGTCGTGACAGGCACGACCATCGGCACAGTGACAGACTTCGACGGCAAGTACAGCCTCAACGTGGGCGACGCCAAGAAGTTGACTTTCTCTTTTATCGGCTTCACGAGCCAGACGGTCGACATCTCCGGCCGCAGTACCATCAACACAAAGATGCAGAGCGACAGCAAGGAGCTTGACGACGTCGTTGTCGTAGGTTACGGCACGATGAAGAAGAGCGACCTCTCCGGTTCTTCTGTCTCCGTGGGTGAGGACGCTCTTAAGGGATCCGTCATCACCAACCTCGACCAGTCCCTACAGGGGCGTGCGGCTGGTGTCACCTCAGTCTCCACATCTGGCGCCCCAGGTTCATCGACCTCAATCCGCGTACGTGGTCAGGCCACCATCAATGCTAACGCAGAGCCTCTCTACGTAATCGATGGTGTCATTGTACAGAGCCAAGGCACTTCGGGTGCTGACTACGGTCTCGGCGACGCCCTCGGCAATGGTTCAACTTCGACCATCTCCCCACTCTCGACCATCAACCCGTCGGATATCGTATCGATGGAGATTCTCAAGGATGCATCGGCAACTGCCATCTACGGTGCGCAGGGTGCAAACGGTGTAGTCCTCATCACCACCAAGCGTGGTAAGGCTGGCGACGCCAAGTTCACCTATGAGGGTCTCGCAGCTTGGAACCGTCAGACCAAGCGTCTCGACATGATGAACCTCCGCGAGTTCGCATCTTACTACAATGACCTCGCCGCAACAGGCGAGCTCACCGCAACCGAGGATTACACCTATCCCGAGCTCCTCGGCAAGGGCACCAACTGGCAGGACGCCATCTTCCAGACCGCATTCCAGCACCAGCATCAGATTTCCGCACAGGGTGGTTCTGAGAAAGTGCAGTACTACGTATCTGGTGGCTTTATGAACCAGGAGGGTACGATTATCGGATCTAAGTTCCGCCGCCTATCACTCCGTGCCAACCTCGACGCCAACCTCAAGAGCTGGCTCAAGCTCGGCCTCTCTGCAATGTACTCCAAGACCAAAGAGCGCATGACACTTGCAGACTCTTCTGAGGGCGTCATCACCTATGCGCTTACCGCAACCCCCGATATTCCTATCTACAATATCGACGGCACCTACTCCAGCGTCTCTAAGGAGGGTTACACAAACCCGAATCCTGTGGCCATGGCGCTCTACAACGACATCCTCCTCAGCCGTCAGAAACTCAACGGCAACATCTTCGCAGAGGTTAAGCCCGGCGGCGCACTCAAGGAGCGCCTCGTATGGCACACCGAGCTCGGTTACGACCTTGGCTGGAGCGACGCAGAGCGTTATGAGCCTATCGTATCGATGGGCACATACCAGCGCAACCAGAACCTCGCTCGCCGTCAGAAGAACTCTAACACCTTCTGGCAGACCAAGAACTACCTCACTTGGAGCGACACAGTCGCCGACGTGCATCGCTACACCGTCATGGTTGGTCACGAGGCTTGGGAAAGCAAATATGACTACGAGTCTATCCAGAACACCGACCTTCCTTCTGACGACGTACACAACCCAGCTCTCGGCACAGGTACTCCCTCCATTGGCTACGGCTTCGGCTCCAGCTCCATGGTTTCTGTCTTCGGTCGCGTAACATATGCGTACAACGACCGCTACAACCTCACTTACACCTATCGTCGAGACGCATCCTCCAACTTCGGTAAGGACAACCGCTGGGCAGGCTTCCATGCTGCTGCAATTTCTTGGCGTTTCACCCAGGAGGAGTTCTTCAAGAACCTCGGCATCGAGGACATCTTCTCAAATGGCAAGATCCGCGTAGGTTGGGGTCAGACAGGTAACTCCAGCATCGGTGGTTACAAGTGGGGCTCTTCTATTTCCAAGATGGAGACCGGCCTCGGCATGGGATACCGCGTATCCAACATTCCTAACACCGGCATCAAGTGGGAGACCCAAGAGCAGTGGAACTTCGGTCTCGACCTCGGTTTCTTCAACGAGCGACTCAACATCACAGCCGACCTCTACAAGAAGACCTCTGAGGATATGCTTATGAGCCTCCAGTTGCCTTCTTATATGGGCACCCGTGGTAACGCATCATCTGCCCTTGCGGCACCTTGGGGCAACTACGGTACCATCGAGAACAAGGGTCTTGAGCTCACCGTCAGTGGCACTCCGTTTGACAATGGCCGAGTTAACTGGCACTCCGAGTTCCAGATTTCTTGGAACCGCAACAAACTTGTCGCTCTCGACGGCCAGGCATCTTCCGCAATCGAGGGTTACGGCCAGTGGTCCGACGTCGTATCGCGTACAGAGATTGGCCAGAGCCTCTACAACTTCTACGGCTACGTAACTGACGGCGTATACAAGGACCTCGCCGACATCCAGAACTCACCTAAACCAGCCAAGTATCCCTCCGACGGCAAGACCTTCAGCCGCACTCAGACTGTTTGGGTCGGTGATATGAAGTACAAGGATCTCAACGGCGACGGTGTCATCGACGAGAAGGACCGCACGAACATCGGCTCCCCAATGCCTAAGTTCACCTTCGGTTGGACCAACACCATCACCTACAAGGACTTCGACCTCTCAATCTTCGTCAACGGCTCTTATGGCAACAAGGTATACAACTACCTCGCCCAGACCCTTACGCACATGAACAGCGCATGGGCCAACCAGACCAAGGTGGCCAACGACCGCGCACAGCTCGTAGCCATCGACCCCGACAAGGTCTACACAGGCGAGGATGGCATCTGGAACTGGTATGACGACATCACCAACATCAAGGTTGCCAACCCCGACACCAATGTTCCTCGTGCCACGACTCAGGACCCGAACGACAATGACCGCGTATCCGACCGTTACGTTGAGGATGGTTCATACCTCCGCATCAAGAACATAACCCTCGGCTACACCTTCAAGAAGGACCTCATCAGCCGTTGGGGACTCCAGAATGTCCGCGCATACGTCAACCTCCAGAACGTAGCCACCTTCACACACTACACAGGCTACGATCCCGAAATCGGTGCATCTACTCAGAGCACCAACGTCTACGGCCTCGACAACGGACGTTATCCCTCTCCTACAGTCTACTCCGTTGGCTTGAATGTAACGTTCTAATCTGATTCGCAACTATGAAATACGGAAAAATGAAATATACGAAAGCCATCTCCTTGATGGCCGTGGCGAGCCTCTCGCTCTCGGCCTGTGATGACTTCCTCGACCGCCCTACGGAGGACAACTACAACGTCGATAACTTCTACCAGAACGACGCACAGCTCTATCAGGCAGTCAACCCAATCTACAACTCGCCTTGGTACGACTTCCAGCGCGGCTTTTTCAAAGTTGGTGAGGTCATGTCCGGCAACTACTACTGGGGGTCGTCTCCTTACCTCACGATGACCGTCAACTCCACCGACGACGACCTCGTCAACATGTCGGCATCACTCTGGAGCGTCAATGCGTATTGCAACACCCAGATGAAGAACATCGACGAGAAGGCAGGCTCGGCATGCACCGAGACAGCAAAGCTCGCAGCCAAGGGTGAGTGCCTCACGCTCAAGGCTCTGGCATACTTCTACCTCGTCCGCAACTTCGGTGGTGTGCCCATCATCCATGACAACTCGGGAATGATCTCCAGCAACTCGTACAACGACGTCTACCGTGCAAAGCCCGAGAATGTCTACGAGTACATCATCAAGACCCTCGAGAAGGCTATGGAGTGGCTTCCTAAGAGCGCAAGCGCAGGCCGCATAGACTACTACTGCGCCGAAGGCCTCCTCTCTAAGGTATACCTCACCAAGGCTGGCCTCAGCGGAACTCTCAATAAGGAAGACCTCCAGAAGGCCGTCGATTACGCCAAAGACGTAAAGGACAACTCCGGCCGCGAGCTCATGGAGAACTACTCCGACATCTTCCGCCTTGCCAACAACACTTGCTCCGAGAGCCTCATCGCTTGGCGTTGGACTGCCGACGGTAGCAACTGGACTCGTCAGAACACCCTCCAGAGTGACCTTGCCCCCACCGGATTTGACGAGACTGGCCAGACTTGGGGTGGCTACACTGGTCCCTCCATCGACCTCCTCAACGCATTCGACGAGAGCCCGCTCAATCAGACTCGCAATAACGTCGACGCACGCCGCAAGGCAACCTGCATGATGGCTGGCGATGTCTACGAATATTTCTGGACCGACCGCGCTTCGACCTTTGCTAAGGGCGGCTTCGAGATTTGCGACTTCTACTTCAAAGAGGACGTATCCGACCGCGACGGCCTCACCGGTGGCGGCACGTTCCAGAGCAACACTGGCGCACAGTCTGTCAAGCACCTCGTTGGCGACAACGCAGACCACATTGCAGGTGTTGGCTATGGCATGCAGAAAATGGCGACTTCCCTTGCCACTCACATTCTCCGCCTTGCCGACGTCTACCTCATCCTGGCAGAGGCACAGGCTCTCATCGATGGTGGTACCACTTCCAATGCCGACGCTCTCTCTGCCTTCAACGCAGTCCACAACCGTTCTTGCACTTGGAAAGAGGAGACCTCTATCACTTGGGAGCAGATTTGGAAAGAGCGTCGTCTCGAGCTCGCTTGTGAGGGCGACCGCTGGTATGACTACGTACGCCTTGCTTACTACAACTTCGACCGCGTCAGGGAGGAGCTCATGAGCCAGGAGCGTGGTAGCTATTACGGACTCTCCGATGCCTACAAGACATGGTTCAACAGCAACTACTCTACTTGGGATCTTTCCAAAGCAGGCCTCACCTCCAGCAAACTCACCAACGTGACCAAGGACATGATGACGTTGCCGTTCCCCGACACTGACCTTGCAATGAACCCGCACCTCAGCGAGGACCCCATTGACATCGACATCAACCAGTACAACTACTAAACAGTCTAAGCGATGAAATTTAATATCAAACATATAGTCCGCTCCACGGCGCTCTGCTCGCTGGCGGCTCTCAGCCTCGTAGCTTGCGAGGACGAGCCCGACAAGTATGAGGTGGCCGACGGCACGCCTGAGATTATCTGCATCTGCATGCCGACCAACAAGGACTCCCTCATCACCTCGGCCTACACCAACAACCGCGTCGTCCTTATGGGCAACAACCTCCGCAGCATCACGAAGCTCTACTTCAACGATCAGGAGGCAGTCCTCAACAGCTCGCTCATCACGGACCATACGCTCTTCGTGACCGTACCGCGCAACTTGCCCAACAACCCGACAGACAAGATTTACATGTATAACAACAGTGGCGTCGTCACCGAATATCCCTTCACGGTCGATATCTCTGCGCCTCTGCTCTCCAGCATGACTTGTGAGTACGTAGCTCCAGGCGAGGTTGCCACCATCAATGGCGACTACCTGCTCTCCTACGATACCAACCCTATGGTAATCACCATGCCTGACGGTCAGCAGATTACCGATTTCAAGAGCCTCAGCCAGACCTCAGTATCATTCGTGGTACCCGATGGCTGCACCGAAAGCGGCGCCATCACCGTGCAGACTAAATACGGCACCACCAAGTCCACGAAGTTCAACTTCAACGACGACCGCGGAATGATGGCCGACTTCAACGCAGGTGGCGGCGTAAGTTCGAATGGCAAGAAAGCGCAGGGTTGGAACATCTCGGCAACATACTCATCCGATGGTGGTCTCACTGGCTGCGGCGACTACTGCCAACTTGGCGACGGCAGCACTACCACCGATGGTGGATGGATTGAGAACTTCAAACTTCCCTTCTGGGCAGGCAACTGGGGTGGCGACCCATACGCCATTGCTGCAGGAGAGGAAGGCACTCCATTCTGCAACCTCATCGACTTCAGTGACTTCAACAATATGGCAGTCAAGTTCGAGCTCTACATACCCAAGGCTAACCCTTGGAGCGCAGGCGCAATGCAGCTCGTCTTCACCAACGCAAGCAAGGAGGTCTGTGAGGCAAAGCACGGCACCGCAAACGAGAACTGGCAGAACAACAGCTACATTGGCGCAGACTATGGACTCTGCCGCGGCATCTACCGTCCATGGGAAGAGTCCGGCAGCTTCGATACTGGCGACGAGTGGATCACCGTCACCGTGCCCATCTCTGAGTTCGTCTATAACTATGACGGCACCAAGGGCACTGTACCCCTCTCCTCTGCCAAGGACTTCGCCACCTTCGTCCTCTGGCCTGTCGCCGGCGGCGTAAGTGGAACCGAGTGCGCACCGATATTCCGTATCGACAACATCCGTGCCGTACCCTACAAGTAAATGTGAGTGAGCCCAAGGCGGGAGGCCAATAGTAAATCAGCCTCTCGCCCTCCACTCACCTAAAAGTATCAAGACCATAAAGCACAAGACAACATATGAAGCTTTATAAGAAAAACATAGCCATACTGATGGCGGGCCTCCTGACCCTCGCGAGCGGCGCACTCGTCACCGCATGCGACGAAGAGGATGACCTCGACACCAATCAGTTTGCAGGCAGCACCGTGAAGCTCAATGCGGCATCGCTCCAGGTGACCCGTGGCGGCTATATGAC
>CAVGTO010000115.1:0-7249 GCA_963631865.1 Eggerthellaceae bacterium
CGCTTTACACAGTACGGCCTTAATTTCCTTGGTCGTAATTGTGAGCGTCGAGTCGTCTTCCGTTGTCTCGTAGTCCGTGAATGCGGCCTGCGGGACGGTCATGAGACTTGCGTCTTTGTCGAACACGCCGTCGAGCGTGGCCGAAACGCGGATGATCTTGTCGTTTACAACCTGCAAGCGGACGTACTGCCCGTCGGCGGTCTTGACGACAACTCCATTCTGAGACGTCTGGCTTCCTCCGCAACCTGGCATTATCGCCATGGCCGCAAGCGTCAGTGCAGAGCCTAAAACAGTTCTTATTGTCATATCGGTTCGATTAAAGTTTTTCAAGTGTTAATCAATATTCAAAATTATAAACTTGCGCTCGGTTAACAAACAATGCGCGTTAAAAGAGCAGGGCTATTTTGTTATTCGTTTGGGCGTACTTGTTTCTTTTAAGGGGACGAAATGTCAACAGGTGGCGCATCTGTTGCCTCTATGGGCTGTTTTGTTGCCTTTCGGGCTATTCGGTGTGTTACTGAATGTCTTTAAAAAATCTCCTTTTGTGTCTCGGATCTGACTGGTATGTCGATTGCCGTTTTGTAGTTGAGTAACGTTTCATGTCCGCATAAAAAGGTTTCATACTGTCCAGTTGCCGCTTTGTACATGTATGCATTATGTATGATGTGCTTTCTTTTCTCTCCCTGTAACTTTGTACTGTTGATAGATAAATAATAAGAAATAGAAAATAAAAATTCAAATAATATGAATATAAAGAAAGTTCTCAAAGTTACGGGAATCTCTGTAATCGTTGCCGTTGTCGTGATGGTCACACTCTACTTTGCCCCCCCCATATCAGCAACGTATGGAACGCTAAGACGCTTGGCGAAATCCCAACCCCTATGGGGTATACGCGTGTTGATGCTCCGGCAAGCAGTTTCGCCGCTTTTTCCAGGAAATTACCACTCATGCCCCGTGGCCGTAGGGGGCATCTTTATACAGGTGAGGCAAAGGGCTCCCATCTCAGTGCGGGTGTTGTGGACATTACTGTTCTGAGCAACTATGAGCAGTGCGCCGATATGACTATGCGTCTACGTGCCGAGTGGCTCTTCTCCCGTGGCCGTTATTCTGAGATATCTTTTAAGGATGTCAATGGCAAGCGCCAGACATATACCGGTGGTGCGTCGCACAAAGCCCTTGAGAAATTTTGGGAACTCGCCGACGCCCTCCGTGAGTATGGTTTCATAGACGCCATTTATATCACTGGCGGCGCAGACTACACTTGGTGGCGTGAATCTGCCGGTGGCGAGGTTCGTGAACTTGGCGTTGCGTCCGAGAGGCACCGCAATGCGTATGATGGCATTGTGCCTTGGGTGATCTTTTGCGCAAAGAGATGACTTCCTGGCTTGCCCGTTTCGCCAATTTTATAACTATTTTACCGAAAATATTTTAGGGCACCTGCACATCCATTCGGGAAAAAGTGTAAATTTGCACCGTTCTGCGCAGCCTCTGGCCGAACAAGGGAGTCGGCGAACGCTGCGAATGTAAACCTTATTGTTTCAATACAACAATGGATTTAATCAAAGTTGCTCAGGACGCTTTCAAGTCCGGCATCGAGATGCCCGCTTTCAAGTCGGGTGACACTGTTTCCGTCTCCTACAAGATCAAGGAGGGTAACAAGGAGCGTATTCAGGTCTACAAGGGTGTCGTCATCCAGATCAAGGGTGAGGGCGTAGGTAAGCGTTTCACCGTCCGCAAGATTTCTGGCGGCATCGGTGTCGAGCGTATCTTCCCTATGAACTCTCCGTTCATCGACAAGGTCGTCGTCGATCGTGTCGGTAAGGTTCGCCGCGCTCGCCTCTACTACCTCCGTGGCCTCACGGGTAAGAAGGCTCGCATCAAGGAAAAGAGGAACTAATCCTCGTCTTCGCGACTAGAAACAACAAGGACTCGTCGGTTTTCTCCCGACGGGTCCTTGTCTTTTTTCCCAACATACTTGTCGCTCGGCTGCTCAAATTGCATAATCTGTGTCGCAGTGCAATCTGCGGGTAAAATAATCTGTGCTCAATAGTCTGTGCTAAATAATCCGCACTCTCCAAACAACTCGCTTCCGTTGACCGTATTCTCCATTTTTGTTCTTGACGCGAGAAACTATTACTTTTGCAGTGTTCGTTGCTCATTTTTCTCTACTTATGAAATCCATTGGCAATTTGCGCTTCCTCATACACTCTTTCCTTCTCGTCCTTTTCTTGTCTCTTCCGTTTCAGGCGGAAGCTCAGATAGTTAAACGAGAGCGTCCTGCTGGCGAACGTCCTAAGGTCGGCCTCGTGCTCAGTGGTGGCGGTGCCAAGGGTTTGGCGCATATTGGCATTCTCAAGGCCATCGACCGTTGTGGCCTCCATATCGACTATATCGCAGGCACGAGTATGGGCGCCATTGTGGCCGCAATGTACGCCGCCGGATATAGTGGTGAGCAGATTGAGGAGATGTCTAAGCAAACGGAATGGATGACGCTCATCAACAGCAAGCCCGTTCTGGACGATATCTCTATCGAGGAGAAAGATGAATTCGAGAATTACACTATCTCCTTGCCAATGAAGGGCTTCGTGCCCCAAATAAATACTGGTTTCTTCACTCCGTATCAGGTGATGACCTATCTTCAGGAAATTTTCTTTCCTGTTTACAAGGTCACTGATTTCAGCAAACTTGATATCCCGTTCCTCTGCATTGGTGCCGATATCGCTACCGGCGATGCCGTTGTGCTCGACCATGGAGACCTCGCTTTCGCTACTCGCAGCAGTATGGCAATCCCTGGTGTATTCTCCGCAACTAACTATAAGGATACCAAACTTGTAGATGGTGGCATTATACGCAATTTCCCTGTTCGCGATGTCATCGATATGGGTGCCGATTTCGTTATCGGTGTCAATCTTTTTTCGGGCCTAAGCTCTGCGGACCAACTCTCTACGATGCTCGACATTATGCTCCAAATTACCAATTTCCGCGACGCTAAGGACCTCGAAGAGGAGAAGGCTGCTTGCGATATGGTGATTGAGCCAAATGTCTCCCGTTATAATGCCGCAAGTTTCGCAGCAGCCGACACTATCCGCGCCATAGGCGATTCCGCCGGCATTGAGTTCGAGCCCCTTTTCCGTCAGTTGGCCGATTCTCTCCACAACGCCTTCGATCTCCCATACGAAAATCCCAATCGTATGAAGCCGTACGATTCGCAAGTGCGCATTGTGAAATTTGAGTTCGATGGCATCGAGAAGACTACCCAAAAACTTCTCCTCCATGCCCTAAATCTTCATGCCGGACATCTCTACAAACCAACAGATTTCACGGCTGCAATAAAGTCAGCAATGTCAACTGGTTATTACAATAACTTGACATACGAGCTCGTCCCGTCCGATTCGGAGTCCAACGATGTAACGTTCCGTTGCCATGTGACGGAGAATCCAATGACGACCCTTAAGCTCGCCCTCTCGTACAACACTTTTACCAACGCTTCTATTTTTATTGATTATCAGCGTCGTAGCCTCCTTGGCCGTCTGTCGACTACCGATTTCAAGTTGGCGATCTCCAAAGATTTCCGTTTCAGATTCAAGAATCGCACTCTCTTCGGCGTGCGCGACAATCATTATCTCGACGTGATGTTCGACCATGCGCGTTTCGAGGTTCCAACTTACGACGATCCCGAGAGCTCTGCCAATATCTATGACTATGTCCATAATGAGGTGTCGCTGACTGTTGGTCATACCCTCAGCCCCAATCGCGATGCCGCGCTCAAGGTCGGTTGGGAGGATTTCCATGTTACGCCTAATGTTGGTACGGTCGACGACCACATTAGGGGGCATATCAACAATCTTTTCATTGCTGGCCGCACCCGCTATAATTCTCTAGACCGTAAGTTCTTACCTCGCTCGGGCGTGAAGTGGGATTTTAATCTCAATATAGGCCTCTTGCCCCATTATTCGCTTCGTTCCGGCCTTGCGCTCGACTCTCTTAAGCACGCAGGTCTTACGGACTACGATTTTACAGTTCGCGCCACGGCTCGACTCGAGCTCCATCAGAGTCTCACGGACCGTCTTTCGCTGGGCGAGACTGTGGGTGCGGCCATCGGCTTCGGCGAAAAAGCTTTCGTTCATAAGACTGCTTTGGGCGGAACAGCTCAGCATCTCCCGAGCCATTTCGATTTTTATGGTCTCATAACAGCTCATAGGTACGAGTCTACTTTGGCGATGCTCCGTATGACTCTCCAATATAACGCCTTTGCCGATATCCACCTCTTGGCGCATCTCAATTCGGCGGTGACTTTCAAGTCGTTGGAAAATTATATTGTTGATGGTAATGCCTTCAAGCCTGTCGACTTTGTGCATGGCGGTGGCGTTTCTGTGGCATACAATTTGCTAGGTGTCTTGCCAATGGACTTCACTCTCATGTATTCGCCAGACGACAAGTTCAACGTCTCCGTGAATATCGGCTATTATTTCTAATCTTTTGGATAGCAGACCTATGCAGACTGACGAGTATCATACCGTTGCCCGCGAGGCCACAGGTATATATAAGGAGAAAGGTAGCCGTTTCCTGGCCTTTGCCTATAATGTCACCACGGCTGACGAGGCCAAAGCTCTTGTGCGTGAGAAACAAAAAGAGTTCCACGATGCGCGCCATCATTGCTACGCCTGGCGTCTTGGCCAAGGTGAGGGCGAAACTAAGGTTGGCGATGATGGCGAGCCCTCGGGCACTGCCGGCCGCCCAATTCTCGGACAGATTCTGTCTGCCGGATTGACTAATATCGTTGTCATTGTTGTCCGATATTTCGGAGGTATCAAACTTGGCACAGGCGGGCTCATTGTCGCCTACAAGACAGCGACTGCCGACGCTTTGCAAAATGCTGAGATTGTCCTGCGTACTTTTGATGTACGCCTCGTCGTCTCTTTCCCTTATCTCGCTATGAATGGCGTGATGAAGGTCCTCAAAGATAGTTCTGCCCGCATCGTTGATCAGAAGTTTGATACAGATTGCCAAATATCGCTGACCGTGAGACTTGGTGAGCGGGATTCGCTCGTCGCCAAACTTACGGATGTCGATGGCGTCTCAGTTGATGAGGCTGATGGCAGTTCTGGTGATTAAACTGACGCCTAAGGTTGATGCTTTTTGCTTATTGATTAACCTCGCGCTTTATGAATACCATATTACAATATGTGATTGTTGGCGTTGTAGTTTGCGGCGCCGTTGTGTATTTTGTCCGCAAAATTGTGCTCTCTATCCGCATTGCCGCGAAGGGTAGGGGGTGCGAAGGTTGTTCCATGTGCCCAAAGGGGCATAAGGAGTGTCGTTGTTCCTGTGAGCGGCGTTGACTCTTGTTTATGTGCGGAAATTGCGGTTATTTTGTAAAATATCTTTTACAAGCTAAATAATCGTAAATGACTCCCAAATCTTTTATTCTTGGTGCTCTCGGCCTTGCCTTGCTAGGTTGTTCCGATGAGCCTCAGCGCAATGAGCGCAGTTTGCAAGATGGGTGGCAGTTCAGTCGCGACGGTCAATCGTGGCAAGAGGTGTCCATCCCGCATGATTGGGCCATCGCCGGACCTTTCGACAAAAAATGGGATCTTCAGACCGTCGCCATTGTGCAAAATGGTGAGACTGAGGCTACTGAGAAGAGCGGCCGATCGGGTTCCCTCCCGTGGATTGGCGAGGGGCAATATCGTACTTCTGTATTTATACCCAAGTCTACAGGCTCTGCCCGCCTTATGTTCGACGGCGCGATGAGTGAGCCTGTCGTTTATGTCAATGGTCAGGAGGCTGGCCACTGGGCTTACGGTTATAATGCTTTCGAGGTTGACCTTACGCCTTTTGTGAAGGCAGGTGAGCAGAATGAGATTCTCGTTAAACTTCAAAATGTCGAAGAGAGCAGCCGATGGTATCCTGGAGCCGGTCTTTATCGCCCAGTGACACTTATCACAACTGGCAAGGCATATCTCGATGACTGGGGTACATTTGTTCGCACTAAGAACATCTCGCCCGAGATGGCAAATCTCGCAGTGAATGCCGAGGCTGTTGGCGTTCCGTCTGATGTCGAGGCAAAACTTGCCGTCACGCTTTCTGATGCCGATGGCCATCTCGTGAGCGCCGTCACAATCCGTCCCGACTCCCTCAACAAGTTCTTTGGCTCTATCGATGTTTCCGACCCAAACCTCTGGAGCCCCGAAAATCCTTACCTCTACACCGTCTCGGCTTCCCTCTTGCTCAATGACAAGGCTGTCGATGTCCAGACTTTCAAGACTGGCATCCGCACTGTAAACGTGACAAAGGAGAAGGGCTTTCAACTCAATGGTCAGACACGCAAAATTAAAGGTGTTTGCCTCCACCACGATCTCGGCCCTCTCGGTGCTGCTGAAAATAAAGCCGCATTCATCCGTCAGGTTAAGATTATGAAAGAGATGGGAGCCGATGCCATACGTACGGCTCACAATATGCCGAGTCGTATGCAAATGGAGGTCTGCGATTCGCTCGGTATGATGGTTATGGCCGAGAGTTTCGATATGTGGATCTATCCTAAGTGCAAAAATGGTTATGCCCGCTTCTTTAAAGATTGGAGCGACCGTGATATCGCCAATCTCGTACGCCGCCACCGTAATCATCCTTCAATTATTATGTGGAGCATCGGTAACGAGATTCCTGAGCAAGGCATGGCTGAAGGCCCCGAAAATCTCACCCGTCTCCAAAATCTCTGCCACGGCCTCGACGAGACTCGCCCTGTAACTCAAGGCATGGACAACATCTATTGGGCCATCAGAAATCATTTTGCTCAACTTCAGGATGTTGTCGGTATGAACTATCGCGTCCATCTCTATGCTGAGAGCATCGACAGCCTCCCACAAGGAATAATCCTCGGCTCCGAGACTGCATCTACCGTCAGCAGCCGCGGCGTATATAAGTTCCCCGTCGAGGTTAGCGACAGCAAGACCTATGATGATGGTCAGTGCTCAAGCTACGATACCGAGTATTGCTCGTGGAGCAACATCCCTGAGGATGATTTTATTGCACAGGACGACCTCAGTTATACCATTGGTCAGTTCGTCTGGACTGGCTTCGATTATCTCGGCGAGCCTACTCCCTACGATACCTATTGGCCGAGCCGTAGCAGCTATTTCGGCATCTGCGACCTCGCTGGTCTTCCCAAAGATCGTTACTATCTCTATCGCAGCCAGTGGAATACCAAGAGCCACACAGTCCACCTCCTCCCTCATTGGACTTGGACTGG
>CAVGTO010000116.1:0-7146 GCA_963631865.1 Eggerthellaceae bacterium
GGGCATATGAGTCACAGAGTCGCGTCTTCAACAGCGACATGGTTCTCTTCTACTTGAACCACTACATAAATCACGGATGCCCGCCATCGAATCTGCTTGACAGAAATGCAGGTACGGACTATGACAAGATCAGGAGACTCATCCTATTAGACCAACTCGACGGCGACAGACGCGGTTTGCTACACAAGATTGCCGAGGAGGAGACCATCACGCAATCCGTCGAAGAGTCGTTTCCTGCCGACCAGCTCACAAATCCGGACATCTTCCCTAGCCTACTCTTTTACTACGGAATGCTGACAGTAAAAGGCCATGAGGGCTCGACACCAATCCTCGGTATTCCAAACAACAACGCACGCAAGCTCTATTACAATGCCATACGCCTGTTCTTCCAGCAGGAGAGTGGCATCAGACTTGGCGACCTCGAGCGTAAGATGGCGGGACTCGCATTAAGGGGTGAGTGGCGCGAGTGCCTCCAATACATTGCGGATGCATATAAGAACGTGTCGTCGGTGCGCGACAGCATTGAGTCGGAGCGCAACATCCAAGGGTTCTTTATGGCCTACCTGGACCTCAATAAGTACTACATAACAGCCCCCGAACTCGAGCTAAACCACGGTTTCTGTGATTTCTTCCTACTCCCCGACCCCAACAACCCAGAGGACAAGGCCAAGCACAGCTATATCTTTGAACTTAAGGTCATCCACAAGAAGGACGATGAGGACAAGGCTAAGGAGCAATGGGACGAGGCTGTGAACCAGATCAATGGGTACGCAGCCGCACCTCGAGTTGAGGCTATGCGGAGGGACACCGTGCTGCATAAGATTATATTGCAGTTTGAGGGGGGCGAGCTTCGGCGTATGGAAGAAGCTTAATCCGGTTAACAGTTCACAGAGCTCAGTTAACAGTTGACTGGCTGTTTGAGACTGTAACTTTCATTTTAATTTATCCCATACCTGTTTTTTGCTTGGAAGCGCCATAAAAAGCAGAAAAAGTCACCTTACGACTGAAAATTGTGGGATAAATAATTGCCGTTCCCGCAGCACTACTATAAATTTGTGATATAGACACATATAAACATCTTCACAGTGAGCGACCAGACCTCCACACATACTAACGACATTCCCACCTCAGACAGTTTAGCCGCTGAGCAACAGGCTCCAGCCAAGCCGCTCAACATGGCGCATTTCGGCTTGCAGTTCATCACGAATGGCGAGACAGGCGGGGAATGCGTGGAGCAAGCTAGAAAGGCTCTCAACGGTGGCTGTCTTTGGGTACAGTTGCGCATGAAAGGAGCGACGGAAAGTGACGTGGAGGCCACAGCTGGCGAATTGAAGAGACTCACAGACACCTTTGGTGCTACGCTTATCATCGACGACCACGTAGAGGTAGCTAAGCGCGTTGGAGCTACAGGTGTACATCTTGGCAAGAATGACATGGCACCAGCCGAGGCTCGTAAGATTTTAGGTGATAGATTCGTAATTGGCGGAACGTGCAACACCATCGACGATATTCTCCGAGTCTGCGACTCAGTGGATTACATTGGTTGCGGTCCATTCCGTTTCACTACGACGAAGAAGAATTTGGCACCGACTCTCGGCCTCGGTGGTTATCGCGAGATAACTTGGGAGGCTCGTAGTCGAGGCATCAACATACCCATTGTGGCCATTGGCGGCATTACTGTCGCCGACATTGCCGAGATACTCTCGGCAGGTCCTGACGGCATAGCATTGAGTGGCGAGATTATCCGCGCCGACGACATGACCCGCAAGACCGCCGAAGTGGTGGAGGCTATCAACAACGCTAGAACACGTTAGGCCAATGCATTACGACCTTATTATGTCCGCAGTACACAGTGCCGTGCTGCGGCTTTTTATTTTTGTGGCGGCAACGGCCACATGTTTGGAGACTTCCGCACAGAGCACCACATTTCCTGCCGAACCGCTTATGACAAACGGTTATAAGGTTCTGGACGAGAGTACTACTTCGCATGTATATAGCTACGATTGGTTCTCGTCATCCAAATCGCTCGATTTGCCTGCCGACACGGTATTCGTGACAGAAAAAGACAGCTTGCGATATTATATCACATCTGCTAAACTTGTTGGCACCTTTCCCGACAACACTGGCAATACCGGCTATAGCACGAAATATCAAGTCAATGTCACTCTGAAAACAATAGCAGCGGACGGCACTGAAAAAGTCCTCAACAGGAATTACAAATACTGCAGCACATGCGGCAGAGTAACACGCCAAACACCTACAATAACAATAAACGGAGACGAAGGTCCAGACATCTCCATAACGTATGGCGATACACTAAACTTCCAGACCAATGCAATTGACAACACTGGAGGATATACAACACTCGGGAATGGTCACTCAGACGCCACTTGCGATGGCGAAGAGCTCTTAAGAACCGACCGCCTGAACGCTGGGACATACGAGGTAAAAGTGCATTCTTACGAGAGGGGCAATAATATTTTCCGTCCCAGCAAAGGCACTGTAATAGTCGGTTATAAAGACCTTACGCGCACATTCAACGTAACCGTACTTCCCTACCCCATAGAAGGTTACGCGGCAATAGCCACACGCGACGCCGACGGCACAGCCAACCTCGGAGCCATAACGCTCACGCAAACTACCGCACTTCCCAAAGGCGGGCAGGACGTCAATCTCAGCATTGCCGAGATTGACAGCAGCGCTGTAATGGCCAAGCCCGGCACATACACCGTGCGCTACCTCCTCGCAGTAGACAATGAGAACTACGCAGTAAGTGGCGAATGGCAAGAGGCAAGTTTCACAATCGAGGGACCTATAGCCCCCGACCCGACTTCCGACCCAGACTTCTTTGGCAACCCGCTGATTAACCAAGCCGAAGTGATTGATGCGGAAGAGTTGACTCACGTCTACGATTACGATTGGTATTACATCGATGGAGCGAACCTCAACATTGAGAATCTACCAATAGAGCTTTGCGCATATGGCGACGGCAAGATAAACATCACCAGTGCGCACTTCAACACACAGAAGATCCCGACGGGTTACAATGTCGGTCAGCCCATCCTCGTGACCCTCAGTTACACAGATGCCGACGGCAAAACCACCGACATCGAAGGTGACTTTACATATTGTGACAACTGCGGAACAGTGACACGCAACACACCCACTATAACCGCCAACGGCAGCGAAGGCCCGGATATCTACGTCACCTATGGTGACGACATTGACTACGTAAGCAACGCCAACGTAAGCTACATAACATCCGCGGGAAATTACGAAAGCCAAGGTGCTGGATGCAAAGTATACCTCGACGGAGAGAGAATTGGCCGAGACACACGTCTCGCAGTCGGCACTCATACGGTATCCGCATTCTCGAAAGAGATTGGCAACACAATTTTCACACCCAAAGAGCGTGTAGGCGTGGGCTACATCGAGATGACAAAGGAGTTCAACATCATTGTCTCCGCACTCGAAGTTGACGCATACGTCACTATTGCGAGCCGCAAAGAAGACGGCACGACCACCCTGGGCGAGACGACCATAACACTCTCCACCACATTACCTAGCGGCTGCACCGACCCGCATATAACAATATCAGAGACAGACCTCAGCAGCGTCAGTCCAACAGCAGGCACATACGAAGTTCGCTACCGCCTCTCCACGTCAAGCAGCAACTACTCCATAAGCAACGGATGGCGAACCACGACATTCACCATCACGGCAGGCGAGGCTGTTCCCGACCCAGAACCTGAGCCTGAACCTGACGATGATTGCCTCGCGGGTATAGTTCACTTGAAATTTGGCAACACACTGATAGTGGATAACAGCGAAAAACTTTTCAAAGCCTATCAGTGGAATGCCGACGGAGAACCAATATTCGGTGCCACAAAACAATATTACCACAAAAATCCACTTGCAACTGCCTCGTATACCGTAACGCTTACACTCACAGACGGTTCGACAGCCACAAGTTGTCCAATCTCCATAGAAGAGCAGACTCAGAAATCGCTCACCATAACAGCTTACCCCAATCCAGTAAAGAGTGGTGAGACACTAACGATAGAGATTTCAGGAGCGACGGCTGAGGACCTTCGCCACGGCACAATTGAGGCCTACAATATAAGTGGAGAACGGATAGCAGAGTATTCGCCCGCAACAGAAATACCGAGCACACAGCTGTCGCTGCCGAGTGGAGTATATGCCATAAAGGTGACCGTAGGCGACGAAACAGCTGAAACTAAAATTATTGCGAAATAGAAACAAGTCGGAATAACAAGTGCAGCAAAAACGCTCAACATTTTCAAACAAATGTTGAGCGTTTTTTGCGTATATTTGTACCCAATCATCCCCCTTCCCCCCAGGAAAGGCACCCCAATACTTTCAAGCAGGTAACCTTATGAAATTACACCAGATGACCATTAAAGACATTGCCAAGATACTGAACATCTCGGCAAGCACAGTGAGTCGTGCACTCAAGGACCATCCGGACATTAGTGAGGAGACCAAAGCAGCCGTCAGGCGAGTGGCGGAGAGCGTCAACTACAGGCCTAACGCATTGGCACTGAGCTTGCGCAAGGCAAAGACAAACATCATCGGCGTGGTGGTGCCCGAGATGACGCATCATTTCTTCTCGTCCGTGCTGAGTGGAATGGATGAAACGGCTTTCGGTCGCGGATATACCACTATGGTATGTCAGAGCGGCGAGAGGGCGGACCGCGAACAGGCGTCGCTGCAGACGCTCATCGACAGCCGCGTGGACGGCATCCTACTCAGCGTAAGTAAATCGACAACTAACAACAAGTTCATCAACCAGATTGTGACGGACGGTATGCCAGTTGTGATGTACGACCGCACACTGGACGGAGTGGAGGTAAGCCGTGTAACAACCGACGACGTGAGCGGAGCCTATCAGGCCGTGCGCCTTATGACTTCCCATGGTCGGAAACACATAGCACTTCTATGTGGCGACACGGGCCTAAAAGTATCGGATAACAGGCGCGAAGGCTACGAGAAGGCACTGCGCGAAGCTGGCATAGTAGTTGATCCCGAACTCATTATTGACGCCGACACTCCTGATAAACTCCGTGCAAACATCGGCAGACTGCAGTCCATTGCCGACAAGATAGACGGTCTCTTCGCCATAAACGACGATACCACCGTGGTGGCAATGAAGGTCCTCCGCACAGCAGGCCGCCGCATACCGAAAGACGTCGAGGTCGTTGGTTTTGGAGACGACCCCATAGCCGCCATTGTCGAGCCCAGCCTCACGAGCGTGGAGCAGAACGGCTACGAGATGGGACGCGAGGCAATGAGTCTGCTCATAGACCAGATTGAGAGCGGACTTGTGGTGAACCGTTGCGTCATGCGCGCCCTCGTCCCCAAGATCAAGGAGAGGGAGAGTACGGGGGCAATGTAAAGACCACACAGAACAAGACAGGAAAACAGATTTATATAAGCAAAGAGGTGGCGCAACAAAGCTATGCGCTGCCTCTTTTTGTTTATAAAAGTGCAGCACAAGACTTGCACCAGCAAAACGTAACCAACTAAGGCATAAACGATTAATACCAATCAACTTACTTTCTGCGCAAAAGGCAACATTAACGAAAAAGATTTTGCGGAATGAAGAATTATTGGCAGTTTTGCATAGAAAATGCGCAGTATAGCACACCTCCCAAAGCTTCGCACAAACGTGAAACGAGAGCACGACTTATGCGCATTAGCAAAAAACAGATGTAAAACAAAATCTTAGTAAATGAAGAAACTCATTACTTCCTTTGCTGCCGCAGTCCTCGCCCTCTCGGCAGGAGCTACGGACTACACAGGCAGTCTGACGGTGAGTGTGGACGGCACGGCCGCAACGCCTCAGACATCAACAATCAATGTGGAGCAGCAATCTAACGGCAAGTACACGCTTTCCATCAAAGACTTCTACTTTGGAGAGCTATCAGTCGGTGATATCGTCGTTCCAGACATCGAAGGCGTAAAGTATAATGATGTAAACATCACTACAATCGCTGCAGACACGAAAGTATCGGTAAGTTTGTTTGGCATGTCAATGGAATTGCCTTTAACATTATCCGGCTGCCTTATGGACGACGAACTTGTCACCCAAATTTACATCGAGGCAGTTGGTCAGAAGGTCAATGTCGACTTCTCAACCATCACCTGCCAGTTGCCCAACTCAGGCTTCGAGAATTATCATAATGTCTCATACACGGATAACGGAACCACATACGAAAGCAAAGAAGCAAACGGATGGCATTCGTTTATGAGTGCGCAAGGTTCTTTGGTCTCGCAAGTAGCGACCGCAACGCACACCTTCCAAAGTGATGATGTTAGGAATGGAGCAACAGGCAGCAGCTTAAAAGTTGCCTCAACAGTCCTTAAATACGGATTTTTAAAATTCTCAGCAAACGGAACCATCACAACGGGACGTCTCAATGCTGGAAGTATGTCTCCGACAAGCACAGACAACAATGCGACACTTGATTTTTCCGCAGGTAATGACGCTAATGGAGATCCGTACTATGCATTATTGGACACTAAAGCAGATTCACTGTCTGTATGGGTAAAATACCATGCGGGTAACGGAAACAAGAACCCGTATGCTACCGTTAGTGCGCTTATATCCAATGGTGGAACTGTACAAGACCCTCAAATCGACAGCTACAAGTCGAACATTGTTGCTCAAGCAGGAAAATCGGACATTTCTAGCGATGACACATGGAAGCAACTAAGCTTACCTTTTGCTTATGCAACAGACGATGCTCCTAAAGGAATTCTTGTCACCATTTCAACTTGTGCAGTTGCCTCTGGCGGCAGCACCAGCGATAGCGACCCAGATGTAATCTACGTTGACGACATTGCCCTCATCTACAATGCGGACATTGTTTTGGCAACTTTCAAAGACAATGAGATTAGCATCGACGAAGCCACCAAGACCGGCAAAATTGAGACCTCTGGCAGCTACAGCGCAAGCGACCTCAAGGTCGTCACCAACGGCAAGGATGCCAAGGTAAACGTCGAGATCAAGCAAGAGGGTGGTGTTGACTATTACGAAGTAGCCGTATTCTCTGCCGACCTCAAGACTGTCAACATCTACAAGTTCTACGTCAATGGCACACCCGCGACTGCCGTAGAGAACGT
>CAVGTO010000117.1:0-5493 GCA_963631865.1 Eggerthellaceae bacterium
TGCCGCCTGCGCACTCGTATCGGCGACAACAGTGGCAGCCATATCCTGTGCGGATGTGGCAACGCCGAATGTCATTGCAAAGAGAAATGCCACGAGGGCGAGGATGCGGATGCGCATAAGTTGGTTGTTAATGTATGGAGGTGGAAAGGTCAATAGACCCCCATATCGATGAGAATAACAACATTCTCGAGGTTCTTATCCTCACCCTGCGGATCGTACTCCACCTTGAGGCTTGAGCCGAACATGCGCGCGATGCCTTGCCACCAGAAAGCTTTGAACTTGCCCTTTAGCATACGTATGGCCTCGTAACTCGTATTGCCAGTCTCGCGGTCGATGAGTTTTATGAGGATGCGGCCTTGCTTGACGGTCAGGTGCTTGAGGTTATATTCGTATTTCTTGAAGAGCTCTTTCTCCTTGCGCTCAAGGTACTTATCCTTCTCTTTTTGCGTGGTCATAAGCGCAAGGCTGTCGTTGATAATCTTAAATTCCTTGGCAAGGATTCGAGCGTAAGGCAGAGCCTTCTTGACATTGTAGATATAACGCGTCCACTGACGTTTCTGTCTCTCATTTTTGAAGCGCGCCTTGGCGAAGCAACGCACCTCGGGGAGCGTTACGTGCGGTACGGTGTCGCGTCCCTCGACGTGGCCGTGCACAATGTAACGTTTCTGCACGTCTTGCGCCATCGCAGCCGAACTCGCTACGAAAGATAGCAAGAGGACAAAGAAAAAGCGTAGCAAGAGACCTCTAATTGTCGAAATCATTCCTATCTTTTCGTCTAAAAAACATACAGATAAGAAACGTCAGACTCGCACATTTATTGCACCATCCCTATCGCTCAAAACTCTTCAGGAGACTTATCTCATCGGGCCAAATCTCCTCATTGGGAGTCTCAAGAATAAGCGGGATATTATCCGTACGCTTGTCGGCAATGATGCGACGGAAAGCCTCGACGCCTATGCAACCTTTGCCAATAGACTCATGGCGATCGACCTTAGAGCCTACGGGTTTCATGGCGTCGTTGAGGTGCATGCCGCGAAGATATTTGAGCCCAATAACCTCATCAAACTCATGCCAGAAAGCCTCGTAGCCCTCGGGCGAAGCTATATCATAACCAGCGGCAAAGGCATGGCACGTGTCTATGCAGATACCGACACGGCTCTTATCTTCCACTCGCTCAATGATATAGCCGAGATGGCTGAGAGCAAAGCCCATATTGGTGCCCTGCCCCGCGGTGTTCTCTATCACGGCCGTGACGCCATGCGTCGAGTCGAGAGCGCGGTTGATGCACTCGGCAATGAGGTCGAGGCATGCTTCGGGGGCAATCTCCTTGAGGTGGCTGCCGGGATGGAAATTGAGACGGTCGAGACCGAGGACCTCGCAGCGACGCAGTTCGTGGATGAAGGAATCGAGCGACTTCTGCCGTTTGTCGGGGTCGGCGTTGCCGAGGTTGATGAGATAACTATCGTGTGGGAGGATTTGTGCCGGGGTGTAGCCACACTCCTGGCAATTTTTCTTGAACGCCTCCACTTCGGCGGGGTCGAAGTCCCTGGCAGTCCACTGGCGTTGGTTCTTGGTGAAGAGGGCGAAAGCCGTGGCCCCTATGGCTCGCGCATTGAGTGGAACATTTTGCACACCGCCACTTGCGGATACGTGCGCACCGATATATTTCATACAGATATTCTCTTTATTAAAGTGCTCGTTGTTAAGCGTAGTGCAATGATAACACTATTTCAGCAGACCGCAAAGAGCATTCTCGCGCCTGCGAAGCCAAACGTAGACGCCAACACATATAAGAGCCGAGAGCAGTGAGCCCACACACGTGGCGAGTCCCATAGGGAAAAGCGTGTCGGGGAAAGAGGCCGAAGCCCAGTAAGCCAACGGGACACGAGCCACCACTATGGCCACAAAGTTATGAACAAAAGAGAGATAGCTTCGTCCAGAGGCCGTAAAGTAGCCACTGAAACAGAAATGCACCCCCGCCAAAACGCAATCCCACACATAGCCACGGAGATAACCGGAACCGGCAGCCAAGACTGCCGCATCGTCAGTAAAAATACCAACAGCCACCTCGGGGCAAAACTGCAAAACGGAGGCTATGACAGAGCCAAAGCCAACGGCAATGACAGTCGTGGTCCGCAGAGTGGCACGAGCTCGCACCTCGTCTCCCGCACCTAGGCACTGAGCAACCATGGCCGAAGTAGTGGCCAGCATGGCACTCGGAACAATAAACAGCACTCCGATAAACTTCTCGACAATGCCAACGGCCGCAGCATCAGTTACGCCTCGCCCATTGGCAATGACCATGATAATCATAAACGACAGCTGAATAAAGCCATCCTGGAGAGCCACAGGCACACCTACCTTGACAATCTGCCCGACACTCCTACGCTCAAGCGCGAAATTCGCGCGTCGCACGCCAATCTGCCTACGTTTCAACCACATATAAGCGGCAGCCACGGACACGCTAAGCACCTGAGAAAGAGTTGTGCCAAGAGCCGCGCCACGTGGCCCCATATCGAGTGCGCCAATGAAGAGAAAATCGAGGATAATATTGACTGCACAGGCTATGGCCACGAAATACATAGGTCGCCGTGTATCGCCAAGCCCGCGGAAAACAGATGATATGACGTTGTACATCACGATGAACGGAACGCCGGCAAACGTGATGGTGAGGTAGTCTATAGTCTCACTCACCGCCTCGACGGGCGTATCTATAGCTGTCACAATGGAATACCTGAGGGCGAAGAGGATCGCAGCGCACACCACACTTATAATTGCGAAGAGCGAGAACGTATTGCCAATAAACCGCCCCTGCCGCTCAGCATCCCCAGCACCAAGTGCACGAGCGATGTTTACCGTGGCACCCATTGAGAGCGCAATGATAATAACGGTGAACATATACATCACCTGTGCGCCATTGGCCACAGCCGTCGTGGCTGTCACTCCGCAATATCGGCCAACGACAAAGAGATCCGCCAAGCCATAGAGCACCTGGAGGAAATAAGCAATCATATATGGCAATGCGAAAGCCGAAATGGAGCTATGTATCGGGCCTTGAGTCAAGTTTCGTGGCATAGGTGTTTTCTCCCCTCTTTTTGCTAGGGACTAGCAAAGGTATGGGTTTTTCGGGGGAAAATAAATTTCGCCCCCTACTGACAACCATCAGCAGGGGGCGAAATCTTTTAAGCCAGAAGCAAAAAGCTACATCCCGACAGATAGGCGTCCGCCTTCGGAGTGCGCCTTAATCTCGGTGGCGTACATACACTTGGCATCGGCATAGCCAGAGGCAAAATCGCCATTGTGGGTGACAGTAGCAGTGTATGAGAGGCAGTGCCAACCCTCGTAGAGATAATCGACAAAGAACTCATTGGTCTCGTCGGTAATCTGCAGGTAGTGGCACGGCGTGGGAACATCGGCATCCGACCAGCGCCAGAACCACCACCCGCGGTAACCCGAATGCATATCGTCGGGCTCAACAGCCGAAGTGCGGAAATCGCGGATGCGGACAAAGCTCAGAGCCTCGTCATTGTAGAAAGTGAGGGTCACGCGGATCTTGTCACCAATGCGAAGCGAAGTGCCGTTGGCGGCGAGAGGCACCCACTCTTCGCGACCTTGCTCGTTTTGGCGGAGCACCGCGACGGAGCGGTTAATCTTGAGTTTGTCGGTGCAGTCGGACTTCATCTCGTCAATGGGAGTCTGGAGGATACGGTTCCAGCTGCCCCAGGAAGTGGCCTTGCCACTCTTAGTTACGGTAGCCTCGGTCACTGATCCGTCGGAGGGAAGAGCCATAGAGAACTCGGGACTTGCAACTGTACACTCAACCTTTTGGTCAGCAACCACAACAATGTCCGTCTCGGCAGACACGGCCGACGAGCCAAGGAGGGCAAGCACGGCACGGCCAGTGGACTGAGCGTCGGACCAAGCCTCGCCACGCTTCATGAGGACAAGGTGGTTGATGATGCGCTGGAGATTTTCGCTGTCGGGATTGAGACGCTGGAGGGCAATTATGAGCATGGCCTGCGCCTCAACCTGCTCACGGTGGTGGAAGAGACCCTCTTCGGGAATGTACGCCGTGCCGTCTTTTGTCTGCACAAGGTTTTCCTCCAAGCTCTTGATAATCTTCTTTGCCGTGGATGTCTCGCCCGCATAAGTGAGGACAGTGGTGGCTGTTACGCGGTCGCACATCGTCGGGTATTGCCAGCGAGACTTTAGGACTGCTATGAGTTGCCTTACAGTGTCGTCCATATGGACATCCATAAGGAAATGGGCGTGGAGAGTCTCAAGAGTGAAATACGAGAGCTGGGGCTGACGATTGCCAAAGGCCGCCTTGTCTTTCTCGTACTCAGCGAGCTGTTTGCTGTAATCGGCAAGTTGCTCGGCCAGAAGAGTATCGATGCGAAGGCGAGCCTTAGAGAGGATTTTGCTCACGATGGGCATATCGTCAACGTCCACCAAGCCGAGGCGCATCATCTCGCCAAGAGTCGAGACGACACCCACCGTCATCCAGTCAGAGCCCTCCATACCACAGAACCAAGGGAATGACCCGTCGGAGAACTGTATATTCTGGAGTTTACGCAGGTTATCACTCTTAGTCTTGGCGGCGTAATTGCCACTCATAAGGCATATAACATCCTTGTCATGCTGAGCGAGGCGGCGGGCCATGAGATACCACGGCGTGCGATCCGGATCGTCGATAGTAGAAAGCTTACCATCATTCTTCTTGAGGTACTCTACGGCCTTCTTTACGTCCTCCTTCTGCTGGAGAAGCGCAGCGATGGCAGAGCTCTCATAGCGACCGAGATAGGTATCGGTGCTGGGGGCCCAACTCTTGTCGAGACTCGGCAGGGCGCGGAGAACTTGGATAAAAGCGTTGCTGGTATAGTCGAACGAGAGGAGTTTGGTCTTGCCTTCGACGAATGGATTGACTGCGTGATGCACACCCTTGTCCGTGAGGGCGAAAGAGTGGCTCTCCTCAACCTCAATATTGCGCTTGGCCACGGGAAGCGAGACGCGCTCGCCATCTTTATCGCCCGTGAGGCCTTCAGCGGATTTCGCCTCACCGCGCACCTCGATATTAAGATCCTCAACCCCTTCGGGCACTACAAATTCCCATCGTGCAGAGCCTGCAATAGAGCCACCAAAATCGACAGTCTGACTTGGCAGCGTAGCCAAAGACCGGCCAGTCTCTTTATCCGAGATAGATAGCGAGACCTCGGCAGCCGTGACTGACGAATCGGCAGCCGTGACGTCAACAGGAATGGTTATGGAGTCACCTTCGGTGACGAAACGCGGGAGACCGAGACGCACATTGATGGGCTTGTTGACCGTAAGGGTCTTGGTCTCCATGGCGTAACGCATCTTCTTGTCGATGGCGAGAGCACGGAAGTTATACGTCGTCAGGTTGTCGGGCAACGTAAACTCGAAAGTCGCATTGCCGCTGGCATCGGGACGAAGGTTGGGCAGGAAGAAAACCGTCTCGGCAAAGTTCTCGCG
>CAVGTO010000117.1:5503-7131 GCA_963631865.1 Eggerthellaceae bacterium
CTCACGTGGGGAGATGTCCGTATGTTCCTCTGCGGCGGCCTCCGTTTCTTCGCTTTCATCATCACCTACGACATTGAGTTGTGGAGCAGAGCCTAATCCCTCAACATCGTAGCTTTCGGCTTCTTTGAATGCGGCATCATTAGAAGCAACCATGGCAGATCGGTCAGTCTCAGTCCTGGCCGCCATACAGCATAGCATACGAGGTTCCCCGTAGATATTAAACCTATGAAAATCTAAATTGGAATGATACCCAAACCTGTTGAAAAATTCGCCCAGAATGTCGTCACAGCCAGACCTATAATCTCCATGCATAGAAGAATTATGGCGACCGTCATATTCCAGAGACAGAGAGTTGATGGCGACATAGTTTCGCACCGACAGACGCGAAAAATAAGCGTCCCACACGTTGCTGACGTACTTATCCAGTCGGCTGTCATACATCGAAGCGGCAATTGTCGACTCATCACCACCTGTGCAACTGATGGTCCACTGCTCCTTGGCTCCGGGGCGAGAGTGGTCGCGGAAAGAAGAGAGCGAGAGATTGAGCTCCTTGTCTTCCTTCTTAACCTTGACCGTGCAATCTTCCTTGCTCACCATTCCATTGTGGACCGTGAGAAGTGTTATCTGGACGCTCTCGCCATCGATGGCACTTGCGGGCACTTGATAAGAGACATCCGTCACCCCATGCGACAGGTCAATATGCTTACGGAAAACAATATTGCTGCGATAATTTACGAGGACTGTGACACGTGCATCATCCCAGCCTGTTCCGACCTTGAAAGTCAAGAGTTTACCACGCTCAACCTGCTTAGGAGCTATGAGCAGGAGATAGCTCAAACCCTCCATTCGGCCATCCTTGGCCACTGAGATATAATCCGCCTGCTGCTTGAGCTCAGTGCTGTCGAGAGCCGTTGCCGTGGCCACAATGTGATAGCGTCGGGCCGGGAGGTTGAGGCTCGACAAGTCGATAGATTTCTCACCACAGACATCATAATCAGCCTCGAAGACGGGAGATGCGGCAAGTTGTGGGGCGTTGCTCATAAAGTCATCGTGCCCGAAGACAACATTTTGCTGACCTCCGATTATGGTATCCGCCGATTCGCCATAAGTAGCGAAGACAGGACGCAGAGTTACAGGCTCATAGGGCGTCACAGTGAGATGGACCTTAGACGCATATGGACGACCGTTGCTGTTTTGGGAATTGAGCGTTAGGACGGGACCATGACCGACATCCGCTTTAGCTTCATTTTGACGCATACTGATGCCGTAGCCCTCGTTTGTCACGGAGAGCATCGTATTCCCCTCGGTAGTCTCTCCCCTCGAATCGGTAACATTGACAGAGATGGACGTGCGTCCCGACTCAGCCTTGAATGAGAGGGAGAAAGCACCATTGGAATCGGTAGAAGTCTCTCCCGTGATTGGCTGCAGATAAGGAGGGAGAGAATAAAACTCGCGGACCTGACCAACAGTATAGCTTACGCTGGCATTGGCCACAGGGAGACCTGCAGCTGACATACACTTGCCCGAGACCACAACTTCAGAGCCCGGCAACACAACGTCGTCGAAACTATCGAAAGTTATGGTATTGTCGGTTCGCTTGAAATCCTCAACCTCGACAGCATTAGATG
>CAVGTO010000118.1:0-923 GCA_963631865.1 Eggerthellaceae bacterium
GAACAAGGGTTACTATTTCAAGGAAGGCCGCGACGAGCTCTTCCCAATCCCCAACTCTGAGATTACCATGTCCAACGGCTCTATTGCTCAGAACCCTGGCTACTAAGAGTATCTGATTCTGTTTTTTATATAAGACTGGCGGGCGCCTTGCGAAGACGTTGTTGGGTGACCTTCGCATCGTGCCCGCCTTTATTTCTTTCCACATCTTCGTCCCCACACTTTAATCAACAATAGCCAAGATGAAAACATACCGTATTATGCGCAAAGCCGTTGCGCTCGCCCCTGCCTTATTGGGGCTTGTGGCGCAAAACTCGGCTGTGGCGCAGTCTACATATAATGTCACAATTTCGCCGTCGGTAAGATATCAGACCATTGAGGATTTTGGTTCGAGTGATTGCTGGACGGCCGATTTCGTTGGTCGTTATTTCCCCGTTGCCGAGAAGGAGAAGGCAGCCCAATGGCTCTTTAGCAGGGATTTTGATGCCGATGGCAATCCCATGGGGATAGGTCTCTCGACGTGGCGCGTCAACCTTGGTGGTGGCAGTGCCGAGCAGGGCGACGATAGCGGTATTGACGATGTCACTCGCCGTGCCTCATGCTACCTCTCTTCCGATGGCTCATATGATTGGAGTCGATCCGCTGGTCAGCAATATTTTATGAAGGCTGCCAAGGATTATGGTGTGGAGCATTTCGTCCTCTTTGCCAACTCGGCTCCCGTGTACTACACTAAGAATGGCAAGGCTTGCGCAAACTCTGGCGTCTCGGGCTCCAATCTTCGCGACGATAAGTATGCCGCTTTTTCCGACTACTTGGCTGTCGTTGCTGACCACTTTGTCAGTGAAGGTTACAACGTTTCTCTTATTAGTCCCATCAACGAACCTCAATATGATTGGACCAGCGGGCAAGAGGCCCCTCCAATGACT
>CAVGTO010000118.1:966-6990 GCA_963631865.1 Eggerthellaceae bacterium
TCAATATGATTGGACGAGCGGGCAAGAGGGTACTCCAATGACTAATGTGTGCATTGCCAAATTGGCTCGCGAACTTGATATGCAGATTGCGGCGTACGGTCTCAATACCAAAATTCTCCTTCCCGAAGCCTGCCAGTTCAAGGCTCTCTATTCCAATAGCGGCGAGAAGAGGGCTGACAACCAGATTGAAGCTTTTTTCAATTCCGCCAATACCGATACCTACATCGGCGACCTCGATAACCTCCGCAAGGCCGTGGCGGGACACAGTTATTGGACTTTCGGCACTAACTCCGACCTCGAGAATGTCCGCACGAGTGTCCATGACGCTGCCGCACAATATGGTTTGGATGTCTATCAGACAGAATGGAGTATGCTGGATGCCGCTCCGTCGTCCGATGCCGGTTTCCCCGCTTCGTATGACAAGGCTACATACTGGGACATAGCTCTCTATATGGCCAAACTCATCCACTGCGACCTTACCTATGCCAATGTGGTCTCTTGGAGCTATTGGACAACTTTCGCCCAGGAGATGTATAGCCAGAAGAACCGATTCTACCTTATCCGTCTCCTAGCCTCTGGCGACACAGGTTCGGGTTCTACTGGTGGCGAGAGCTATGGAGATATTTCTAAGGGCGGTACTCTCTACGACAGTCCAAACCTTTGGGTACTCGGCAATTTCAGCCGTTTCATCCGTCCGGGCTATACTCGCATATCGCATACTACCGACCAAGTCGAGAGCCTCAACAAACTTATGGGCTCTGCTTACGTCTCGCCCGACGGCAAACGCATAGTTGTTGTCTACGTCAATATGGCTGACTCCTCTACTGGTGTCAAGCTCAACATCGATGGTGCCGGCTCGTCTGCCAAAATCTCTTGGTATCGCTCCGACGAGTCCAGCAACCTCAAGCATGTCGCTGGAACATACGCTCTCGGCTCGCGAATGGTCATAAAGAAGCGCAGTGTCAACACCTTCGTAATCGACCTCGACAGTTCCGACGCCATAGCTAATATCCATGTCGATGAGGCAGATGGTTGTGCGGATGTATTTTCTCTCGACGGTCGTCTTGTCCGCCATGCTGGCGAGTCGCTCTCTGGTCTTATGCCAGGGCTCTACGTCTCGGGTGGCAAACGACTTCTTGTAAAGTAAATATAATCTCCATTTCTCTATTATGATCAACATTTTCTCCCACGATATCCGCCTTATGGCTCTTGCCTCTGCCGCCCTAGTGGCTTGCGCCATAGATGCCGCGGCTCAGAAGTCATATACCATTTTGCCTTCCAAGCCCGAGCAGACTATCCTCCACTTTGGAGCAAGCGACGCTTGGAGTATGCAGTTCCTTGGCAATTGGCCAGAGGCGCAGCAGAATCAGATTGCCGATTGGCTTTTCAGTACCAAGAACGATGCCACAGGCAAACCCAAGGGCATAGGTCTTTCCATTTGGCGTTTTAATCTCGGCGCCGGCAGTGAGGAGCAAGGCGACAGTGCGCAGATTAATCCGTCTACTCGCACAGAGTGCCTCCTCCGTCCGGATGGCAAGTGGGATTGGAGTCGGCAGATGGCGCAACGTCGTTTCCTTCGTCTCGCTAAAGACCGTGGTGTGACCACGATTCTCGCTTTTTGCAACTCTGCCCCCGTACAGTTCACTATCAATGGTTTGGCCACGAATACCGGACGCGGCGGTACGCTTAATCTCCGTCCCGATTGCTACGATGATTTTGCCAACTATCTTGCCTCGGCGGTGTGCGGTATAGAGGAGCACGATGGCATCCATATCGACTTGATAAGTCCTCTAAATGAGAGCGACGGCCATTGGAACTGGCTGGGTCCCAAGCAAGAGGGCACTCCAGCCACAAATCGCGAGGTGGCCCGTGTGGCTCGCGAACTAGGCAAGGCCCTCAAGGCTAACCGCAAACTCCGTAATACGCAAATCCTCATCAACGAGAGTTCAGACTACCGTTGTATGATTGGTACCCACGTGGCCGACTGGCAACGAGGCAACGAGATTAAGGCTTTCTTCTCGCCCGACAGTATGGATACGTATGTTGGCAACGTTCCCCAACTTGCCCACGTCATGGGTGGCCACTCTTATTGGACCAACACGCCCGTAGAGCAGATGCCCGAAATCCGTAAACAATTACGAGACGAGATCCGTAAATCCGGCTTGGATTTTTGGCAGACGGAAATTTGCATTATGGGCAATGATGAGGAGATCGGTGGCGGCCATGGCTTCGACTTCTCGATGAAGACAGCCCTCTACGTGGCACGCGTAATCCATTGCGACCTTGTCTTTGCCAATGCGGCAAGCTGGTGTTGGTGGCGTTCCGTGGGCGGCGACTATCGCGACGGGCTTATCCGTGTCTATAGCAACGATGGTTGGAAGAGTGGCTCTGCTGTCGATTCCAAACTTATGTGGTCGCTTGGCAACTATTCGCGTTTCGTGCGCCCGGGGGCTGTGCGCTATGATGTCGAAACCCGCGATGCCGATGGCGCGGTTGTTGAAGGTGGTGACTATGAGCCATATGGCGTTATGGTTTCCGCCTACCGCAATAAAGATGGCAAGTGGGTTGCCGTAGCAATCAACTATTCCGAGGATGTCCGCAGTGTATCTCTCAATGTTGATGGTCAGAAGAATATCAAGTGGAGTGTCTACCGTACGAGCGATGTTTCAGCCGAAAGTCTTGCGCCTGTTGGTGACACGGATGGCAATTTCTCTCTTACTCCAAGATCTATCTCTACCTTTGTGGAGGAATAGGGAAATATTCCCCAATTCGTTAGTTCTGTGGATAATCTAATTCTCGCAATGCTATATATCTGTGACTAGCGTAGCATGTGGCTCTGATTATTTTATCAGTGGACAACGTTAGAAGCACGGCAAAGCAACTCCTTAGATGAACGACTATATATTATCGTATGCATAAACTGATAATCTCAGCTGCGGCCCTCCTTCTCGCCCTCTCGTCGCCCGCCATGGCGCAGAGCAAGACGGCTGGCTCTTTCGTCGCAGCCAATAAGACTTTCGAACTCAACGGCAAACCTTTCGTAGTCAAGGCCGCCGAGCTGCATTACCCGCGCATCCCGCGCCCCTATTGGGAGCACAGGATCAAGATGTGCAAGGCTCTAGGAATGAACACCATTTGCCTCTATGTCTTTTGGAATATCCATGAGCAGCAGGAAGGGCGGTTTGATTTTTCGGGCAACAACGACGTGGCAGAGTTCTGCCGTCTGTGCCAGAAGAATGGCATGTACGTTATTGTGCGCCCCGGCCCATATGTATGCGCCGAGTGGGAAATGGGAGGCTTGCCTTGGTGGCTCCTAAAGAAAAAGGATATTCGTCTCCGCGAAAGCGACCCATATTTTCTGGAGCGCGTTGAGAAATTTGAGCAAAAGGTGGGTGAGCAACTTGCTGACCTGACTATTCAAAAGGGAGGCCCTATCATTATGGTGCAGGTCGAGAATGAGTACGGCTCCTATGGTGAGGACAAGGCATACGTCTCTGCCATTCGTGATATAGTGCGCCGTTCGGGCTTCTCGGATGTCGCTCTTTTCCAATGCGATTGGTCTAGCAACTTTACCAAAAATGGTCTCGGCGACCTCGTTTGGACAATGAATTTCGGTACGGGTGCCGATGTCGATCGTGAGTTCCGTCCATTGGCCGAGATCCGTCCTTCAGCTCCGCAGATGTGCAGTGAGTTCTGGAGTGGATGGTTCGATAAGTGGGGGGCTCGGCATGAGACACGCACTGCCGACGATATGGTGGCTGGCATCGACACGATGCTCAACCGAGGCATTAGTTTCTCGCTCTATATGACCCATGGCGGCACGAGTTTCGGACATTGGGCAGGTGCTAACTCTCCTGGTTTCCAACCCGACGTCACGAGTTATGACTACGACGCTCCCATAAATGAGCAAGGTCAGGCTACGCCCAAGTTCTACACCCTCCGCCAGACTATGCAGAAATACAATGGCGGCAAGGCACTTCCTTCCGTTCCCAAAGCCCCTGCGCAGTTCATTTCCATCCCCGATTTCGAATTTTCGGACTACCGTCCGCTCGTTGTGGGCATCGACAGCACAGCAGCAAGTTCTTCGCCTCTGACGTTCGAGGATATGAATATGGGATGGGGCTCAATGATTTACGAGACTCATGTCTTTGGCATTAGTGGCGATGCTACTCTCTCTGCCGAGGTCCATGACTTTGCGCAAGTATTTGTAGATGGTCGTTATGTCGGCAAGATTGACCGCACTCGAAACGAGAAGTCGCTTGCCGTCCCGGGACTCAAGAGTGGTTCTCGCCTTACGATAATTGTCGAGGGTATGGGACGCATAAATTTTGGTCGCGCCATAAAGGATTTCAAGGGAATCGTGGGAGATGTCTCTCTCTCCTCTTCGGCCGATGCGTGCGACCTTGTTGTTACTCCCCGTCAATGGACGTGCTCTACGTTGCCCGATAGTCCCGAACAGGCAAAAGCTGCCTTTTCGCAAGTGGAGCGAGTTTCTATCCGTCTCAATACGAGGGCTGGCTATTACCGTGCTACCTTCAATGTCAAGAAGACTGGCGATACATTCCTCAATATGGAGGGATTTGGTAAAGGTCAGGTCTACGTCAATGGTCACGCTTTAGGCCGTTTCTGGCATATCGGCCCGCAACAGACGCTTTTCTTGCCAGGCTGTTGGCTCCGCAAGGGTGAGAATGAAGTCATAGTGCTCGATGTTGTTGGCCCTCATGGCAAGGAAGCACCCAAGGCTTTTGCTCAAGACCATCCCGAACTTGATAAACTCAATCTCGAGAAGAGCTCTAAGCACAATGCCCCTGGCGACCGTCCCGACCTCAATTCAGCGACTCCAGTCCTTCAATCGGCATTCGCTTCGGGCAACGGGTGGCAGACTCTTGCTTTGCCGAGTGTGGCGCATGGGCGATATGTTGCCATTGAGTGCATCGCCGCTCATTCCGATGCCAAGCAGATGTCTATTGCCGAAATTTACTTGCGAGATGCCGATGGCAACCGTCTCGCACGTGCTAACTGGGTAGCCCGTTATGCCGACAGTGAGAACGGTAATCATACTCTCGACAAGGCTTTCGACCTTCAGGAGAGCACATATTGGCAGACCGAGGCTGGCTCCCAAGCTCCACATCTCATTGTCATAGACCTCGGCTCTGAGCAATCTGTCTCAGCCATCGAATACCTTCCACGAATGGAAAAAGACGCTCCCGAAAGCGTTAGTGACTTTAAACTATACGTCTACTAGACGTTCCTACCGTATCGGTGTGCGGACCGGTCTGCCATCCCATTTATTGGATAGCGACAGGTTCGCACTTTTTTGTCTATATGGTTTTTAGACTGTGGAGACAATGATTTGCGCCTCGCAAACTCTTTACTTTTGCTATATTTGCAAAAGCAACAGTATGGCAATTGCCGAAATCATGGCAGTATGGCAACCGACAACTGTGAACTGTTAACTGTTAACCGTAAAGGACAGAATATGAAGTTTCCCATAGGCATCCAATCTTTCGAGAGGATTATAACAGAAGGTTACGTCTACGTCGATAAGACTGACCTCGTATACAGACTAACTCATGAGGGTAGTATCTATTTTCTGAGTCGCCCCAGGCGGTTCGGCAAAAGCCTGCTTGTCTCAACTCTCGAGAATTATTTTCTCGGCAAGAAAGAGCTTTTCAAGGGTTTGGCTTTAGAGAAACTTGAAACTGAATGGAAAACATACCCTGTCTTCCACGTTGATTTCAATGGACCGAATTTTACAGAGCCTGATGCCCTCGTTAAAAATTTGCATACCTTCGTTAGGAACCAGGAGGAGAAATATTCTGTCATGCCAGAGCCAGAACAGGAACTCAGTGATCGGTTTCTCAAAGTTCTAGCTGAGGCTCGTCGACAAACGGGTATGAGGTGCGTGATTCTTGTTGATGAATATGATAAGCCTCTTCTCGATGTCATGGATACAGGTTATACTGTCGATTGCGGTGGCAATGTGATGACTATTGAGGAGCGCAACCGTAATATCCTTAAAGC
>CAVGTO010000119.1:0-6983 GCA_963631865.1 Eggerthellaceae bacterium
GAGCTCAAGAGAGTCGCACGATACGTTTACTGGGCGCAATTCGATGGGTTCAACCGTGTTGGCATTGTAAAGCATTGCCGTGGCCACGCCTCGCTTGTCGGGCGTCGGGAAGCATACTGGCTTATAGTTGAGGGTAGGGGTGTCGAGACCTCCGTACTCCACCAGGTAGTTGGCTGCCGATTTGCCTGTCGAGTCCGGTCCCTCGACTTCGCATAGGCCTACAATGTCGGGCACTTTCCAACCGTTGGCCGATACTATCACTCGGGCCAGTCGAGCGGCTTTTTTCTTCATTCTGCTCACCGTCCAGTGGTATGAGCCTTCGGGCGTGAACTCGTCGTCGTCTTTGGCGGGGTTGTTGTCCGGGTCGAAGAAGTTCTCTATGTTGTAGCTCATCACTACTAGGGTGTCGGCTTTTGCGTGGGCCGACGTGGCTGTTGTGCTCTGTTTGTGGCTTGCGCATGCCGTGGCCATGATGGCTGCGGCCGATAGCGTCAGAGCTGATATTATTGTTTGCTTCATATTCTTATTCCTTTTCCGTCACTGTTTGCAATGCTCCGGCATTCCATAGCTCGCCATCCACTCGCAGCGCGCCCTCGATGTCGGTGGACATGTCGGATGTGAGTGTCGGGTCGGCCAAGCCCACGGCATCGGATTGACTCGTGAGGTGGTAGTCGGCCTCACTTCGGTTGACGAAGTGCGCATTGGTGGCGAGTTTGCAATCGATGAATACGTCCTCCGCTTTCGACACCGTCTTCTTATCCATCTTTAGGAGTGAAGAGCGGAATGTCACGAATTCGGCGGAAAGGCTGTCAACTGCAATCTCGGACGTCTGATTGCCGAAGATAATGGAGTTATATACAGTGAGTTTGGATGTCTCGCCTTCTGCATGGTTGAATTGGAGTGCCGATACGTGGCGGTAGTCCCAAGAGAAGTAATCCGACACGGTGACGTGTCTCAGTCGGACGTCGCCGCCCGTGACGTTGAATGCTCCGCCGCCGCAGTCGGATACTATGGTGTTGCGCACCTCTGCCGACACTTTGTTGAGCGTGACGCCCGTATGCGATACGTCGCGCACCCATAGTCCGTCAATGAACATCGTGCTTGCCGAGTCGCAAGCTATGCCAGAAGCCGAGCAAGCAACATCCGCAAAACGAATGTCGGCCCGTCCGCCAGCCGATACGATTATGCCGCCCCATTGACCGGGAATGGTCTCGTAATATCCATCGCTCCTGAGTGGCGAGAATGACGTGCGATTATCTACTTCGCCTGCTACCGCTATATTGCCCGCCACGCGTATCGCCGCGGCTTTTTCCATAAGGACCGTTACTCCGGGGCCGACGAGCAGTGTCGCTCCTTCGGCCACGTCCAAGGTGTCGCGAACGAGGTATGGTATCGTGTCGCAAAGCCATTGGGTGTCAGACTCGATTTTCGGTGGCGCGGCCGTTACGTTGCGCACCACGGCTGTCACTGTGGCTCGCCATGTGTTTGCTCCGCCTTGGGCTACGATGTGGTCCGTAAGTGTGTTGAATGCGCGGCCTTCGAGGGCTTTTGCGTTGCGTACAGATACAAATATGTATAGGCTGTCGCCATGACCGAGCCTCATATTTGTGGCTTCGGTGGCCGGCAATCCGTTGATGTTTACGCTGAAGTCGGATGCGTCGCCACCTTCGAGGAAGACGCGGCCTACGGTGACGTCGTCGTCACCAACGTTGCGCAGCGTTATGCGGCCCGTGGGGGATGAGTAACCTGCGTAGAGAGTGTCGAAACTAAGCGTGTCGGCCGAGAATCTCAGGTCGTCTCCGCCCGGCGTGGCCGAGAAATCGCGCTCGCAGCCGATGAGAAGGCTGGCTGTGGCGACAGCGCCCGCCGTAAATGTTCGCAAACAATGTTTCATGACGCTAAGTTAGGCTATTTGGAGCACTAAATCAAAAAAGGAGGTGGCCGGAAATGCGCATTGTGCGACGTTTGTAATGCGGAGATTGCACAATGCGCAAAAAAATGCCAAACAGCAAAAGCGAAACATATCGATGGCGTATTACGTAATGAGATATTAACAAAACATAGCCTGCATAAACTTGGAAAGAAACGCAGAAATGGCTACTTTCGCCCCTTGGAACGGGAACAGGAGTGGCGCTCTCCCGAAAAAGACAGCGTCTTCCGCTCCATCCCCACAACAGACGCGTTGCGCAAGCCAATCACGGGTCGCAAGCCAGTTAGGCAGGCTGCAACCGAGCAAACAGAAATAAATACCAACTTAATAAGTAAAGAAATGATCATTGAAAAAATCTGGGCTCGCGAGATCCTCGATTCTCGTGGCAATCCTACCGTTGAGGTAGACGTAACTCTCGACAATGGCGTCCTCGGCCGCGCAGCAGTTCCGTCTGGCGCATCAACCGGTGAGAACGAGGCTCTCGAGCTTCGTGACGGCGACAAGGGTCGTTACCTCGGCAAGGGTGTCCAGAAGGCAGTGAACAACGTCAACACCGTCATCGCTCCCGCTCTCAAGGGCTACAACGTCTTCAACCAGCGTGAGATTGACAATAAGATGCTCGCTCTCGACGGCACCCCCACCAAGAGCAAGCTCGGCGCTAACGCCATCCTCGGCGTTTCTCTCGCTTGCGCTCAGGCTGCAGCTAAGGCTCTCAACATCCCCTTGTATCGCTACATCGGTGGTTGCAACGCCTACACTCTTCCCGTCCCTATGATGAACATCATCAACGGTGGCGCTCACTCTGATGCTCCTATCGCTTTCCAGGAGTTCATGATTCGCCCCGTCGGCGCTACCTCTGAGAAGGAGGCTATCCGCATGGGTGCTGAGGTTTTCCACAACCTCGCTAAGCTCCTCAAGGAGCGCGGCCTCTCTACCGCAGTCGGTGATGAGGGTGGTTTCGCTCCCGCTCTCGACGGCATCGAGGATGCTCTCAGCATCATCGTAAAGGCTATCGAGAAGGCTGGTTACAAGCCCGGCGAGCAGGTTCGCATCGCTATGGACTGCGCAGCTTCTGAGTTCGCTGTACAGGAGAATGGCGAGTGGTACTACGACTACAAGCAGCTCAAGAACGGCAAGCAGAAGGATCCCAACGGCAAGAAGCTCACCGCTGCTCAGCAGATCGAGTTCCTCGAGCACCTCATCGACACCTATCCTATCGACTCTATCGAGGACGGTCTCGACGAGAACGACTGGGACAACTGGGTTAAGCTCACCGAGAAGGTCGGCAAGAAGTGCCAGCTCGTAGGTGACGACCTCTTCGTTACCAACGTTAAGTACCTCGAGAAGGGTATCAAGATGGGTGCTGCTAACTCTATCCTCATCAAGGTTAACCAGATCGGCTCTCTCACCGAGACCCTCGACGCTATCGAGCTCGCTCATCGTCATGGTTACACCACCGTCACCTCTCACCGTTCAGGCGAGACTGAGGACACCACCATCGCCGACATCGCTGTCGCTACCAACTCTGGTCAGATCAAGACCGGCTCTCTCAGCCGCACCGACCGTATGTGTAAGTACAACCAGCTCATCCGCATCGAGGAAGAGCTCGGCGCTAACAGCAAGTACGGCTACGCTAAGCTGAAATAAGCCTAGACTGTAAGTCTTAATAAAGAAGTCCGCCACGGCTCTGCCGCGGCGGACTTTCTTATTTCCTAATGCGAGCTATCGCGTCTCTTTGTAAATTTAATACTGCCTTTTATCCTCGTGTTGCTGAGGCTCTATGCTGTGCCGCCGCAGCCGCGAAGGACCGAAAAATGCTCTGCTCTTTGTCGTCCCTCGGCATAAACTCGGGATGCCACTGTATGCCAAGCATAAAGCTGCGTCCTGTGCGCTCCACGGCCTCCACAAGTCCGTCTGGGGCTACGGCCACGGCGTGCAGACCTGTACCGACTGTGCGCACGCCCTGGTGGTGGTAGCTGTTCACTTCGAGTCGTTCTGTGCCCACTATGTCGCGAAGTGTGGAATCGGATTCTATTATGACTGAGTGGGCTGGAGTGTCGCGTGGCATTGTGGCCGAGACGTGGTGGTCTATGTAGTGCGAATGTTCGGTGGGCAGGTCTTGGTAGAGTGTACCGCCGAAAAATGCATTCATAAACTGAAATCCGCGGCAGATGCCAAGCGTCGGCATATCATGCGAGTCGGCAAAGGCGAGAAGCCGGCTTTCGAGGCTGTCGCGGAGTGGACATGGCGTGCCGCACGTGCTGTGTGGCGTCTCGCCGTATAGGGTGGGGGATATGTCGTGCCCACCAGTCAAGAGTAGCCCGTTGGCGAGGCTCGCTATGTGATAGAGGTATTCGCTGTCGGCGTTGAGGTCTGCAATGATGGCGTCGGCGCCAGCCTGTCGAAGCCCGTCGAGATATCCGGGCAGCATCCAAATGCTTTGTCGGTCGTCGTCCCATAGGGGAGTGACTATGATGAGTGGTCGCATGGCAGTATAGTGGTTATAGGTTGCGCTTTCAAATTTACGGAATTTTGTTTTTAATTCTTGCGCATCGTAAGCGATAATGCGAAATTTACTGATGTCTGAAAGTTGAGGATGACGATGTGAGGCTGTCGGAATAGAGTGCTCAAATAAATAAAGAAATATTTCCGTATTTCACCTAACATTGTTATTTTTGTGTTGCTCAAAGAAGTAAAAAGAGAAACCTAAATTCAATAAACAGAAATGGCTAAAGTAACAGTTGTTGGCGCCGGTAACGTAGGCGCAACCGTAGCAGACGTTCTCGCATACCGCGAGGTCGCCAACGAAGTGGTCCTCATCGACATCAAGGAGGGCGTAGCAGAGGGCAAGGCTCTCGACGTATATGAGAAAGCCCCCATCACCCTCTACGACACCAAGACCGTTGGCTCCACCAACGACTACAGCAAGACCGCTAACTCTGACGTAGTAGTCATCACCTCTGGTCTCCCCCGCAAGCCGGGTATGACCCGTGACGACCTTATCGGTGTCAACTCTGGCATCGTCAAGAGCGTTACCGAGCAGGTTGTTGCTGCAAGCCCCAACGCTATCATCATCATCGTCTCCAACCCTCTCGACGTGATGACCTATCAGGCTCACATCACCAGCAAGTTCCCCCGTGCTCGCGTTATGGGTATGGCTGGTGTCCTCGACTGCGCTCGCTACAAGGCATTCATTGCTGAGGAGCTTGGCGTTTCCGTTAAGGATGTTCAGGGCCTCCTTCTCGGTGGCCATGGCGACACCATGGTTCCCCTCCCACGTTTCACCACTGTAGCAGGTATCCCCGTTACCGACCTCATCAGCGCAGAGAAGCTCGATGCTATCGTTAAGCGTACTCAGAATGGTGGTGGCGAGCTCGTTAAGCTCATGGGTACCTCCGCATGGTACGCTCCTGGCGCATCCGCAGCTCAGATGGTCGAGGCTATCGTTAAGGATCAGAAGCGCGTATTCCCCGTTTGCTGCAAGCTTGAGGGTGAGTATGGTATCAACGATTGCTACCTCGGCGTTCCCGTCGTCCTCGGCAAGAACGGTATCGAGAAGGTCATCGAGCTCAAGCTCAACGATCAGGAGAAGGCTCTCCTCGAGACTAGCCGTCAGCATGTCCTCGAGGTCATGGGCGCTCTCGACAAGCTCAACGCTGCAAAGTAAGTATAGCCTAAACTTGCGGAACGGTCGCTTTCTCGGCGGTTCCGCAATATGTGACTAACTGAAAGTTGATATTACGCCAGCCGTCGGCTTCGCTTTTTAAGTGGAGTTCGACGGCTGGCTTTTTGTGTGCTGCCAACGGCACAATAAAATATGCCGCCGCCCGAATGAACGTTAACTCATTCGGGCGGCGGCTTTAAAATGGGATTTCGTGGATCGCTATTTCAGAATTACCTTCTGGACTGTATTGCCAAAGTGCGCGATGTAAAGGCCTGCTGCTGGTGCCGATAGCTTGTTTCCGGTGGTGGACGCTACGCATATGCCTGCTGCATTGTAGAGAGCCTTGGCTTCGCTGTCGGCACCCTCGATGGTTATCTCGCGCCCTGATACGGATACCTTGGTTTGGGCGTTGGTGCCAGCTGTTGCTGATGGTTTCGTGGTGGTCGCAAATTTGAAATTGATAGCCTTGGTGTGGTCGAACGTGAGTGTTACGCTCTTATCGCCGTAGGAGAGGATTTGTGTGTCACCTACGGTTATGCTTTCTGGTCGCTGGTCATAGGTTATGGTAATCTGGCTGCCGTTGTTGGCGAAGCGTTTGCCGCTGATTATGTGCGTCATATCCGTCGTGCCATAGTCAACTGCGTAGAGGGCGTTGGAGACGCCATTCTTAGTCGTCGCGGCTATTGGGACGGTTTTGCCTTGCGACCATCGGGCTGTGTAGTTGCCTGTGTAGCCTGCGCCTTCGTAGTTGAGCCAGTAAGCGACAACGCCGCTTGCAAACTCGTCATCATCGAATTCGCGCTCCATCTTGTTCAGCTCCTCTTCGGAATATTCGTATTCGTCTCCATCGAGCGACTTGTTGCCGCCAGCCTGGCGCAGTTTCTGCTTGGCCATCTTGATTTTGGCCGTCTTGCTATTGCGGACTCCCAAGTTCTGCTTGATAGTGATGCATCGCTTGTTTGCGCCCGTTGTCTCGAGTTCGTCGAGATAGATGAAGCCTGTGAGCGTCGCATCCTCAGTGTCTTCGTCTACCATGCATACGGAGATGTCTTTACCCTTCGCTAGGTCTTCGTCTACTATCACGCGGCCGTGGAAACCGAAGTTGGTGACGGCACCGATGTTTTTCTTTGCGAGGATGTGAATGAAGATTTCGTTGCCGACTTGGGTATATGCATCTTCGTCGGTGAGGTCTACGTATAGGGTGGCGCTGTCCAGTGCGAGACCGTCAATCTCGGCATCATCGCCAATAGTTCCGAAAAGACCAGTTGTGCGTGCCGCAATATTCGTTACAGTTGATCCATTGAAGATGCCGTTGTAGTTGTCAACCGTCGGTAATCTGTTGAGAGTGGCGAAGATGTTGTTGGCCGAGAGAATACCGAGGTTGAGCTC
>CAVGTO010000120.1:0-6958 GCA_963631865.1 Eggerthellaceae bacterium
ATCGACACTACGATGTACAACCTCTACAAGGGTGCCATTAATGACGGTACGATAAAGATTATCACTGAGGGAACCAATTCAATGGGCAACAAGTATTATCTTGCTGTGGTAAACGAGTTGGCTTCTGTAATGTCCGACCCCGTGACCTACGCTTACTCCCAGTCGCACATCCTCACCAAGCTGGTGCCTTCGCTTCTTGAAAGCCGCAATAAATTGTTGCTCAATGGCGATTCGCTCACAGTGCAGCGCCTTGCCGACGAGAGGCAAGAAGTGCTCTATTGGAGCAAGGTGCAGCCGAATGAAAATGGCTATGGAACAGAGGGCTATTACAGCATGGTTCGTCCTACGGGCTACACCCAACTTGCTATCGACAAAGTCAACAGTTACAACAACCGCATCTACCGTTGGTGGGGTCTCGTGGCGTTCAACGAAAAGAGCAAACTCGACGCTCTGCAGTCAGGCTCTCCTTACGCCACCTATTCGCTGTCAGGCAATGTGCCCGTCTCTCACGATGAAAGCGAAACCGACTCCGACGACAAGCCGGATGGTGAATCAAATTACAATTATACACATAGCGCATTCGGCATTCCTATTCCTGTAGGACTTGGCGGCGAATTGGAGCGCTACCGCACTTCGATAGGTCTGCAGGGTGCAGCGTGTGTCGGCAGTGCATTGGTTGGCGGTATCACTAATGCCGCTGTAAGTTCTAAGCTGTCTGATGCAGCTCATGGCGCTTCTAACAAAGCTGCCAGTCAAAAAATTCTAAATGATTATGATTTCCTTCTTAATTACTTTGATGATAGGACGCACGATGAAGGAGTAAATACTGTCGTTACGGCTGCCGACGCCAAGTATGTATTTTATGCTTATCCGTCGGTTGACAACTGGACCTGGACAACAGTTCCCGATTTCCAGTCAAGCAACAACAAGAGCACTGGCTACGTACTTGCTGCCAATGGCGACAGCTACTTTGACGTGGCTATCTATCGCACTCCGGCTGACAGCCTGGCCGCTGGTACAGGCATTTACGAGAGCTTGCAATGGATTACCGACTCGCCTAATCAGGCTAAATATCTCTATATCTCCGATTATGTGTTCAGTGTACTCGCCGGAGCCACCCGCCCGTGGATGCCTGCCGACAGCACAATCTTCTATCAGACTGGCACAGCTTTGTCTGGAACTACACTGAAGATAGACAACCCGAAGATTTCTGTCTCCAAGCCGGTAGTGTCAAACATTCCGCAAGACGACAAGGCTGTCTTCTATGTCACCATGCAGAACGACTCCGAGCTGCCTCAGACCACTTCGTTGAAAAATGCGTCTACATTCGTGCTCTCCGTGCTCGACGAAACCAACACTGACGGTGCGAAGATTACTATGGATGGCGAACCGCTCACTTCGGGACGCACATTTACCATCGCTCCGCACACAAGCCTCACCAAGACTCTCGAGGTGGAACGCGGACAGAAATACGACTACGAGAACATTGGGCTTGCACTCTCCACATCCAACTACGACCTGACCGACGTGACGCCCATCAGCGTGCACTACATGCCGACATCAAGTCCTGTGAAGATTACGGCGCCCACTACCAACTGGACGATGAACACCCTCTCGCCTAAAGACACCATTGGCTACTATCTGCCTATGGTAATCGATGGGTTCAATCAAAATTATGACGGCTTCGACCACATAGAAATCCAGTATAAGCAGTCCACTCAAAGCGATGACGACTGGGTTAACCTCTGCTCTTACTATGCAGACGACTCGCTCTACGAGGCAGCCAGCGGCAATAAGGCCAAGATCACTTCAGGCCGCATCACCGACTTCCGCTTCTATGGCGAGCGCGACCCGATGGAGATGAAGTACGACCTGCGCGCCGTGGCATTCAGCCGCGTGGGCACAGACTTCGTAACGCGCAGCTCCGACATCGTAACGGGTACCAAGGACACTCGTGCACCGCACATCATAGGCACCGCCAAGCCTGCCAACGGTATCCTCGGTGCTGGCGAGTTCGCTACACTCTCCTTCACCGAACCGATAGCCTACAACTATCTCGACAAGACTTCTAACTTCGACGTCTATGGAGCCATCAACGGTGAGACAACTATCAACAACTCGTCAGCCCTCTACTTCCCGGGCAAGACAGAGCAGAAAGCCGCAACGACTGTCAAGCGCAATCTCAACGGCCGAAGCTTCAGTGTCGACATGCTCGTCACAGCCAACGAGGCCAACCGCGACCAGGTGCTCTTCACCCATGGAACCGGCAACGACCGCCTCGTGTTCTCTATCAACAAGAACAACCAGCTGCAGGCCAAGATAGGCGACAACGTCTATGTGGGCAAGACTCACGAGCCGACAGAGTGGACGGGCGCGATGTCGCACGTAGGACTCACTGTCGACGGCGACAGAACTCTGAAGTTCTTCTGTGGCAATGACTTCGAATACGCCGACAACGAGGTAATCTCCTATCAGCTGCCCGAAGAGTATACTGTAAACGACTATATCTATCTTGGCTCTGACGCCCCTGCTGCCTCCGACCGCGACAAAACCCTCTTCGCAGGCCGTATGCTTGAGACTCGTCTTTGGGGCATTGCTCTCTCCGCTGAGGAGGTGAGCAAGTTCAACCAGCGTCGCGCTGACGGCTACAGCCACGAGATGGTGGCCCACTGGCCTCTCACCCAGGCATCGGGCACCACTGCCGAAGAGACAGTTGCCGGAGCCTCGCTCGAGCTCAATGCCACCCAGTGGAGCACACGACAGAACTATTCTCTCGCCATCAACAACAAGGCTGAGGAAATCAATCCTTCCTATATGACTCGCAACAACACGTCAGACTACACTCTCTCATTCTGGTATAAGGTGCAGGAGCGTGCTGACTCTGTTGCCATCTTCTCCGCAAGCAAGACGCGCAACGACGACGCCACACAGCGCTTCATGCGCCTCGAGTTGAAGAGCGATACCCTCTTGTTCAAGTCGGGTCTCAACGACTTCACGCTGCAGACAAAGCACGACGACTCGCAGTGGCACCACTTCGCCCTCACCGTCAATCGCTCAAGCAACATCGCTACCGTCTACTTGGACGACAACATTGTGATGCAAGAGTCAGGCGACATGGTCAATGGCATAGCCTCCGACTATGTGGCATTCGGCGACGGCAACATGAAGGGACGAATCGACCAGCTGCAACTTTGGAACAGCGCTCTGTCGGCAGACGTCTTGGCTGTCACAACCAATGTCGCTCCGCTCGGCACCGAAACGGGCTTGCTCGTCTACATGCCGTTCGAACGCTCCGTCAAGAGCAGCCAGGGCCTGGTTACCGAAGTGTTCAGTCCCTACAACGAGTCGGCTAATACTGCCACTGCAACCGACGTTTGCCTGCTTGAGGACGAAAATGCCACAGGCAACAACGCCGACTGGGCACCCGTGCGTGCTGTAGAGCAATATTCAAAACTCGACTTCGACTGGAGTTCTGACGGCACAAACCTCTACATCTACCTCATCACGCCGCTCAAGGACATCAACAAGCAGCAGGTATACTTCTCCGTGCGCGATGTCAAAGACGTTAACGGCAACCCGATGGAAGTGCCTCAGACATGGACCATGCTCGTTGACTGCAACCAGGTACGCTGGGTAGAAAATTCACTCGCTACCGCCATCAACTTTGGAGAGAGCGACGTCCTCGTTGCCGAATACACCAACAACGGAGGCAGCCGCCAGAACATCTCTTTCGAAACCAATGCCTCGTGGCTTGAGCTGGCAACTACGCAGACCGTTATCGACGGCAATGCCAAAGACTACATCTCGTTCTCTATCAAGGAGAGCCTCAATCCTGGCGTCTATGCCGCTACTGTCAACCTCGTTGACGGCAACGGACTGAGCGATCCTCTGTCGGTCGTAGCGGTAGTGACCGCCGAAGAACCGACTTGGGAAGTTGACCGCACCAAGTACAACGAAACGATGAGCTTCGTCGGACGCGTGTACCTGAAGGACGGCGGCAATGAGATTATTGACTATAATCCGCTCGACATCGTGGCTGCATTCACCTCCGACGGCGATTGCCTGGGCAAGGCTTACGTCACCGTTGACGAAAACAACGGGTCGGGAGTCTTCCTCACCATCTATGGCAACTCTTCGCTCGACAACCAGCCTGTCAACTTCCGCCTGTGGAGGTCCGACAAGGGCTATGTGGTAGGCCTTGCCTCCAGCGAAGAAGTCCGCTTCGTCAACAACGGCACCTATGGCATTGACAGTCCGGTGCGCCTCACCACTCAGGACACCCAGGTGCAGCTCCTCCACCTCCAACAGGGATGGAACTGGATATCACTCAACGTCAAGCCTGACGCAGCTGGCACGCTCAACACGTCGTTTGCTAACCTCAGCGCATTCTCCACTGACGACCGCATCAAGTATGCCAACGACTTCTCAGTGTTTGACGGCACCAAGTGGAGCGACGGCATCAGCAACCTCTCCATCAACAACGTCTACCAGATCTATGTGCAGAAGGAAGGCCAGTACCGCGTGGCAGGTTCTACTCTGTCCGACAACGACAAGGTTGTTACCCTCGCCGGCAACGCATGGTCGTCAATGCCATACGTCCTTTCAGAGGCTATGCCTATAGCCGAAGCCATGGCAGACTACCAGCTTGGAGACAAGGGCACGGCTGGCGATATCATCAAGAGCCTTGACCAGTTCGCCGTGCTTAGCGAAAACAATCGCTGGGTAGGCTCGCTGCAGACTCTCTCGCCAGGCGTGGGCTACTTCATCAAGCGCAACGCCAAGACCGCCTGCACCGTAGACTTCAGCAAGGCTACGAACAACGCCGTGAGCGTCCTCAGCAAGGCCTTCTCGGCTGAGCATGCCGAGGCGATGCCTGTCATTGCAGTGTTCGACACCGATGAGTTCGACGTTCAGCCCGAGGACAAGCTCGTTGCCTACAGCAATGACGGCAGCGTAGCCGGCACAGCCGAGAAGATTGACTTGGCCGACGGTTCTTCACGCTACTTCCTCACCGCCAATGCCGAGCCGGGCGCATCGCTCACTCTGGCACAAGTTCGCGGCGACGATGTCGTGGCAACAGGCACCAACAAGCTGACGATGACCGAAACCGGAGTGGTGGGATCTATCCAGAGCCCGTACATCATCACACTCGGAGTCGAGAACATCTCTGTCGACCTCAGCAATATGCCTGCCTCTGCAGATATCAACGTGATGAGTACTGAAGAAACTGAAGTCACCATCACCTGCTACACCGTGAGCGGTCATAAGGAGTACGAAACTGTCCAGAAGGCACACAAGGGACAGAACGTATACCAAGTTCCGATGGCAGACAATGGCCAAGTGAAGCTCGTAGACGTGCGCCTGGCAAACGGCCACAAGAAGACCTTCAAGATTGCCAACGACTAACCAGCGGAGCTAACCTCTAAAACGGTTACAGACAATGAAACTGAAACACGTAATCCTAATGATGGCAGCAGCACTTGTGTTGCTGCCATCATGCTCTTCGTCAGACAGCAATGACGACGATGGCGGTGACGTGAAACCCTATGGCGGAAAGACCTTCGTCAGTGTTGATGCGGCTCCAGACTGGATAGCCCAGTCGCAGGCAATACCCACGTCGCAGTTCATGCCGCAGGGCAGCGAGACGATAATCTTTGCCTTCAAAGCAGACTTTGCCGACGTCACCACGCAGCCCGACGATATTGCAGCCGTGTTCGTAAACGGCCAGTGCCGCAGCGCCGCCAACCCCATCGACGGCAAGTTCTACCTCAGCGTGGCGAAGCTGCAGAGCGAGGAAGACTCCTCAGTCACCTTCCGCATCCAGTACTATTCCTCAGCGCTCAAAGGCTACTTCGTCTCCCAAGACATGACCATGGAGCCCGACAAGTCGCTCGGCACGCTCGAGTCGCCCTTCTGTCCAGTCTGGAAGTAAACAGTATCCGCCCGCACTAACCGCGCTAAACATCCTAAAGCCCGAGACCCCTCACACAAAGAGGAGCCTCGGGCTTTTTGCATTTACTGCCCTCACCAAAGAATTTCTGGTCAAAAATTTGGGCATAACCTTCCCTTGCTCTACCTTTGCCGACGAAGATAAATTGTAAGATTACAACTGGGAAACCATGAGCAGGCGGAATGTAGATGACATTGTGTCAGAGGCTGTCCAAGACTTGAAATCAAGCAAATTGAAAGAACGTGAAGGCAGAACAAATCTTCAGCCGCGTCCTGTGTCGCAAGACGGGATGTTAGTTGAGATGGCACAAATCAACAAACGTGAGCAAGCTGACGGAATCTTTTCGCAGGCCCGAATGAACCTGTAAATGCCGCAGTTGAACTTGTAAATACCGCGGATGAGCCTGTAAATGCCGCAGATGAGCCTGTAAATGTCGCGGATGAGCCTGTAAATGCCGCAGATGAGCCTGTAAATGCCGCGGATGAGCCTGCAAATGCCGCAACTGTCCCAACAAAAGCCCGTGCAAACACTGTGAATGGTTCTGCATACGCAAGGCTCTCAAGACGACAGAAACTGATAGTCGAGCTGGTGGCCAAGAATCCCGACATAACCAGGCAGGAGTTGGCGGAATCCCTCTCTGTGTCGCTCTCCACGCTGAAGCGCGACATCGCTGCGCTAAAATATTGGGGATTCTTGCAACGGGTCGGCAGCAACAAAAGCGGTCGGTGGACAGTGCTTAAATCCTAAAGGACTGTTGCCACGCCTCAGCGTGTCATCTCTAAAATTGATATCTCACCACCTGAAAACAGTTGGGCTAAAGGACTGAGTCTGAATGGAACGAACTCACAAATGGGCTGCAAGATTTTTTGCAAGCCAGATTTGAGAGAAGATTGTCATAAAACAACCGCCATAAAACAACGCGAAAACCGTTCGTCAGCACTAAAGAGTTTTTAGGAAGCACTTGAGCGATTGAAAAGTAGGACTTAAAAAAATTTTATGCGGACTTAA
>CAVGTO010000121.1:0-6867 GCA_963631865.1 Eggerthellaceae bacterium
CTATATAATACTAAACTTACTCAGACTTTAGAAGCCAAAGTTTACGCCAAGCGTATAGAGTCCACCAATCTCATCGGAGTAGACGAACTCACGCTTCTTGTTGTTGAGGAGATTGTGGGCATTGACGAAAATCTCGCAATTCTCGATGGGCTTATAGCCGAGATGGAGATTAATCGTGAAACGCTGCGAGAGGTCTTCGCCTGCAGAATTATACTTAGTCTTGTAAGAGCGCTCGCCAATGTAGTTTGCGAACGCCGAAATATTCAACTGGTCGATGGGCTTATACATAAGTCCAATCATACCATAGAAGTTAGGCGTGGCGGTATTCTCTACACCATCCTCAGTGTCGGGATTGAAATACTTCTTGAGAGCGTTATAAGACGTTTCATCTGTAATCTCACCATTACCCATCTTCTCCTGCAAGTTATCAGCTTGAACCTTTACAAGGACGTAGTTGGACCCCTCTTGCGACATTCCAGACGCCCCACCGAGATCCAGCGAACCCGTTTTCATAGCATCAGTAAGCACCTTATAGGTAGCCGTCCTCACTTGGCTCTTAGCCTGAGTAAGAAGAAGTTGGATGCCAGTGGCTTGGCTATACTGGTAGTAGTTGTCGATGGTGGTCCTTTGGAAGTTGAGGTTAGCCTTGGCGATAAGTTTCGGGGAGATAATCCAATCGGCATTGAGGCTCACGCCAAACTGCTTTACGTCGAAAGGAAGTACACCGCAACGGATTTTTGCCTCAGTATCCATGGTCGCCTGGAGAGAAGGCACAATGGAAGCCGCAAGTTCCATCAATGTAGCACCATTAGCAAGCTGGTTTTCGACATTAGTCTTAATGTTACTTGCGCTCTCGACGGGAAGAGTGATAGATGCGGAGTTCGCCATCAAGGCACTATAGTCGCGAGACATAGAGTAGAAGGCCTCAACATCGATAAGGAGTCGTTCGCTAGGCTTGATGCGATAACCGAGGTCGATATTGTCAATCGAGACAAGGTTGGCATCCTCGTTTGCAAGGAACGTAAGATGCGAAGGCATCAAGAGTTTAGTGCGAGTCCAACAGAAGTTAGCACTCGAGTTGACGAGGATTGCAGAGCGATTGGAGTGCCCGTAGACGAGGCGAATGTGGTTCTTGGCGTTTAAAGAGTAGCTTGCAGAGAATTGACCAGAGTGATTCCACTTGTCGGGGATATTGGTCTTGTCGGCACGGTAAGCTGCGATAAGACGAAGGTCACCAAGTCTGTAGTCGAGACGGACAGCTGGTGCGATAGCCGTCATTTCAGCATCGTAGTTGAAGAAACCCGAGAGATGCTCCTTAGTCTCATCATACTTGTAGCCGGGATCGTGGTACGTCCACTCATAGTTGCTGCCGCCGGTGAAGTCAGGCACGTAATCCTCGTAGTAGATATTCTGGTAATAGACACCCGGACGTATAGAGAGGTTTCCGAGATGGAAATCGTACTCAGCAGAAGCGAAGAAAAGGTTAGACTTGACCTTGAAGCCAGGGACGCCTACAGCATAGTCTTGAGGACCACCAGAGTAGTTGGCAAGAACCTTCAGTCCCTTGATATCGGCAGAGAGGGCGGCATAGCCACCCTTAATCTCACGGCCGTTGAAAGAAAAATAGTCATCACCTACGGGAGTTGTGTTGACATACGAACGTTGGTAACCACCAGAGAGGTCGAAGCGGACATCACTTGCGGGAGTGAAAGAGATGTAGCCATTATAACCCTCGGACCTGCGGGCTACGCCCGAATTGGAGAACATAGCCGAAGCAGGAGTCTCAGGCTCAAGGCAATCGTAGATGGTGATGTAGGTGTTGTTTGCCTCAGTAGAAGAGTACGCCTGACGAAGGTTCTGAATCTCCTCGGGAGCCAACCATCCGCCACTTGAAAAATCGCGGAGAGAGCCACCATACTGCTCAAGCTTTGTAGCAAAAACACTCTGAAGATAAGTAGTGCCAGAAGTAGGGGCATCATCAGACAGCGCATAGTAGAGACCTGCCGCAGGGATAACGTAAAGATCGCTCGTCGGACGATTACGCCTTTGGAAATTAGCAGTAATACCGAAAGCAAACTTGTCGCTGCAAGCCTTGCGGAGTGCCACGCTACCAAGATAGCTCTCATGATTACCCATCTGGACATTGCCAGTTACGGTAAGTCCGGACTGATCCGGCTTAGTAGTGATGATGTTGATTACACCTGTAACCGCATTAGCACCGTAGAGTGCGCCAGAAGCACCACGGACAACCTCAATACGCTCAATGTCCTCAATGTCGATGGGCATATTCTCGAAAGTAATGGCGCCCATAGCATAGTTGTGGACAGGACGGCCATCAATCATCACGAGAGTGTTGGAGTTCTCGGTATAGAGAAGCATGTTATTGTCCGGAATATTGTTGAGGCCACGCAACTGGACGTCGTACACGCCATTGGTCTTTTCTGTAACAATCATGCCAGGAACGAGGCGAAGAGCCTCCTCAATGGTGGTGACGCCCCATGAGCGAAGTTCCTCATGCGTAATGACAGAGGAAGAGAGGGGCGAAGTGAACGTGCTCTCCTCAGTCTTGGATGCGGAAGAGACGTTTTTGTTCATGATAAGTGCGAAGAGCTCGTCGACGGAATTCACTCCAAGGGTCTCAACGGCTTGCATCAGGTCCTCCAGAGGGAGCTCAGAAAGTTGCTCGGTAGTCATCGAGAGGATTTGCTCCTTAGTTAACTTGTTTTGCGCCAACGCACTAGATGCGATGGATAGAGCCAAGATTGTCAGCAGAAAGACTTTTGTAGCTTTCATGGTGAGAAAGGGTTACGGGGCTGACGTCGGTAGGTGGCAGAAGATCAGCCCACGGTTAATATGTGTGTAAAGATTTCATTTGCAAATTGGCAGGGGAGAGGAAGAGCGAGATTTGTTGTTAATAAACCTGCTTACCGAGCGTGACAAGTTTTGGCGTCACCTTGAGACCATTCTTAGCGATGTTACCCTCGTGAATCTCAAACTGAAGTTTACCGCCGTCGGGCACGAATGCGATGCCGGCGCCATGTGCGCAGTGCCCTTTGGTGCCACTAACAATGAGCACCTTATTGCTTGCCTGAGCAGAGATGAGGGCACCAATTTGTGAGCTTTTAGACTCACCGAGATAGATAATGTCGCTCTTAGGAAGGCCTGTGGCAGTAGCTGACTCATTGACCTTTATGGGGCGGTCACCAACCTTCTTGTTCGAAACAATACTCTTAAGCTCCGACGCAAGCGCGTTGTCGCCTATGACAGTAATGTTGAGAGCCTTGCCAGCGTCCTCCTGAGGCCAGGAGGTGTTTTTTGCGAACTGGAAAATGTAAAGGGCCTGGAACTTTGCCATCTGCGCACTCGCAAAAACGCACGCAAACAACGCAAGTAACACAAAAAGTAGTCTCTTCATAACGCTAAAATTTTTCTCTGTTTTTGTCTTGCCGTTCGGTTCAAAGAGCGAAGTTTTGTTAAAGCGGAACTACTTCGCTTTCCCCTCCCGGCGGAGGTTCTTACTCTGATTAATTGTGAACAAAATAACGATCGGACTTCCAAATATCGGACTTCCAAATATCGGACTTCCAAATATCGGACTTCCAAATATACGGAAACGGAAGAAAAAAGTGTCGTTTTGAAACGAGATTTTAATCGATAGCGATGAATTTTTTATCGTCCAAAACTCCAAAACTCCGCGCCAGTAGCCGACTTTGCAAGAAAATAAAAATGTATTTCAGCGGGCTATATTTTTTGCATATCATTACATTAGTTTGTAATTTCGGGAAGCGGAGACTGCGCAAACGATATATTTTGCACATAAAGAACCGCACAACAAGGTAAAACCAACAAAACTCAAAAATATGCTGACAAAGCAAGACGAGCAGGACCTCGCAAAGCGCGGCAAGAGCGTCGAGGAGACAGAGAAACAGTTCGACATGATAGCCAAAGGTTTCGCACCCGCGGCTGTCAAGCGTGCCGCAACAATCGGCGACGGTATAATAAAGGTAGACGAGAAAGAAGCCACAGCTCTGGCCAAAGAGTATGAAGAAGAGCTCGCAAAGGGCATCTCGGTGGCGAAATTCGTGCCCGCCTCGGGCGCGGCAAGTCGTATGTTCAAGCCACTTCACCAATATCTAGGTGTCGAAGGCGATGCTCGCAAGGCAATGGAGGACGAAGAGCCAATGAAGACTTTCTTCGGCCGACTCGACGATTTTGCTTTCGCAGGCGAACTCAAGAGACTCAGCCCCAAGGACAACGGAGAGACTGTTCGACTCGTTCTGAGCGAGGACGGACTGGCTTACGGCAGTCATCCTAAAGGCCTCGTGACATTCCACAAATACGCCGACGGCACAACTCGCACAGCCGCAGAGGAGCACTTAGCTGAGGCTGAGGAATATTGCCTCTCAAAAGGCCATGCGCACGTGCACTATACCGTCCCCGTTGGGATGGAGCCCGCATTCCGCAAGACTCTAGCCGCCATGCTAGAGAAGACAAATGGCAAGATTGAAGTCAGTTACAGCATACAGCCACCCGCGACAGACGTACCTTGCCTCACAACCGACGGCAAGCCGGCGCGCGACGCCGAGGGACACCTTATCTTCCGCCCAGGTGGCCACGGTGCGCTCATCGGCAACCTTGGCAACATCGACGCCGACGCCGTATTCGTAAAGAACATCGACAACGTATCGCACGGTCGTATGCTCAAAGAGGCAGCCGTCTGGAAGAAAGTCATCGCCGCTGTTGGACTTCGCCTCAAGCACAAAGTTGATGAGACCCTCAAGCGCCTCGACAGTGGCGATGCTAAGGCCGCAGAAGATGGCATCGCACTCATCGAGAACGACTTCAAGATTGTCGTACCGGCAGACATCAAGAAGGCAGACAACGCTAAGAAGGCAGAATTCGTTGCCAAGTTCCTCGACAGGCCATTGCGAATTTGCGGAATGGTCAAGAACGAAGGAGAGCCCGGCGGCGGTCCGTTCTGGGTTGAGGGCAAGGATGGCATCCTCACACTTCAAATAGTAGAGAGCGCACAGATGGATCTCAACGACCCGAAGGTCAAAGAGATTGTCAACGGTAGCACCCACTTCAACCCAGTCGATCTTTTCTGCTGTCTCAAGGACCGCAACGGGAAGCGTTACGACCTCCAGCAATTCGTAGACTACGACGCCTGCTTCCAAACGCGCAAGAGTGTCAATGGTGTAGACGTAACAGGCATGGAGCTTCCCGGGCTTTGGAATGGAGCTATGGCAAAGTGGCTCACTATGTTCGTCGAAGTGCCCGTAATGACCTTCACTCCTGTCAAGACTGTTATGGACCTTCTGCGCCCCGTGCATCAGATGTAAAGAAGAGTTGAGACTATAACAGATTGCCCGAGCAAGCTAAAAAAAATAGTTTGCTCGGGCTTATTTTTTCAATTTATGGTTGTAATTGGCATCAACCATCTTGCAATAAAAAGAAAAAGGGATTAATTTAGCGTGTCTGAAGAGCACCGATGACACCATTTCAGCGCAAAAAGAAGAAAGAAGCGCATATTCAGCAGACTGAAGAGCTGCGCAACATATAATTGGCGCTCCGGACAATAAGCATCCTACATTTTACTTACGCACACACCACCCCCGCAACCGAGGGATAAGGGCTTCACATACATAGACCTTATTTATTTGTATTGTAGGCTGAAAACACAAACAATATCCTTTAGACGGTAAGATATTAACTAACAACTGCCACGGCATCGTGGTAAACTCCTAAGTATGTATAGCAAAGACGAACTGGCAGGGCTATTGCTCCCAAAACTGAGAGAGATAGCTAAAGGGCTCGGTATCAAGAGAGTTGAGCAATATAAAAAGAAAGAGCTCACCGAAAAAATCTTAGAGACAGAGCAGGCGGCAGGAGGAAATGCGCCCGCACCAACCGAAAAAGAAAAGAAAAAGAGTGAAGTACCCACCGAAAACGGAGAAAAAAAAGGCCTCAGTGCGCAAGAGAAAGAGGACCTCATAGCAAAAGCCTTCAGCAAATTCAAAGTCGCGCAAGCCGAAGAAGAAGAGGAGGAGACGGAAGAGCAAGAGCAGCAGCAACGCAAACCCCGCCAAAGAATCCAAGTAACCACATATACTACCAAGAACGCCAAAGACTGGAAGAACAAGAAGCCCGTGGTAAGCACCCGCAGGAGCATAGACGACCAGTATTATGACGAGCAGCAGGCGGAGCCGAAAACCGAGTCGGACAATGCTAATGGCATGCAATCCTTGGCAGAAAAACTGGCATCGTCTGGCCAAGGGCGCGTATTCGACAGTCTTGGATCACAAAGTGTTGATAACAGCGTTGGAAATGAGGTTGCAGATCCTCGCCCAAAAGACGAAGCGAACGACCAGTATTATCGGCAAGACTCATACGACCAAAATCAATATGCGGAGGCTGGCGACGCAAAGCCTAACGAGGAAGAGCAGCCTCGCGCAAATCAGGGTCAGCAGCGCAGCAATGCGCAGTACGACTACAACGACCGTTACAATGACGGTCGCCAGCAATGGGGATACTCCAACAATCAGCAGAACGACCGCAAAGAGCCCCGCGCAAACTACAATTTCGACAATATAGTCAAGGCGCAAGGCGTGCTCGAACTTATGCCGGACGGTTATGGTTTCCTTCGTTCGTCGGACTACAACTACCTAACATCTCCCGACGACATCTACGTACAACAGAACACAATAAGAGGCTACGGCCTCCGCACTGGCGACACAGTCTACGGATACGTACGTCCGCCTCGTGAAGGCGAGAAGTTCTTCTTACTCGTAAAGGTAGAGTCGATTAACGGCAAACGTCCCGATCAGATTAGGGACCGCCAGCTGTTTGAAAACCTCACCCCTGTAT
>CAVGTO010000122.1:0-6760 GCA_963631865.1 Eggerthellaceae bacterium
TCCCTATAGCTCTGCTAATCTGTCTAATAATTACGCTGATGTTTTAGGAGTATGGGACAACACTAAAACTTGGTACACTGCAATGCAAGGTGCCAATACGACCGTTGAAATTCAGCGATTGACCTCTGGCCGTGTTTACGTCTCTATGACTATGATAACCGCAGCTGATCAAACTCTCACAGAGAGCTATTGGCAAGATTGCAGCGCCGATGGTAATCTCTATGCTTTCCTTACCGTCGAGAACGCTTATATCTCCAACCTCAAGGCAACCCTCTCCGATGCCACAATTGGTGTCAAGACCCTCGCTTCTATCTCTGTCTCATCTGTAGATAACGTAACACACTACTTCGCTCCCAACGCTACCACTGCCCCCTTCATCAAGGCCTCTGCTATCGTAAAAGCTAAGTATACCGACGGCACCGAGGAATCAGTCCCCAACTCTCAGGTTACTTTCTCTGAGACTATCGGAACTGATGGTAAGTTCACTGCAACCTATGGCGGTTTTACTGTCAACGGCGTAGCCAATGTCTCAGCCAAAACGTGTTCTGTCATTGGCGCAACTGATTTCACTAGTGGTTTCGGCGCGGCAAAAACGTCAAGCGTACAAGTTGCGAAAGGTCAGACTGTTACTGAGACTTTCCAACTCCGTTCTGACGGTATCGCCAATTGGCATGGCCCTATCTCTATCCTCCATACTGTCGCAGGAAGTGAATATGGTGCTTTCCGCCTTGACAACTGTGCTTTCCTTGGTTCTACTTGGAGTTCCAGCTCTACTATATTCGGCACTCTTACATCTAATTGGGACTGGGGTAACTTCGCATATAACCTTGATGGCTCTATGGTCACCCTCTCTGTGACGAATAATGGTGAGACCATCGACGTTAAGTATGACGTTGTCGATGGCGGCGGTGTAAGTCACTACCAATATTTCACTAGTGCCCTTGCTTCAAACGCAGGATCTCAAGCCGATGAGGATGATGTCTACTTCTACATTACTTGTGAGAATGCCTATCTCCTCTTCGAGCAATCACAAGTGACTGCCATCTCCAGCGTAAAGGCCGATTCCAACGTAAAGGTCATCGGCAACGAAATCCAGGTTGATGGCGAAGACTTCGAGGTCTACAGCCTCAACGGCCAGAAGGTTACCCCCGCCAACCTCGCCCACGGCATTTATATCGTCCGCACCCCAAACGCAGCACAGAAAGTTGTCATCAAATAATCTGTAGCTGATCGCGCTCAAAACAAATCAACCACATTGTCCCCCGACTCCAATCTCCGGAGTCGGGAGACTTTTGCGTTTTATGAGCTAATTTTCTGCTTTATATCCTTTAATACCCACGTTTCTATGGTCGGTGAATATTTTTATATGATTTTTGAGATCCTTATTGGACTCGCGGTTCTGCTCTTGGTGTGTGCGCTATTTACCCCTCTCGGAAAGTTGAGCAAATATTTTGCCAAAAAATTTAGGTATTGGCCCTCCGATAAAGGTTGGGGATTTCCTTTCCTCGCAATGTTCTTCGTCTTCGTGCTGTCTTATGCTTCAATTTATGATGAAGAGAATGAAATGCTGTCGAACGTGTTTCTATCATACTTTTATGCTTCTACGTCGATTTTCTTTCTTCCCGTTTACATCATGGTTGCGCATACTCTTCGTGAGCGCAGGAAAATCCATGTATGGTATATGTGTGAGGAGATAAAGGATTCAAAACAGGATATATCATCAGAAAAATAACGCACTAAATCTCTTGCATTTATCACAAATAATCCCCACCTTTGCACCGCATTTACTAAAAGCAAATCATTAAAACCCTATATCAAGAAATGATCGTAGTTCCTATCAAGGAGGGCGAGAACATCGAGCGCGCCCTCAAGAAGTTTAAGAGGAAGTTTGAGAAGACTGGCATCATGCGTGAGCTCCGCTCTCGTCAGGCCTACACCAAGGAGTCTATCATCCGTCGCGACAAGATGGCCAAGGCTATCTACGTCCAGAAGATGCACCGCGACGAGGAGATCTAAGCCTCACCCCTCTTGCTAACCTCTGTCTCAATCTAATTGAGAATCCAAGGGAAGCAATTCAACAAGGCTTAAATCGTTTGACTATCCCAAAGGAGGTGATATTTACTGATATAAAAAGCGTCTGAGGCTTACGTCTCAGACGCTTTTTCCATTTCATGTATTCAACCATTCCCATATATAAGTGCTCAAAATATAAGCCATGCCCACCCAACTCCCCAACTTCTTCTCTTTCCTTCTCTACGTCCGCCGATACTCACCTCTCACAGTCAAGGCCTACAAATCCGACCTCGACATCTTCGCCTCATTCCTCGCCCGTCATCAGCTCGGCCAAGTTGAGACCGCCACCCAACGTTCCATCCGCCGCTGGATGATTGACCTCATCGAGTCTGGCCGCTCTCCCGCCTCCGTCAACCGCAAGATTGCCGCCCTTCGCAGTTTCTACCGTTTCCTCTGCCAGACTGGCAAGCTCGCCGTCAATCCAACCCGCGCCATCGAGAGCGTCAAAGTACCCAAGCGACTCCCCATCTTCCTCCACGAGGACGAGATGAACCGTTTGCTCAACCCTACTGACTTCCCCGACACCTACGAAGGTCACCGCGACCGCACAATTCTCCAAACTTTTTATCTCACTGGCGTCCGCGTCTCCGAACTTTGTAATCTCACTGTAACACAAGTAGATTTGTCAGTGGGCCAAATTCTCGTCAACGGAAAAAGAAATAAACAGCGAATAATTCCGCTCACACCTGCGCTAAAATCCATTCTTTTTTCGTATCTTCAAGTCAGAGAACAAGAGTTCGGAAAGGCTCAACCCGCCGACCCCCTTTTCTTGACAGTCAAAGGCGCCCCCATTTCGACGAGGTCGGTCTACGAAATCGTCCACAGATGCATCGCCGAAGTCTCCAACGTCTCCAAGAAGAGCCCACACGTCTTGCGGCACACTTTCGCAACCGTTCTGCTCAACAACGGTGCCGACCTCATGGCTATCAAGGAACTCCTCGGCCACTCCAGCCTCGCTGCTACGCAAATCTATGCCCACAGCGATTTCGAACAACTCTCCAAAATCTACAAACAAGCCCACCCAAGGGCCGACATCTAAACAAAAGGAGGACAGTACTATGAAACTTACTATCCAGTCTCTGCATTTCGATGCATCTCAGCAGCTCAAGGACTTCGCCACCCAGAAGGTCAACAAACTCGATCTCTTCTTCGACGGCATCATCTCCGCCGAAGTCGTCCTCAGCCTCGACAAGGCCGGTAACACTGAGAATAAGGTCTCCAAAATCTCCATCGCAGTCCCCAACGACAACCTCATCGCCGAGAAACAGTGCAAGTCTTTCGAGGAGGGCATCGACCTCGCTTGTGAGGCTCTCCGCAAGCAGCTCCTCAAATACAAGGAGCAAAAATAACCTCGACTCCACGGCTGGCCGGAATCTTTTTCCCGCCCGCCCAATAAAATAACAATCGGACAAAGGCGTCCCACAGGCTCATCCTGCGGGACGCCTTTTTTATTGTCATAATTGTCAAGGATTGCCTGAGATTGTCGAGCATTGTCGAAGATTGTCGGATGTTGTCTATAGTAGTCGAAGCTACTAGTAAAGCAAATAATCAGTCGAAAGAAATCAACTAGAATCATAGTCCAAACACTCTCATCAACGCCTGTGATGGAGATAAGGGTATGGGTAAGAAATAATGCATAAATCCCTGCTGTACCCCTGGTTTAATTACCCTAACCTTACGAGAAGTGCTGCTATTCTTTGTTGACACCCCTTAAAAATAGGGGTGATTGTAATATTTAATGTATTTTCTCTTTTAAATCAAAACCATTTTCCCTACCTTAGCTATATAAATGAAAGTTGAGACTTAAAAACCATTCGTAAAATGACTGATGATTCCATTTATGCTGGGTTGCTGATGCAACGAGACGCCGTCAACAAGTGGATGGAGCGTTTCGGTGTCCGTTTCGGCATCTACAAGAATGGCACCTTCAAGGAACAAATCTTCCCCTTCGACGCTATACCGCGCGTCATCTCTGCCGAAGACTGGCTTCACTTGTCAACTGGCCTCGCTCAACGCGTCAAGGCCCTCAATGCCTTCCTCAAGGATGTCTACACCGAACGTGCCATTATCCGCGATGGCATCATTCCTGCCGATTTCGTCTTCTCCTCCAAAGGCTATCTCCCCCAGTGCGAGGGCATCGTTCCCGCCGCTGACGTCTTTAGCCACATTTCTGGCATCGACCTCGTCCAGGCTGACGATGGCACGTGGTATGTCCTCGAGGATAATCTCCGTGTCCCTTCCGGCGCATCCTATCCCCTCATCGCTCGCGAACTCACTCGCAAGGTAAGTCCCGAGACTTTTGCCGATACCTCCGTCCTCGACAATCGCTCGTACCCTCAGATGCTTCGCAAGGTCATGGACGACGTCAATCTCTGTGGCGGTCTCGAGGTTGTCCTTACGCCTGGTCGCTATAATTCAGCTTTCTTCGAGCATTCTTATCTCGCCGAGAAAGCCGGTGTCGTCCTCGCTTTCCCAGACGATCTCTTTGTCGAGGATGATATTGTCTATTACAAGGGTCTCTTCAACAAGAAGGAGAGGGTAGGGGTCATCTACCGTCGTATCTCCGATGAGTATATGGACCCTATGACTTTCGAACGCTCAAGTCTCCTTGGCGTGCCAAACGTCTTTGCCGCATACCGCAAGGGCAACGTGGCCATAGTCAATGCTTTCGGTAATGGCGTGGCCGACGATAAGGGCATATACTACTTCGTCCCCAAAATGGTCAAGTACTACCTCGGTGAGGAATCCATCCTCCGCAACGCTCCGACTTACTTGCCTATGTTCCCCGACGATTTCAAGTACGTCATCGAAAATCTCCCGACCCTTGTCATCAAGGATGTCGCCGAGGCTGGCGGTTACGGTGTCATGTTCGGTCGCGATATGTCGTCCGAGCGTCTTGCCGAAGTCCGTGATATGATTCGCAAGGAGCCTCGTCGTTGGATTGCTCAGGAGGTTGTCAATTTCATCGACCTCGATATTATGGAGGGCGATTCTACTGTTAAACGCAAGAGCGATTTCCGAGCCTTCGTTCTCTCCGGCAAGGAGACTACCGTTTGGCCCAGTGGCCTCACCCGTTTCACTCGCGACCCCAAATCCTTCGTCGTCAACTCTTCTCAAGGCGGCGGCTTCAAGGACACTTGGATTCTCGCAAAATAATAATCTGTTTTATGACCAAGCCATAGTTCAAGTCTTAAATCTATCTACTAAGCCACAACCTTCCGATTCTGTGTTAATCCTTTTGAGCGAAGCGAAGTCTGTGCCAAGCGTAGTGCGCGGCTCTTAGTTCGACTTATGTGGGAATCTGTGAAATTAGTGGACGAAAGTATTCTTGGATCATGAAACAACATCTAATCGTCAATCGCTAACTGTTAACTCAATATGAAGTATCTCAATCTCGCTATCTCTCCAGCCAAGGCCGATCGTCTCTTTTGGCTTGGACGTTACGCCGAGCGAGCCTCTCTCGCTCTCCATCTCCTCCGCAAGTTCTGTAATGCGGGCATCGATGCCGTGGGCGAAAATCCTCTTCTTAAGTTCGCCTCTCTCATGGGTGTCCCTGCTGATGCCCCTACAGCCGGCGCTTTCGTCTCCGATTACCTCTATTCCGACGAAAATCCCTATTCTGTCGCCTCAATGCTCGCCGCCGCCAAGAACAATGCTATGCTCGAGCGCAACGATATCAAGAGCGAGACTCTTGCCTATATCGAGCTCTCTGTCAATATCTTGTCCAAAGCCAAGGCCAACGCCTGCGGCGTCTTTGCCCTTCAGCCTGTTTCTGACTACCTCATGGCTTTCTGGGGTGCGGTGGACGAGAATATCCCTTCTCGCTCTGTCCGCAATATCCTTCTTTTGGGTCGCTATGTCGAGCGTCTCGACATTATGATTCGCTTCGGTTACGCTTCCGAGCGCATCGCCGATGTTCTCTCTCGCTTGGAGTCTATCGATGAGGCGGAACTTGCTCTCTGCGATGCCGATTCCCTCGCTTTCATCAAGTCCAAAGTCGGCTCTTCCGATTCGGCTGAGGCTCTCGCTCGTCTCAATGCGCTCTTTGCTGCATAATCGTGTTCCTCCGATATTCATATACTACTCTGATTACCTTCTCGGCCAAGGTTTACGACCATGCGTTCGCTATGCGGTGCATACCAATGCAGGGCGCAGCGCAGCGTACGATATGGCAACGCCTCACCGTCCTGCCCGCTTGCCCTACGTCCTCCTCCGTCGACGCTTTCGGCAATGTGGTCTCTTCTGGTTACCTTGGCCGTCGCCATGACCTCTTCGCCTACGAGGCTGCCGGGGTTGTCGAGACTTCGGGAGAATTGCGCGCCGACGTTCCGGACCCGATGTATTCCTACCCCTCGCCGCTGGCCACGCCCGATGTGGCGTTGGCTCAGCTGGCGATGAGGCTAGGCTCACCCGCCTTGCGTGTCGAGGACTGGGTCGAGCGCCTTATGTCGCTTGTCTCGGATTCCATTGCATATACACCTGGCGTCACGTCTGTCGATACCACTGCCGAGCAGGCCCTTGCTCTTGGTCGGGGTGTCTGTCAGGATTTTGCCCACGTCGCCGTGGCCATCTGCCGCCTCGCCGGTCTCCCAGCCCGCTATGTCTGCGGCCTTATGGAGGGAGAGGGCGCCACCCATGCTTGGGTCGAGGTCTTTACGGGTACTCATTGGCTGCCATTCGACCCTAC
>CAVGTO010000123.1:0-6738 GCA_963631865.1 Eggerthellaceae bacterium
AGCCAGAACCTCACATCTGGATGGGGCGAGCCCGACAGCACGGACTACGTAAGTTTCGAGGGTAACAAGCTATGCGAAGGCAGCAGCGCCTTCCAACTCCGCGGCGACACGGCTTGGCACGTGGCCTACGTGCAATATTCCGACCATCCGCATCGATATCGCATCTGCGTGGCGGACAGCCATTTGCGCAATTTCCGCAATCCAGAGGATATAACAGGCGTAACAGGAGCCCAGCACGGCAGTTTTATCCGCATCACACGTCGCGAATACCGCCGACTCAAGAAATACTCGGCAGCTTACATAAAGAACAGCAATAAGAGGGAAGCCCTGTAAGCCTAGGAAATAAAGGAGAAAATCCTATCTTTGGGGCCCCCCCCCCAAAAAAAACGAGTCCAAATGAAAAGATTTTTCTTACTAACACTTTGCCTAATTGCCTCCACTGTACTCATAGTGGCGCAAAACACCCTCAAAAAGGTATACGACGAGACCATCGACCCGATGGAGCAAATAGACAAGGCCGTCGCAAAAGCCAAAAGTGAGGGCAAAATCGTCATCTGCCAAGTTGGCGGCAACTGGTGCCCGTGGTGTCTGCGTTTTGCCGATTTTGCAGAGAAGGACACGGCAGTAAAACAGGTAATAGACGAGAACTTCGTCTACATTCATGTCAACTACAGCCGGCGCAAATCATCGAGCGAGGCATCCGCAACTAAAGTAGCCAAACTGATGAACAGGCTTAACAACCCGCAACGCTTCGGATTCCCAGTGTTCGTGCTCATCGACTCCGATGGCAAGGTAATCCATATCCAGGACTCCAGTTTCCTGGAGGAAGGCGAGGGATATGACGAGAGCAAGACCCTGCGCTTCCTCAAATGCTGGACTCCCAAAGCAGTTAACAATTAACAGTTTGCGGGTGTCTCTCCCGTTGCATTGGAGAGACACCCGCAATTGCTATTTTAGAGAAAAATCAAGTATCTTATTTTCCCATTCGCCGATAAAGGCTGGCCACGACGGCCCCCGAAATATTGTGCCAAACACTAAACACGGCACCTGGCACAGTGGCCATAGGCATGGTTGCGAAATGACTAACAGCCAACGAACTAGCGAGACCAGAGTTCTGCATACCGACCTCGATGGACAGCGCAATGCACTTGGGGCGAACAAGCCCGAGAATGCGTCCGACACAGAAACCGAGTGCGAGGCCAAGGACATTGTGGAGCATAACGACACCAATCACGAGCGAACCGGCATCCATAAGGCGATCAGCATTATGACTGACAATGATGCCAACAATGAGTGCGATCACAACCGACGAGAAAGCCGGCATAAGAGACTGGGCCTCAGATGTAAAGCGAGGCAAAAAATACTGAAAAGCGAGGCCTGCCACAATAGGCAGAATGACCACCCAAAGGATGGAGAGCAACATGCCCACTGCATCGACATCAACATACGTACCGGCCAAGAGCCACGTGATGAGAGGTGTAAGCAGAGGCGCAACAATTGTGCTCACAGTTGTCATACCGACACTCAGCGCAAGGTCGCCACCAGCCAAATAAGTGATTACATTGGAAGCCGTACCACCAGGGCAACAGCCCACAAGGATGACGCCCACAGCCAAATCGGCAGGCAAACCGAAAAGTGAAGACAACAGCCATGCCAGACCAGGCATGATAATAAACTGCGCAAGGCAACCGCAAAGGATATCCTTAGGGCGAGTAAAAACAATCTTGAGGTCAGACAACTTGAGCGACATACCCATGCCGAACATCACGAGCCCAAGCATTGGACTGACAGCCGACATACTGATGCGACCGAAAAGAGACGGGCAGGTCATACCAACCACGGCAGCCACAAGGACCCACAAGCCCATCCAGCGCGATATGAATGCGCAAAAAGATTTCAGTTTATCCATTTCGGCCGCAAAGTTAGGTATTTCCGCAAAAACGAAACATAGGGCCGTACAGTCCGTAATAGCCTATCGGAACAAAATGTCTATATGAAAGGCTTCTACACCATTATGCTCGCAGCGGCGGGCATCTTATCCGCCACCAATGCGGCTGCTCAGGCTCAGCGCACCGAGGTGGACGGCGTGGTCTATGCGCTATATGAATACAACAGCACGGCGGGAGCCGTTGGCGTAAGCGCAGGCTCTAAAGTTGTCACCGTGGCCGCTTCCGTTGAGAAGGACGGCAAGACTTACAAAGTGGAGATGATTGAGGACAATTTTGCGGCCGACAACAACGACCTCACAGAAATCCGTTTTGCCGACGGCATCAAGTATCTCGGCATCGGTGTTCTTCGCAACTGCAAGAACCTTACCACTGTAATCATTCCGTCGTCTGTCGAAGCCATTTTTGAGGAGGCTTTTGACGGTTGCACGTCTCTCAAGCAGAAGCCGACGGTTTAGAATATCACCACATAAGCGCAGAGAAAATCCAGATTACCAGAGCTTTACAACCTCACCAATCTTGCATATGATAAGCTCAACCCCGCTCTCCTGGGCGGCAATCTTCTCGTTAGCCCTCGGCTCATCCCAAGGGTGATTGGCAAGACAAAATTTGGAGTGGTGTATTGTAACGAAGCGTTTGGCACCCAACTCTTTAACCTCACGTCCTAAGTATTGCGGCATAGTATGGATCATGCTCCAGCAGCGGTCATACTGCCCATTTTCCATTATGGCAAGGTCGATATTGCGGAACTTCTCACCAATCTCGACAAAGCGACCTGAGTAACCGCCGTCGCCCGAGAAAAACACCTTATGGCCTTGCACCTCGAAGAGCCAAGCGGCGGGCATCGTCTTAGGATTCCAAATTCCTCGGCCTGTAAAATGGCGCGTCGGGAGGCAATGTATGGCAATGTCGGGCCGCAACTCATCTTCCCACCAGTCTTTCTCTATTATCTGCGCCTGGGAATAGCCCCAACGCTCGAAATCTTCACCAACACCAAGAGGGCAAACGACGTGGCGCACACGGCCTCGCAACTCTCGGACAGTCTGATAGTCAAGATGATCCCAATGGTCATGCGAGATGACGAGGTAATCTATCACGTCCGGCATATCCCCAGGATGATAAATGTCGGTGCCAAGGAAAGGCTTGTTCACGAACGACACAGGTGCCGCCTTATAGAAAACAGGGTCGGCAAGGATTGTGACACCGCTGAGACGAAGAAGGAAAGAGCTGTGACCAAACCACACGTAGAGGTCTCCATCCGCCGGCAGATTCTTCAGATCGGAGCGCACCACGGGCAGCTGTCCCTCGGCCGGCCTAAGTTCCTCGGGTTTACTGCCAAATACAAACTCCACCATAGTGTCTAAGAGCGACTTATCGCCCGTCATGAGCGTAGTCGGCTCATAGTTATGGAACTTCTCTTTGCAGAAATGCTTCGACTGGCGAATACGCTCAAGACGCTCACCGCCATGAGCCACGCGGCCGAACGCCGGTTGCAAAAAGAAAAAGGTCACGGCCACAGCCACGAGCAGTAGGACGACAATTAAAGTGTGCACTTTGTTTGATAGTTTTCCGATTGCCCTACAAATATACCAAAACAATCGACATTTGAAACACCCACGATAAGTCTCGCTTAAGATTTTGGCAATTAAATTTGCCCATATCATTTTGAAAGTTTAAATCTGCACTGTCGGATTTCGACAAGAGATGCTCAGACTTCAGGCAAGTAACGCCAGAGCCGATGAGCATCTTTTTTATTTTTTTCTACCCGCTACTTGTTGAGATTTGCCAGCCGTCGATGTCGGAGATAGCCTAGTTGTCTGTTGGGGGCATAAGTGTATTTTTAAGTCTAAGGCGAGGCGGACGCAGTTGAGCAGTTTACTTTCTTTTACACAGTTTTCTCATTAATTGACTGGATAGCAAAAATACGTATTCACCGATAATTGTCTATTTTTGCCCCGCAAAAGTTTCCAAAAAGCAAAGCCAATTATAATTACACTATATATCAAGCATTTACATAAATACATAATATTATATAGTAACACACGGGTAACAAATATCGCACAAAAAGAGCCGCAAAAGATTGATACTTTCGCGGCTCTTTTTGTGCGTGCGCAGCCTATTTCTGTTGCGCTATGCAGGTAGCGATAGTCTTTACGGCTTTGCGCATATTGGCGGGTATTCTACCCATTAGAGAACCTATTATTGCCTTCTGTACGTCCTCGTCTTGTATGAGGACTGTGGCAATATCGCCTAATGGGTTGTGTTGCCGGGCTGGGCGTTGTTGCTGGGCTGATTGAGTTTGCCGGTATTGATTTTGGCGTGGTTGCTCTTTGTGCGGGTTTCGAAGCTCGGTGATGCGGGTTTCGGCCTCGGCTTTGCAGTTGGCGAAAAGAATAGGGTCGCCATTGTGATCGGGGTGGAGAAGTTTTGCGAGGTTGCGGAGACGGTTTTTGACCTCCTCCTCGGTTTGGCACTGGTCAAAACCGTATGAGTACTGAGTATTAGTCATTGTCTTTTATCTCTTGGGTTGTTAGCGGATAACCGTAATATTGGCACACGATGCGGAACTCCCGCGGGGAAAGCGTTCGTTTTCTCCTATTGTACCCTACCTTTTCGAGTTGCGCAAGGCAATCGAGATTGGCGTGAACGAGACGCCAGAAAGCCGATGGTGAATATCCGTAGCAACGAGCCATAACCGACTTAAAAAAAATACCATCGCCAAACTCCTTCATAATGTTATCCTCCATTTTACTCATCTCCTTGAAGTTTTTTCGATTACGAATTTAGTTTATTTTACGTTATCCGACGTGCGGGGACGTTACGAGCACCCGAAAAAGGTCATCACGGTTTGGCGTGGCTTGTTACGAGTTAGTTGCGGTTTGGTACAACTCGTCGCAGGGCTGGCACGGGCGATTGCGGCTTGCCACAAGGTGCGGAAAGGTGGTTTCGGGGGTTTAAAAGGTGTTTGTGAGGTTAAGAAAGAGACCCCGGCACGCTGTATTTGAGTGCCGGGGCTCATTGGTTAGTCTATTACTCGTGCCGTGCCCGTGCCGCCAAAGCGGTTTTTCTCGGCCGTGGCAATCATCTTGTCTACCTTGATGCAAACGTCAACGTCATGCAGGTAGTCATTACCGCCTCGAAACTTGCCGTCCTTGGTGCTCTGGAAGACGTAGACGTAGCTCTTAGAGGGGTTGAGGTTTCGGAGAGCCGCAGCGTCGAGGCCGATGTGATTGACGGAGTCAATGAAGACGACATCGAAAGGCGATAGATCTTCTGGAAGACCCTCGACGAGGGTGATGTTTGGACTGTTGACACCGAAACGGCGGAGCTTGTCTTGCATTGTGTAGGTGAGGCCTTCCTCGCTGGCTACGTAGAGGACTCTCATGTTAAGGCTTGTGGCGAGGTAGTTGGCGAACTGGAGCGAGAGGGAACTTTTTCCAGAGCCGGGAAGACCGTAGAGCATAATCTTAAATGGTGCCGTAGGACGGCCGATTACGCGAAGCCACTTGCCGGTAAAGGAGAGCGGGGAGAAACGCGCGGCAAGCAGGTCACTTGCCGTCACGCCCTTTACCCCGCCGTCCTGACTGGCAAAAGTGAGAGGTTGAAGAGGTTCGGGATTATGCATTACGCTTTTTTTTTATGCGTGGTGCAGTCTGGGCCACAGACGTGGCGGATGCCGTCGAGGGTCTGATTCATTGTGGCGATGGTGGAGGTGTCGCCAGAGATGAAAGCGGCGAGAGCGTCACGGATTTCGGCAATGGTGTCCTTATAGCTGCCTTGCTCATTGGCGGCAATGACCTTATCAATCTTATTGAGGGCGGTCTCTGCTTCCTTCTTAGTGGGGTTGGGTTTGGTAGCTACACGGACGTAAGAGCGCATGGCGTTTACGCTGGTTGCGCTGCCCTCGGCGCGTGCGATGCGGCGAAAGTCCTCGATGTCAGCGATGTTTACGACGCTGCTTGCGTTGGCAGGGGCATTGCACATCTTGACAAGTTTATCTTGCATCTTGCGCATTTCGGCGGCGTAGGCAGATAACGCGCCGTAGCCTTCCTTGCGGATTTCGTGGTTGAGGATGGCTTTCTGGAGCGCACCGAGGATTTTGCGGGCTTCGTCCTTGGTCTCGCTCGTGAAGTTCTTGCCTTGGAGCTTGACGAAACGGGCGGCGAGGCGTACTTGAATAGAGACCTTGTTAACGACCGAGTCGAACTTTGGTTGCTTGGCTGGCTTTTCCTTGGGTTGCTTAGTAGGCTTCTCTTTGGCGTTTTTTTCCTTGGGTTGCTTGGACTTTGTTGTTTTTGGGGATTCCTTGTGAGCTTCCTTCGACTCTTCTGTTTTTGAAGCCGCTTCTTTGGTTGCATTCTCATTGAGAATAGAGGCAAGTTTTTTGTTGAGAGCGGGGATTGCGTCGACAACGTGCTCGCGTAGGTCTTCCTCCTCGGGAAATTCTAATTCTTCGACAACCACGTCGCCTTGAAATTGCCAATCCTCATCGAAGAGATGGCGTATTTCTGGCCAGTACTCCGCGAAGTTTTCTTCTGTTAGTTCTTTCATTTTGCTGTTATTTAAATTTATTCGAGTTTAAGTAGGCTAAGTTTAGCCTTTGCTGATTTTGACTTGATCGAAAGTAGACGCAAGCGTCGGCTCTTACCGTCAGCTTGCGGTTTTGCGGGAGGCAGAGCCAAATGTGCGGTGTCTTCACCGGGCTTAGGGATTGTGTAGCCGTCGTTGTTAGGGTCGAACGGGTATGCCATTAGATTTGCTGTTAGTTCGGCTTTGCCCAAACCGTAAAGAC
>CAVGTO010000124.1:0-6657 GCA_963631865.1 Eggerthellaceae bacterium
TGGCTGAAGCCTGCCATAAGGGCTACTTGTGGTAGAAGCTCCGCCTTCGAGACGCTCACTTGTTTCTCTGTCGCTTCCACCTGTTTGTTGAGGAGTGCCACTTCAGGACGGGTGGAGATGTCCTCGTCGAGTGTGGCAGGGGGCGTGATTGTTAGTGCGCTGTCCTTAAGCTCGATCGTACTGCCAAGGTCGATCCCTATTGCGCTGCAGAGCGACATCTGACATAGGCTTTCGCCATTGCGAACCTTTTCGAGCTGATAAGTTATCTCGCTCTTTTTCGTGCAGACCCTCAAGAGATCCGATTGCGTGGCGAGGTCGGCCGACACACTCGTGCTCACTTGTTCGTAGAGGGCGTCCATCTGGCGTTCGTAGGCCTCCAGCATCTTGACTTTCTTGCGAACTGCGAGGAGCGTGTAATACGCATTGTCTACGCTGGCTACTACTTCGTCGCTCTTGAGCTTCATCTGTTGTTCGGCGGCCTCGTAACCAATCTTGGCCAATTTGTTGCCATTGCGAATTTTTCCGCCCACATAGATAGGTTGCGTCAGTGTGATGCCTGCGTCCCACGTGCCGCGCAACAGCAACTTGTAGCCCATTATGTCGTAGTCCTTCATAAAGAGTACCATCGCCATGGCGTCTATCTGTGGCAGATAGCTTCCTTTGGCAATCTTTGTGTCGAGTTCCGCGGATGTGACGTTGTTGCTCTGCTGCTGCATCTCTTCGCTGCTCTTGAGTGCCATCTTGCGACACTCGGAAAGGCCGAGCGAAACGGTCTCTTGTGCCGCAGTCGCAACTCCCGCTGCGATTAGCAGGACTGCCGTCGTTATATATCTTTTCATCTCTGTGTTTCTTTAGTTACTCTTCCTAACTCGGAAGAAGAGGGTGTAGAGCACTGGTAAGAGGAGTAGCGTGATGACCGTGCCGGCTGTGAGTCCTGACATAATGCATATGGCCATGGATCCATACATCGGGTCGCCAAGCAGAGGCGCCATACCAAGGATGGTTGTAAGTGCGGCCATCGATACTGGGCGTACGCGGCTAACCGTGGCGTTGACTACGGCGTCATAAGGTGTCTGTTTCTCTTCCGTAAGCAACCTGTTGATCTCGTCCACCAAGACTATTCCGTTCTTGACCATCATACCTATGAGTCCCATTAATCCAATGATTGCCATAAACGTGAATGGCTGACGGAAAACAAGAAGTGCCGGTACGATGCCGCAAATGCTGAATGGCAAGCAGCAAAGAATAAGCAACACGCTCCTCCACTTATTGAAGAGTAACAGCAATATGCCGATGATGAGGAACATCGTAAGTGGCATATACTTCATAATGAGTTTTGATGATTCGCTCGATGTCTTGCCCTCGCCTTGCCAAACCAACGTATATCCGTCTGGCAACTCGATATTCTCCACTTCGTCTTTGATGCTGGCTAATGCCTTGGCTGCCGTACCTTCGTAGATGTCGGTGTTCGGGTCACACTCGGCCTCTATGGCGCGTTCTCCGTCAACCCTGTAGATAACCGTCTCTTCCCAATCTGGCTTTATCTCGTCGGCTACGGAATTAAGCGGTACACTGCGGAACATGTTGTCTTGTATGTCGTCGGGGCTCTTCGCTCCTGTCATGAGGCCACTGATGTCATCGCTGCTTATGCTGAAGTTGGCCATCGTCCATACGGGAATGTCGTTGAGGTCCGTTATCTTAGATCCATCCTCATTGCGAATGAACATATTGACCACGAGCATCTTGTCGCCATCATTGATTCGCCCAACAGGAAGCCCGTCGGTGGCTGCGAGTAGTGCGTCGGAGACGTTGCCGCGATTGATGCCCGATCGCAATGCGTTTTGCTGCGAGAACTCTGCTACGAGCGATTTGCTGCGTGGTTGCCAACTGTTCTCTACTGAATACTTGTCGATATATGGGCTTCGGCGCATTATCTCTTCCGCTTGCTCGGCAAGACTGCGGAGTACGGCAGGATCCGGACCGCGAAACTGCGCCTCGACGGTGTGGCTTGTGGCAATAGAGAAGTTGTATTTCCTAAATCGGATGTACGCATCGGGATGCTCTTCGCGTAGGCCGTTCTTGATTTCGGATATCACTTCGTTGACTGTGTCGAAGTCTTTGCAGTCTACCATCAGCTCGCCATAGTTGTCGCCGCCCGTTGTCATCGGGCGCACAAGGCAATAGTGTGCGGGTGCTGAGTTCATGCTCATCGCCACACGGTCAATTTTCTCGTTCTTATCGAGCTCTGCCGATATGGCGAGCAAATCTGCCTTGAGCCTGTCTGCTCCAGCTTGTGGTGGCAACTGGTATTCGATGATGAACTGGCTATAATCGAAGTCGGGGAAGAAGAGGTTCTTGATCTTGCCAAAGCCGGATGAGCAGATGGCGAGGAGGATGACCGCCACTACGACAGTTGTCTTTTTCCAACCGATTAGGAAGACCAGCGTATGGCGCACGGCACGATGTATTGCCGACTGCCCCAAGTCGCTACTCTTTGGCTTCTTATTCTTATCGATTCGAGGCGAAAGCCATGACTTTGCGCAAATTGGCACTTGCACGATGGCTAATACCCAACTCATAAAGAGGCTTACGCAAAGCACAAGGAAGAGGTCGCGACAATACTCACCTGCCGAGTCCGGCGAGAGGTATGAACTTAGGAATGTGCTTATGGCTATGATAGTTGCGCCCAGCAGTGGCATGGCTGTGTTATTGCCTGTGCGAAAGAGGTATTTATTCGGTCCGAAACCCCTCTGCTTGTCCACAAGTATGCCATCCATAATTACTATGGAGTTGTCCACCAGCATACCCATGGCTATGATAAATGCGCCAAGCGAGATGCGCTGCAACGTTGATCCCATAGCCAATAGGATTGGGAACGACACGCATATCGTAAGGGCCAAGCCTACACCGATAATGGCACCGCTGCGGAAGCCCATGGTGAAGATTAACACTACGATTACGATAATAACAGACTCAATGAGGTTGACAATGAACGCATTGATTGCGCTGTCGACCTTGTCGGGCTGGAAGAAAATTTTCTCTGTCGAGAAGCCTACGGGCACATGTTTCATGACCTCCGACAACTTGGCATCCACTGCTTTGCCGACATCTGGAACTATGACGTTGTCCTGCAATGCGATGCATATTGCTAGGGCTGGGCTTTGGCCAACAAAGAATCCCCTGGTCTGGGGCTCCTGGTAAGTGCGCTTCACTTCGGCAATGTCGCCGAGGCGCACAGTCTTGCCGCTGCTCGTCTTGATGAGCATATTGCGGATGTCGTCCTCATTGTTGATGCCGTCGCTTACGCGCATCTGGATGCGGTCGCCATCGGTCTCGTACTTGCCGCTGTTGGATATCTTGCCATGGCTGTTCATCTGCATCATTATCTGAGTCGGGATGATGCCATTGCGGTTCACGAGCTCTTTGTTGAGGACTATCTCTATCTGTTCTGTCCTGTTGCCTACGATGTTGACTCGCTTTACGCCGTCCACTGTCAGCAACCCGTTGCGGATGTACTCGGCGTATTTTTCCGCCTCGGGATATGTATATCCGTCAAATTTGAGGGCGTAGAAAAGGCCATAGACATCCATCATGTCGTCTATCACCATCGGGGCCATACACCCGTCTGGCAAGTAGACCTTGACATCGTTCATCTTACGCCGCAAGAGGTCGAAATGCTGCTCCAGGTCTTTGTTGAGCACTGTCATCTTGAACTCGACGGTTATCATCGCCATGCCCTCTTGGCATGTCGTGCGAATTTCCCTTACGTCGGGCAGCGTACGCAAATGATCCTCAAGGACTTTGGCTACTTTCAACTCAACCTCGTGAGCAGTCGCACCATTGTATATGGCCACTACTTGCGCTTGTTTGGCGCCTACTGCCGGGTCTTCCAGTTTCGCCATCATGCTGAAAGATAAGATTCCGGCTATGACGATTCCCGCCATGATGCTCCAGAAGAGGGTGGGCCTCTTCATGAAGAATCGGGTAATGGATTCTGCTATTGTCATAGTAAGCCTCCTACGTTTGTTTTGCTCTGTGCTGGCAAAATCTTCACTTTCTCTCCTTCTGTAATGGCATGTACGCCTGCCCTGACTATCTCGTCGTCCGCACTGATACCCGAGGTTATTATCCATTCCCCGTCTGGGTCTATGCCGCCAATGCCAACTTCCTTTTTGCTTACAGTAGAGTCCGCCTCCACAATCCATACGCAGTCTTTCCCTTCTTGTTGGAACACTGCGCTCTCGGGCAATGTGAGGTAGCTGCTCTCATTGCTCTTGTCGATATTGAACTGTACGTCGACACTCATACCGGCTGATAGGCCAGTGGGCTCGCCATTCATCATCAGTAATGCCTTATAAAGTTGCGAGGCATCTGCTTTGGGCGTGATGCTCAGTAGTTTGACAGGAATCGCCGTGCCATCGGCTGTGCAGACGATGTCCTTGATTCTGTTGCGGTTCTGATATACTCGTAGCGGTACGTTTACCTCTACTTTCATGTCGCCTTGCGTGAGGATGTTGAATATTGGTGTGCCGGCATTCACCATCTCCGCTTTCTCGAAGTTTACGCTCTCTATGTGTCCGTTGGCCGGTGCGTAGAGGCTGGTGTACTCGACCTTGTTGCGGTTGTTCTTGAGGTTTACTTCACACTGCTTAAGACCAGCCTCGGCTTTTTCGAAGTCATTGCCTGTTATGCTTTTTGTCTCAAGCAGTTTGCGCATCCTATCCACTTCGTCTTTGAGTTGTTGATATTGCGCTTGCGCAGCGTCTACGCCAAGCTGGTAATCCTTGCTGTCGAGTTTCGCCAAGAGCTGCCCCTCCTTTATGTAGTCGCCTTCCTTTACGTAGATATGCTCAATCTGTCCTGCTGTTTTAAACCCGAGGCTGACGGACGCTTTCTCTTTCACGACGCCGGAGAAACTCTTGATTTCTTGCGTCTCTGCACTTGTGGCGTGCACTGTGACGACGCTGTGAAGCAATTGCTGCGTTTGGTCGTCGCCACCGCATGCCACTAACAGTACAGACAGTGGCACTAAGCCCAATTTTTTTATCATCTTGTTTTTGTCTTTTTGCTAAGCAAAATTATTCTGCTTTCGGCGTAAGTACGTGACGTATATTGGGTGTGGTATGTACTATTTTTCGCTTTATTGTGTACTTATATGCCATATAGTATATCTTTTTTGCCTTAAAATGCTAATTTGGCATTGTGAAAATTAAAGCTATTATACAGTTCGCATGTCACAACAGATACAAGACGTTTTTTTCTCAATGATGCCGGATAGCAAAGCTCGTCTTTCTTACAAGGACTCTATGCTATTTTATGATAACATCAATTGTGAGCCAGAGCATGGGGATCCAGAGCCTTATAGTTTCTCTGACAAGCCGATGTTCCTGCGCTTCTCTATGGTTATTTATTGTGCTGAGGGTGAGATTTGCGTTTCTGCAAATTTACGTGAATATGTGCTCCATTCGGGAGATATATTTGTGGCAATGCAAGACTCAATTGTAGCTGGAATGCGATTCTCTAAGTGCTGCCGGCTGATATGCATGTGCCTGACAAACGGCATAGAGGCCATTTTCTCGGATGCCGAAGTGAATAAGACTTTTCTTAATCGTCTCTTTCTAGGCCCGATGGTTGCCTCGTTGACAGATAAGTTCGCCAACCTTTTTGTTGCACATTATCATCAGATGTGTTTTTGGGTAAAACAGGAGGATATGAAAATGAGAGATTTGGCAGTAAAGGGAACGTATCTGACAATGGCCAGTATGATGCTTGAGGTGCTTGATGTCAGTCGTACCCCGGTAAGCCGTGCAGAGCAGCTATACCTTACCTTTATGGACCTCGTGCGAAGCAATTTCCGTGAGCAACGCGAGCTCTCTTTCTACGCCAGCGAAATGTGCATCACGCCAAAATATCTCGGCAAGGTGGTCAAAGATTATTCCGGCCACAAACCAGGCGACCTTATCCGCGACTACGTAATCCTAGAGGCTAAAGCTCTGCTCCGCTCTGGTCAATATTCCGTAAAACAGATAGCCGATATGCTTCACTTCGTCAGCCCTTCTTTCTTTGGCCGATATTTCCGTGAGTCTGTGGGCTGCTCTCCTCTCAAATATTAACTTCTCTGATTTGTCTGAGAAATAAACTTATTGGCAATATTTGGACTGTAATGAGATTTTTGCAATATGCCCTGTTGAGCAGATTAAGTCCCGCCTCGGAATATCAGGTGTAGCTACCAATATTTACTCTTGGCGCAGTAAAAATGTTGATGCTTATAAGCGTGGTGCGCAGGTTGACTTGGTTGTTGAGCGTGGCGATAACACCATAAATCTCTGCGAAATAAAGTTTTCTGAGAATGAGTTTGAAATATCTAAAGACTACGATGCGGTTCTACGAAATAAGATTGCCGCATTCAGAGAAGAAATTAAGTCTCGCAAGAGTATTCAACTGACCTTTATCTCAACATATGGTCTGCATCGCAGTCTCTATTCCAGTGTCGCTCAAAACGAGGTCGTACTTGATGATTTGTTCGCCGTGTGAGGCAAATTTCGCATATATATCAATAAACAAGGCAACGCTTCGACTGTTGCGAAGCGCCGCCTTGTTTAATTAAGATTTTAGGATGATATTCCAGCTATCCTAAATCAGCTTTTTGCCGTCGGC
>CAVGTO010000125.1:0-6652 GCA_963631865.1 Eggerthellaceae bacterium
GTTAATATCAGCCTCGGTCTTGGCACGAAGTTCATTGTTCTGAGTCGATATTCTTATAGAGGTATTGATGTCGTCATTTATATCGGACATCGCGTGCTGGCATTGGACTTTTATTCGCTGTTTCTCCTTATTGAGGATTGCGTCATACGGACCATCTTCCATCATCATTTTGAAGAACGTCGGGGCTGTCTCAATGATGATGAAGAGCAACATAATGAAAATGGATGCGGTACGAGTAGAAGAATTTGTCTCCTTCATCTGATTGAAAGCAGACAACTTTGCTTGGAAACCGTTGAACTCACTGTCCAATTTTGCCTTGAATGCAAGTTCAGACTCTTGGGCAACCCTCTTAAGGGAATCCATCTCTACTGTATACTTATCAATCAAAGAGTCATTGGCAGCTATGCGTCTCTGCTTGTCTTCATCTCCTTTTCGCAAAGCTTCCCTGACTTGTCCACTTTGCTCAGCCAACTGGTTTTGAAGTCCATTTATTGTGGCCGAAATTTCATTGAACTTTCTCTTGTGGACATTGAGCTCCCTATTTTTATCAGATAACTGCGCAATCAACATATCTATCTCCTTTTGTTTTAGGCTGCGTTGGTAAGTATCATAAGTGTTATTCGCTTCGATTTGCCTACTATTTACATCATTAGACAACGAAACGACCTTTCGCCTAAGACTTCTTATGGCAGCATCCTCTTCATTCAAAGTAGCCCTATTATCGCGGATTTGTTTGTTCAAATTATCTATTTCATAATTACCCGTATGAACTTCAGACTCATACAATTCTGTTGGTTTAGTCCTAATAGCGTCATTATCAGCCTTGATTTCAGCAATCTTATCCTCAATGCCACCCACTGTACTGTCCGTCTGAGCTACATATTGTTTTTCACGAACTTGCTTCATTTCCTCGACAGTTATGCTTATCTCATCCTCAAAAATCTTAAGTTCGAGAGGGGTAGAGATAACGATGCCGAGGAAGATAGCCATAATGATACGCGGAGCACCACTGGCGAGTTCGAGCCAACTAATTGTGGTCTTGCCGTCAGAATACATCGTGTTGACAATGAAACGATCGAGATTGAAGATGAGCAATCCCCAGAAGAGGCCGAAGAGGGCCGCAACTATTTCGTTGTGGAATACCGAGTATAGCGCATAGCCGCCCGACATCCACGCCATAAGGGCAGTAAAGAGAATAGTGCCGCCGATGCCAGCATACTTGGCATGGTCCGTAGGGCAGCCGCGCAGCACCTGACGGTCGGCGCCTGCACAAATCCAAAGGAACTCACTGAGCCAACTGCATCGAGGAGATTGCTTGTCGGGGTCATAGATGGTCTCGTTCATCTTACGTCTCTCAGATTTAATAGGTTTTTCAATCATTGGTATAGGGTTAATTTATTTGGTATGCAGTTTCTTCTCGCTAAAGTAGTCGAATGAATTCTTCACGTACGAGCTTATCGCATTAATGCACCTCTTGAAAAGGGGCATTTTAAACTTCAACGGGACAAACTTCGGTGTAGATGAGACTAATGCGGCATCGAACTTAACCATCAATTGGGCATTTTCGATATGCGGAACATCCACTTTAGGAATATGCACTTGTGCTAATTTCGATTGGTCTAAAGAGGCAATGCGCATATTGACATCAAGAGTGCCATCAAATTGAATACTCGGTATTTGTAATTTGGCATCTAATGGCTTAGGCAACATATGCACAGTGCGCCGCTGCCTCTTCACTCCAAAGACATCTTTTACGACCAGCTCAAACGTGGTTGCCTTCACTATTAGCGTTGAGACAGCACCTTTGCTACTTTGTTTACCGAAACCGACAAGTTCAACAGAGTCCGCATTCTTGACATTCCAAAATATTTGGACTTTCGAGTTGGGGCAGACATAGTCAAACTCTGTTTTGAATTCAGCAATCTCAGACTCTTCACGAACCTCAACTTCGTATTCACCAATACGTCGTTCACTATTGAGCTCACAACCATCGGCAATGGGAAGTACGCTAATATGGTATATAGACGACCCATCTGGAGACACCTCAACATAACCATTTGGTTTTCGCCCGTTGAATAATGTTACAGAGCCAAATGCGGAGTCGCATGTAACAGAAACAGCCAAATCAGCGGTCACATCGTCCACATCTTCGGCCTGCCAACGCAAATAAACTTTGCCTCCAGGCTTTATAATTGCACGGTCCTGAAAGTCACCACCTTGTTGTTTTGAAAGGCCCAAGTGTATACTTTCGAGAAATGCTCTCTTAGCCGCCTCTTTCCTACGCCTTTCCTCTTCCTCTCGTCGCCTCCGTTCTTCCTCTTCTCTGCGTTTTCTTTCTTCCTCTTCCCGTCTTTGGGCTTCAACTCTCCTTTGACTCTCCAGCCTCCTCTCTTCCGCCTCAGCATCCTTTTTCTCTGGTGTTTTCAGCAGCTCAGGATTAATATAACCGTTATAGACACTGCTAATATTAGTAATATAGCAAATAGGAAGTTCGTGAAAGACAAGGACTTCGGCTTGATAATAAGGGCTTTTGTCTACACCATAGTCGAAATAGCCCTTTCGGAACATATCGAAACGCAAAGAGTTGAAAAGCCCCAAGCTATCGCTAACATCCGCATCCGAGGCAGCCGCATTGATATCAGAAAATTTTGTATCTCTGAAGAAAATCACCTGCGGGTCTATTTCCAAAACCACAGGATCGTCTATACGCCCATCGCTCTGAGCCACATGCATCATAGGGTGATCCTTGACAAAGGAAAGGCGCACATAATATTCGAGGCTGGCTTTTTTATCAAGCCCACGAGATAGGCTTCCACCACCAGGAGCAGCTATGCCTATCCCATTATCCTCTGCATCTTTCCACGATACAAGGCCGCCGCACTCAACAATACTTTTGAGATTGCGTCGGTCGGTGAAATGGTATAACTTAGTGATATTATGCTGGTAGAGAATTTTCTGGAAATCTTCCCAATTGGTTTTGCGTTGCGGCACTGACATATACGTGAGATTCTTTGTGTTTAATTCACAGCAAAGGTGTAAAAAAAAAAAACGATTAGCAAGTCCACGCAACTACTTGTCGGCTTACGCCAAGAGCGAGACCTGCTAACACATAAAAGAACGCCCGAAAGGAAAAAATATTTCCTTTCGGGCGAAAAAAATTCAAACGGTCAGAGACCGAGATTAAGCGTTAAGCTTCGAGGTGAAGAAGTACTTAGCCTCGCGGAGGGCGGCCTCCATGCCGGCGGCGTTCTTGCCACCTGCGGTAGCGAAGAAGGGCTGACCGCCACCACCACCTTGGATGAACTTGGCAACCTCACGGATGGTCTGGCCTGCGTTGAGTCCGAGCTCCTTGACAAGGTTGTCGGTGATGATGATGAGAAGCTGGGGCTTGTCATCGGCAACGCAACCGAGGACAACAACTGCCTCATCATACTCACCGCGGAGCTGATAAGCGAGATCCTTGAGTTTCTCGACGAAGATAGGCTTGACCTCCTTGACAATGAGGGCGCGCTTGCCAATCATCTCGGCATCATGTTTGAGGGCCTCACGCTCGGCAGCAATCATACCGGTCATCATAGTCTCGGCACGCTGCTGGAGCTTCTCGTTATTTTGGATAAGCTGATCGATGCTCTTGCGGATATCCTTGCTGCCCTTGAGAGCCTCGCCGAGATCCTTGAGGGTAGCAACGAGTGTGCAGACCATCTCCTCTGCCTTGTCGGCAGTGACAGCCTCGATACGACGGACGCCTGCGGATACTGAGCTCTCGGCCACAATCTTGAGGAAACCAATGTTGCCAGTTGCCTTGACATGGGTACCACCACAGAACTCGACGGAAGAGCCGAACTTAACGACGCGAACCTTATCGCCATACTTCTCGCCGAAGAGCGACATTGCACCAAGCTTGCGAGCCTCCTCGATAGGCATTGCACGAACCTCCTCGAGGGGCACGTTGGCGCGAATCTTGAGGTTGACAAGATGCTCAACCTTAGCAAGTTCCTCATCGGTAACCTTCTGGAAGTGGCTGAAGTCGAAGCGGAGAGCGTCAGGGGTTACGAGCGAGCCTTTCTGCTCGACGTGTGAACCGAGGACGGTGCGAAGAGCCTCCTGGAGGAGGTGGGTAGCCGAGTGGTTATTGGCAATGAGCTGACGGCGATGTGCGTCTACAGCTACGTGTACGGGCTTATCGAGGACAGAGGGAAGCTCAGCAGCGATATGTGTGATGAGGTTGTTCTCCTTGATGGTATCGATGATACGGACCTCCTTGCCAGAAGCGTCGCGGATGATGCCGGTATCACCTACCTGGCCACCGCTCTCGCCGTAGAAAGGAGTGCGGTCAAAGACAACCTGGATTTGCTCCTTATTCTTAGCCTTGACAGTACGATAACGAACGATATGGACATCGGCCTCAAGTTCGTCGTAACCGATGAAGTCTTCTTTTACAGCATTCTCATCGAGGACGACCCAGTCGCCAGCCTCGATGGCTGTAGCATTGCGGGCACGGTCCTTCTGGGCAGCCATCTCCTTATCGAACTCAGTTGTGTCGGCCTCAAGGCCATTCTCGCGAAGGATGAGTTCAGTGAGGTCGAGAGGGAAGCCGTAGGTATCGTAGAGTTCGAAAGCGACTTTGCCGCTAATCTTGCTCTGGCCCTTCTTCTTGGTGTCGGCAATGATGCCGGTGAGCATATTGATGCCAGTAGCGAGGGTCTTGAGGAAACTCTCTTCCTCCTCCTTGATGACCTTGGTTACGAGATCCTGCTGAGCCTTGAGCTCGGGATAAGCGCCGCCCATAGTCTCGACGAGGGTCGGGATGAGTTTGTAGAGGGTAGCCTCTTTGCCGCCAAGGAAAGTGTAGTTGTAGCGGACAGCGCGGCGGAGGATACGGCGAATGACGTAACCTGCCTTGTTGTTGCTGGGCAGCTGACCGTCGGTGATGGAGAATGCGATGGTGCGGATATGGTCGGCCATAACACGCATTGCGATATCGGTCTCCTCAGCCTGGCCATACTTGACTCCAGAGAGCTCGGCTATCTTGTCGAGGAGCGGAGTGAAAACGTCGGTATCGTAGTTGGAAGTCTTGTGCTGGACGGCGCGAACGAGACGCTCGAAACCCATGCCAGTGTCCACGTGGTGGTTGGGGAGGGGCTCGAGTTCGCCGTTTGCCTTACGGTTGTACTGCATAAAGACGAGATTCCAGATCTCAATGACCTGTGGGTCGTCCTTATTTACGAGGTCACGGCCGCCAACCTTCTTGCGCTCCTCATCAGGACGCATATCGTAGTGGATTTCGGAGCAGGGGCCGCATGGGCCGGTATCGCCCATCTCCCAGAAGTTATCATGCTTATTGCCGTCGATGATACGGTTCTTCTCGACGTGCTCAGCCCAAGCGTCAAAAGCCTCTGTATCGCGAGCCACGCCTTCCTCCTTCGAGCCCTCGAAGATGGTAACGTAGAGACGATCCTTATCGAGTTTGATGACCTCGGTGAGGAACTCCCAAGCGAAAGCAATGGCCTCCTTCTTGAAGTAATCGCCAAAGGACCAGTTGCCGAGCATCTCGAACATCGTATGGTGGTAGGTATCATGTCCCACCTCTTCGAGGTCGTTGTGCTTACCAGAGACGCGGAGGCACTTCTGCGAGTCGGACACTCGGGGCGAGGTGATGGGCACGTTGCCCAAGATGATATCTTTGAACTGGTTCATGCCCGCGTTGGTAAACATCAGCGTGGGGTCGCCCTTAATGACCATCGGTGCGGATGGAACGATCTTGTGACCCTTCGAGGCGAAGAAGTCCAAGAAGCTTTGACGAACTTCGTTGGCAGTCATTTTTATGTTGCTCTATGTTGTTTCCTTATGAGGTTTGGGAGGCATTGCGTAAGAATAATTTGGCACAATGCCTATAAACGGGGCAAAGATAGTGAAATTAAGGAAACAATGCCCACAAAATGGACGATATGGGCTTGCGCAGTGCGTAAGAGTCAAGCAGCTCGCCGCACGGAGATACTGATTTAGCGCAGCCAAGTCGGATATATCACAAAGTGACGCCAGCGGAAACCAACGCAGTCCACACGGAAGGCAACGTACCACTTCGCCAAGCCGCCCCACCCTGCGCGCCGACGAAGACTGTATTTGCCCACCGAGTCAGACGAATATCGAGCCGCGCATGGACATCGAAACCCGAAAGAGATGCGGAACGAAGCTCAAAATCCTGATTGAGCGCCACAAGGGCAAGACGGGACTCCGTATTGCGCCGCACACCGAAATTAGCTTCGTGCAGGATATTCTGACGACGCAAAAGAGACAAACCATAGGCAATGGAGGAACGTCGCAATGAGTTAGAAGCATCCGCAGAAAGGCGGATGGAAATGTCGGAAACAGTGAGATCGCGACGCACGTCGGTATTCTCCTCTTCTGCGGAATTGTAGGATATGTCGGCAAAGAGAACGAGGCCGTGGGCAACGGGATTAGAGGCTTTGGCGGAAATACGTAAGGAATTCAAGTTGCGGGAATAGGGACAACGGGTTGAGATCTGCCGGTAGTTCTTGGCTCCGTCATCATAGATGAAAGTATTGAGCTTCAGACGACTGATACTGGCGTTGAGAGCAAGGTTTGTATTCCAATGACCGAGAGCGCCAGAGCGGGAGACCTGGAAATGCAT
>CAVGTO010000126.1:0-6578 GCA_963631865.1 Eggerthellaceae bacterium
CCATTTTCCTTATTGCTCTCCCGGGTTTCTCTTTTGAACTCCAACCTGTGGCTGCCGTCGGCGCTTCTCTTTTCCTTCCCGCCTTTGTCCAGCGCTTGCGCAATGAGCACACCCGCACAGTCTACTCCGTCATCCTCATCGCTTTCACTGCCTGGATAATTTACGTCTAATATCCCCCTATTCCCTCCCTTTTAACTTTAAACTCCGAACTTTTAAGCCTTTTAATTTCTTTTATGGCTAACTTTGTCCGCATTGTAGACGGACTGTATGCCAAACAATAATAGCACTGCGGCAGCGCGCAAACTCCGCAGCTCATATTTCACAACGACGATTTCTATCGCGCTGGTTCTCTTCCTCCTCGGCATGATTGGGCTCATCTTGCTCAACGCTAGCCGAGTCTCTTCGTATGTAAAGGAGAACCTCTGCCTTACTGTGACTTTCGCTCCGGATACTCGCGACGCCGAGATTCGCCAGATTGAGAAGCAACTCCTCGCCTCGCCACAAGTCAAGTCCGTCCGTTACATCGATAAGGATGAGGCCGCCAAGGAGATGCAAGAAAATCTCGGGGAAAACTTCCTCGATATGCTAGATGAGAACCCTCTCCTCCCCTCAATGGAGGTCAAACTCTTCGCCGAATACGCCGACGAGGAGGGTATGAGCGCCCAAGCCGAGGCCCTTCGCTCCTACAAACCCGTCCGCGATGTCAACTTCGAGAAAGATGTGGTTAACCTTATCCACGAGAATGTCCGCAAGATTTCTCTCGTGCTCCTCGGTTTCTCCATCCTCATGCTCCTCGTGGCCATCACGCTCATCAACAATACCGTGCGCCTCATGGTCTACAGCAAACGTTTCCTTATCAGGACGATGCAACTCGTAGGCGCAACCCGCGGCTTCATCCGTCGCCCGTTTGTGGCTTCGGCTGTAATCCAAGGCCTCGTGGGCGGTCTCGTGGCCAATGCCATGCTGGCCGTCGTGATCTTCATCTCGGCACGTGAACTCCCTGGCGTCGTCGGCTTCACCAACGTCTATTCGGTGGCCACGCTCTTCGCCATCGTTTTCCTTGTTGGCGTGCTCCTTACCCTCGTCTCCACCACGCGGTCGGTCAATAAGTACCTCAACCTCCGTACTGCCGACCTCTACGTCTAAAAAAAGACCACAAAAAGTCCGGGCCTCGCACCCGTGCGAAAACTCCTAATATCTTTTCCCCAATTACAAACATTACAACACAAGCAGAAATGGAGAATCTCGATAGCTCTAGCAAAAATGTCAAGACTCTGCCGGGCGACGATACCAACCCGCAGTTCCCGCTTTCGATGACCAATTACAAGCTCCTCGCCATAGGCCTCGTCGTCATTATCATCGGCTTCGTCCTTATGGCTGGTGGCGGCTCCGACGATCCCAATGTCTTCAATGAGGATGTCTATAGCTTCCGCCGCATAACTCTCGCCCCCATCGTGGTCCTCGCCGGCTTCATCTTCGAGATCTATGCCATAATGAAGAAATAAGGCGACTCAATTGCTGTAAGTAGCAAGTGCTTTTTTTTTGAGTCGGCTTTTCCGACAACATAGACCAACAGTTTTAGAATCGATATATAAAATCCTCTGTCTGAGTCCTTTCGTCGCCCGCGTTTTATGCTCTGCGAGATGCGGTCCGGGACGACGCGAAGCTCAGCAGATAAATTAAGTATGGATACACTTCAAGCCATTCTCCTCGGCATTCTCCAAGGCCTTACGGAGTATCTGCCCGTCTCGAGCAGCGGACATATCTGCATCGCATCCCATATCCTCGGCGTCGATGCCGAGGAAAACCTCACTTTCACCATCGTGGTCCACGTGGCCACGGTCCTCTCCACCATCGTTATCCTTTGGAAGGAGATTTGGTGGATTCTCAAGGGACTTTTCGAGTTCAAGATGAACGACGCTACCCGCTATGCCATCAATATCATTATCTCTATGATTCCTATTGGCGTCGTTGGCGTCTTCTTCAAGGACAAAGTTGAGGAAATCTTTGGCTCGGGCATCCTTATCGTGTCCATCATGCTTGTCGTGACCGCCGTTCTCCTCGCTTTCGCATATTTTGCCAAGCCCCGTCAGAAGGAGAAGATTGGTCCTGTAGACGCTTTTATTATTGGCCTTTCGCAGGCATTGGCCGTTCTCCCTGGTCTCTCGCGCTCTGGCACCACCATTGCCACTGGTCTCATCCTCGGCAATAAGAAGGAGAATCTTGCGCAGTTCTCGTTCATTATGGTCATCCCGCCCATCCTTGGCGAGGCTCTTTTAGACGGCATCAAGCTTCTTGGCGACACCACCGAGGCCATGGCTGCCTCCACAATCTCGCCCCTGACACTCCTCTTCGGCTTCCTTGCCGCTTTCGTCTCCGGCTGCATCGCCTGCAAGTGGATGGTTAGCATCGTCCGTAATGGCAAGCTTATCTATTTCGCCATTTATTGCGCCCTCGCTGGCATCCTTTCGCTCATCTTCCTCGCTTAAGATTACTTTAAGCCGTAAGATTTAGCATCCGTCTCACTACCCAACAACCATAAGCTTTGGATTTCATTGCCGGAGAACGCCTCCTCATAGATAAACCTCTCACCTGGACCTCTTTCGATGCCGTAAATAAAATTCGCTTCCTTCTCAAGCGCATCCTCGGCATCAAGAAGATTAAGGTGGGTCATGCTGGCACTCTCGATCCCCTTGCCACGGGTCTCATCATTGTCTGCACTGGCAAGGCCACCAAAGGCCTCCAAACCCTTATGGATCATGATAAGGAGTATGTGGCCACAATCTGCATTGGCCAGACCACGCCCAGCTTCGATCGCGAGACGGAAGTTGACGCCTCGTACCCCGCTGCCCACGTCACTCGTGAACTCGTTGAGCAAGTTCTCCGTGACTCTTTCACTGGCGAGGTTGACCAAGTCCCGCCAACGTTCTCGGCAATTAGGGTCGATGGCCACCGAGCCTACGAATACGCTCGCAAAGGCAAGCACGACGAGGTGGAGCTCCAAGCTCGTCGCGTAACCCTCTCCGAAGAGGAGGTCCTTAGTTTCACGCCTGCTTCGGCTGAGTGCCCTACGGCGGAACTTGTGCTCCGCGTGGCTTGCTCCAAGGGCACCTATATCCGAGCCTTGGCTCGCGACCTTGGTGTGGCTCTTGGTTCGGGTGCTCATCTCGCCGCCCTACGTCGTACCCGTGTCGGTGAGTTCCGTGTGGACAATGCTATGACTATGGAGCAAGTTGAGGACCTTATACGCCAGCAGCCTCCCGTTCAGCCCAAAGAAACAAATACGCAGCTTAATGCGTAGCAACGGTTTGGCCTCTTGGCCAACCACAGTAACAAGAAAAAAATACCCATAACATAAGATGAAGCTTTCCGAGTTCGAATACAGGTACCCCGAGGAGCAAATTGCGCAGTTCCCGACTGTCAACCGCGACGATGCGCGACTCTTGGTCCTCCACAAGAAGACTGGCGAGATTGAGCATAAGACGTTCCGCGATGTCCTCGACTATTTTGACGATGGCGATGTCATGGTTGTCAATAATACCCGTGTCTTCCCCGCACGCCTTTATGGCAACAAGGAGAAGACTGGCGCTCGCATCGAGGTCTTCTTGCTCCGCGAGCTCAACCATGAGCAGCACTTGTGGGATGTCCTTGTAGACCCCGCTCGCAAAATACGCATTGGCAACAAGCTCTATTTCGGCGAGGACAATTCGATGGTTGCCGAGGTTATCGACAATACCACCAGCCGCGGCCGTACGCTTCGTTTCCTCTTCGAGGGCTCTCAGGAGGAGTTCCGCGAGGCTCTCTACTCTCTTGGCCAGACTCCGCTGCCTGACTGCATCAAGCGTGAGCCCGTACCCGAGGATGCCGAGAACTATCAGACCATCTTCGCTAAGGTCGAGGGTGCCGTAGCTTCACCTACCGCTGCTCTCCACTTCAGCCGTCAGCTCTATAAGCGTTGCGAGATCAAGGGCATCGACTTTGCCGATGTAACTCTACATGTAGGTCTCGGTGGTTTCCGCGAGGTTGAGGTTGAGGATCTTACCAAGCACAAGATGGACTCCGAGCAGATGATGATCCTCCAGGACGCTGTTGACCGTATCAACCGCGCCAAGGACTCCAACCGTCAAATTTGCGCCGTCGGCACCACCGTAGTCCGTGCACTCGAGACGGCTCTCTCTACCTTCGGCCACATCACTCCCTACGATGGATGGACGAACAAGTTCATCTTCCCGCCCTACGACTTCCAAGTCCCCACCTCCCTCATCACCAATTTCCACCTTTCGGCCTCCACTATGCTTATGGTGGTTTGCGCATTCGGTGGCTATCAGCGTGTGATGGATGCTTGCAATAAGGCCATCGAGGAGGGCTACCGTATTGGTCCCTACGGCGACGCTATGCTGATTATCTAATCAGTCGTAGTATCGCACGAAATAATCATAAGAAAGCCCCGGCATACGAACATATCGTGTGCCGGGGCTTCTGCGTCGTGTTGGTTCTTGCTTCTACCTCTCATAAATTATAGCCGAGTCTTCCAGTACGAAGTTGGCATGCCTCTTTTCGTATGGCAACTCAGACAGGAATTCTTCGAGTTCGTAGATCTCCCGATCCAAGTTATCCGTTGTTTTCCAGAAGAGCAGGTAGTCGTATGTCTCTATTACGCGCTCCTTCCAATCTTCGGTGTGCTCTTTGCGGGTGCCCTCCATCTCTTTTAGGTCTCTGCGCAGCTCATCAAGAAGACTCCATGGGTATGATGCGCAAAGGCAGCCTGGAGCCCATGGCTTAATGTTCATTTCCACCTTCGCTCTCATTGAGAGAAAGTCGTAGAGGATTGTGCGCCGCAACTTATTGGTATACGTGAAAGTGCGAATTGTCGGTGGCGCATCTTGCTGCCCGTTGGCATGGTCGTCTGTGGCGTAGTCTGTATTGCCTAGGAGTTCGTCGAGAATGTCATAGCTCTCATTTGATGGCTTAATTTCTGTGATAGTGACTCTTGCCATGTTTTAAAGGGATTAATAAGTAGCGTTGATGTTGTTAATCAACCCCTCCGAGGGGGGCATTCTGCTGAAGACTTATAAAATCAATTATCATCATCCGTCCGCATATTAACAACGCACCAATCCCTTTTTTATTTAGAAAACCAGTTAGCGAAAAGCGCACATAAAGACCAATTGCAAATTTGATGCGCGTACAGAGCATAGCTTTCCCATCGCGCAATGCAAAACCAATAACACTAGGGGCTCCTAACGGGAAGCAGCGACCTGAGCACTGAAAACTGTTAACTGCTAACTGAATTACAGTTTCATCACCCCGCAAAGGTAATAAGTCTTATAGAGCATAAGAACGCACAGAAGCGGGTGCTTGCCCGTCAGGTTCTTCTCCATTGCGCTGCGGAAACGCCCGAGGACGGAGTATGCGAAGCCTGTAAGGTGAAACTGGTCCAGAATATCGTAGAGCCACAGGAGGCGTGAGTACCCGCGCAACTTATCGGCATGCATACTGAGACTCTGGATGGCTATGCGCACGTTAGAAAGGTATTGCTCGGATGTGCTGGTGTTATCGTGGTAGACGGGAGCGTCGATATGCAAAACTTTGAGTCCGGCTTTTTCAAGAGCGATACCGAACAGCGTGTCTTCATGTCCGTATCGGTCGAAGTCTTCGTCAAAGTGCACCTTCTCGGCAGCCTCGCGACTCATAAGGAAACAGGAGGAGAGGAAAGTGGCGTGCGGCCGACTGTTGCGTTTCTCTACGCTCTTGCACTCCTTGTGAATGCCATATTTAAGGCGCAGAGGGTTGACAATGGTCTCCTCGCCTGTGCGGTAGAGGATGCCGCCTACTATCACATCCGCATCATTAGCCGCATCAGCGTATTTGCTTAGGAAGTCGTCGTCTGTGGGGTAGGTGTCCGAGTCCATAAAGAGGAGGTAGTCGCCAGTGGCCTCCGCAATTAGTTGGTTGCGCGTTACGGCTATGCCATGGTTGATTGGCGAAACGATATAGCGGCAGTAATCCATCGACTCTATGCTCGCATTCTCGGCAAGCACGTTCATATCGCTCGATCCGTCATCGAGTACGATGACCTCGGCGTTGATGCCAGTGGCCTCAATCTGGCCAACTATGGTGTCTGCGAGCAGAACGCAGTCGTGGTTGTAGGTCGGTATTAGTATCGATAGTTTCTTCATTGTTCTTCCTCAAAGAGCCGAATCTGCGAGACTCCTAATCAAGCGTGTTCTTTTGTAAATAGAGGTTTTAGGCGTATTCTCCGCGTTTGTGGTGTACGTGGCTACGTTCTAAAATTGTATAACTGTTCGGTTTTCGCGAAGTTAGTTGCGCGACCGTTTGCATCACCGAAACTAAAGTTAATTAGAGTGAACTATCTGTATGTTCTATGGCAATATTATCCGTGATAATGCCAAAATGAAATTTTTTGAGAAAAATATTGGCAACCTATTGCGCGGTTCGAAAATATGCTCTACCTTTGCACTCGCAATCGGGAAGGAAACAACACTGGTTGCGGATAGCATCATTCACCAATAGCTCAGTTGGTTAGAGCATCTGACTGTTAATCAGAGGGTCGTAGG
>CAVGTO010000127.1:0-6502 GCA_963631865.1 Eggerthellaceae bacterium
GGCAAGCGATAAGAATAAAGTAGAGTTGAGGTTGGCAGACTGGACGGAGGTACAAGCTTTCGCCCCTGTGATTGTGTCGGCGAGCAGATCCACCGATTTGCCAGCCTTCTACGCAGATTGGTTTTTCAAGAGATTGGAGGCTGGGTACTCTGTTTGGACTAACCCATTTAACGGGATGCCGTCCTACGTATCGTATCAGAAAACGCGTTTTATAGTATTCTGGTCAAAGAATCCAAATCCACTGCTACGCCATTTGAACGAATTGGAAGAGAGGAAGATTGGATGCTACGTACAGTTCACGCTCAACGATTACGAAAAGGAGGGGCTGGAGAAAGGCGTGCCGGCACTCGACTTCAGGATAAAGACATTCAAGGAACTTGTAGAGAAACTTGGCAAGGGGCATGTCGTGTGGCGGTTCGACCCGATGATTTTGACGGACAAGATTACGGTAGACAGCCTGCTTGAGAAAGTCCGCAACATTGGCGACCAGCTCTCAGGCTATACGGAGAAACTTGTATTCAGCTTTGCTGACATTGCTGGATATAAGAAAGTTAAGGCTAATTTGGATAAGAACGGGATTCTATATTTGGATTGGACAGAGGATCAGATGCGAGAGTTTGCCAGCCGATTGGCAGAGATGAATTCGAAGCGAAGATGGGGATGCGCCCTTGCCACATGCGGAGAGAAGATTGACCTTTCGGGATACGGAATTGAGCACAATAAATGCGTTGACGACGACCTAATTATAAGACTGGCGTATGAAGACCGTGAACTGATGGAGCACCTCCACGCAGAAGTACACAGGCGTGGGGAGACACTATTCGACATAGAGCCGGCGGACAGCCTGAATATCAACAAGGAATATTACGCCGTAAAACAAAAGAGCAACAAGGACAAGGGGCAACGACCATTCTGCGGATGCGCGGACAGTAAAGACATTGGGCAGTACAACACATGCCCGCATCTTTGCGAGTATTGCTATGCCAACGCAAGCAAAGAGGTGGCTATCGGTAATTACCGCAGGCATATGGAAAGACCTGATAATGATAGGATTGTATGATAAACGCAAAGAGATTAATAGAGAGTTGTTACAACAGGCTGCCCAATGATATGAAAAACAGGCCGTGGGAACACACGCAACGCGGCATTGCTGTTTCAGAGGAAGGCAAGGTACTCGATGCCTATATGGCGGCATATGGCGAAATGCATATAACAAAGTGCCGCGCAGCTCTACAGAACTTTCCTTTTGAGGATTTGAATCAATATCAATATGATGCAAGTTCAACATAGAACTGCAATTTAATCTGTGAAAAACGTCCTTCCTCCGAGCCCAGCCGCCCGTAGGGCGGCTGGGCTCGGAGGGAGGACGGGCGACTGGCAATGCAAAACAAAAAGGGAGACAGAAGTCTCCCCAAGATCAGTTATTTTTGCATTGAATATGAACTACTCACAACTGACCTCAGAACAAAGGTACTGCATTTCCGTCTTACTGCAAAAGGGGGAGAAGCAAAAAGGACATAGCGGAGACTTTGAATGTAAGCCCAAGCACCATCTCCCGCGAAATAAGGCGTAACAGCGGCAGCCTCGGCGTATACAACCCGACGACGGTGCAGATAAATGCTAATTATAAGAAACGAAGGGCCCACGGGAACCGTGCCATAAGTGATGACTTAAGGGAGGAGGTGGAGATGATGCTCATTTTTGAGCAATGGTCACCCGAGCAGATTTCTGGATACTTGGCTAAGAGCGGGAGGCGAATCTCCCACGAGACAATCTACCGTATCATCAGGAAGGACAAGGCGCGGGGCGGCGGCCTCTACACGAATTGCCGGCACAGGCTAAAGCATAGGAAAAGGCCCGTGGGCAATGCGGGTGCGAGGATACAGAACCGTGTGAGTATCAGCGAGAGGCCGCCCGAGGCTAACGGGAAGACCTTCGGGGATTTTGAGATGGACACGATTGTCGGCAAGGGCAATCAAGGGGCTGTCGTCACGCTGATCGAGCGCAGCACGAACATGTTGTTCATGCGTAAACTTCCGAAAGGGAAAAACGCCGAGGCTCTGGCAGAGGCCGTCGTCCACTTGCTGACACCTTTTATTGGCAAAATTCGCTCCATCACGACCGACAACGGACTCGAGTTCGCTCGCCACGAGGTTATCAGTCAAAAACTTGGCGTGCCCATATTCTTTGCCGACCCTTACTCTTCATGGCAGAAAGGCGGGATAGAGAACGCTAACGGGCTTATCAGGCAATACATCAAAAAGTCCGACGCTTTCGACCATGTCAGTCATCAGAAAGTGACCAAGATCCAAATGAAGATAAACAACCGGCCTAGAAAGAAATTGAACTTTAGATCGCCGTACGAGTGCTTTTATGAAGCTATTTCTTTAAATTGCACTTGCTAGTTGAATTCACGGTCTTCAAGTACGATGCCAACGGCAACCCTATATCTGTAGATGATACCACGACAAACACCCTCCGAGTGATGCAGTGGTATGAGGAGAACCGTCTGCAATCACTTAACTAGCATTTCATATACAAATTCACGCTCATTATGTGGAAGTACTACGCCTTGCTGTCCGCGCTCTTCGCGGCGCTTACTGCCATCTTTGCCAAGGTCGGTGTCAAGGATATTGATTCCGATCTCGCCACGGCTATCCGCACATCTATAATCCTTGTCATTACGTGGGGCATCGCTCTGTTCGGTCACCATACAGGCCAAATTCGTGCCATAGGTGGCGTTACGTGGACGTTCCTCATTCTCTCGGGTATCGCCACTGGTCTTTCTTGGCTCTTCTACTTCAAGGCTCTCCAATGTGGTGACGTTAGCCGTGTTGCTCCTGTCGATAAGTTGAGCGTCGTCATAACCATCATACTGAGTTTTATCTTCCTTCGAGAGCCTGCCACTCCACGTGTTATAATCGGTGCTTTGCTCATTACATGTGGCAGTATCGTCATGATTTGGAAATAGCAGGGAATCTTTTTTTATTGGAAGCTATCCTTATGCTTAGCAGAAAAGACTCGCTTGGCAAAAGACTTATTCTCATAGCCGTCTTTTGCCTAAAAGCCACTTTTGCCTGTGCGCAATATTCCAACCCCGAAAGAGATTCCGTTTTTGTCTCCGAATCCCGTTTCGGACGTTTCATATCCTCGAAAGCTTTCCGAACCTTAGCCGTCGGCGTTCCTCTTATTGCCGAGGGTTTTGCAGTCCAGGATCAGGATAAACGTTTTCGCCATCTCAGAAACACGTATCTACCGCAGTTTAAGAACACGGCCGACAATTATTTGCAATATGCACCTATGGCCGTGATGTTTGGTATGAAGGCGGCGGGTGTACGGAGCCGCAGTTCTTGGGGACGCATGCTTGTCTCATCGGCTTTCGCCCATGGCCTTATGACTGGTACTGTCTCTGCCTTTAAGTACTCCACAAAGATTATGCGCCCAGATGGTTCGAGCGCGAATTCTTTCCCTTCTGGCCACACTGCTACGGCTTTTATGAGTGCCACGCTTCTGACTCGTGAGTATGGCCATAAGAGTCCGTTTATCGGCATAGGTGCATATTCTGTAGCTACCGCTACAGGTCTTATGCGTATGGCCAACAATCGCCATTGGCTTTCGGATGTCCTCACGGGTGCTGGCGTCGGTGTTATTACCACAAACGTGGCGTACCTCTTCTCCGACCTTATTTTTAAAGACAGAGGTCTGCTTGTCCCGCCTTCACCAGACGACCCAATATCGGCGTCCGACAGGCCGTCTTTCTTTGCGTTATATGTGGCTATTAATACTCCTATAAGCAAGTATGATATCGACGATGGTAATGCTTTCGAGACGAGCTCTGGCTCCACGTCTGGCCTTGAAGGTGCCTATTTCTTCAATCCTTATATTGGTATAGGTTCTCATTTTACCATTACTAATACCCGTGTAATTGTCAACGATACTGAGGCCGAAAGTAATATGCTCTACTGCCGTCAAGCCGCCGCAGGTCTCTACCTCTCGTACCCCATTATCCCGCGTTTCCTCATAGGAGGAAAACTAACAGTGGGCGCAACCCACTACCCGCGTTTTACGCTTCTCGGCAACCAAATTCCCCCTTCTTCGGGTGTCTCATACAATGCTGGTGTCAACCTTACGTTCCGCACCACAAGCCACTATTCGCTTCGCCTCTTTACGGATTATAATCTCCTTCCTCCTCATAGTTCAGGCAGTGCCGAGCACATCAGCATGTTGGCCATTGGCTCCTCTTTCGCGATAAACTTTTAGAACATAAAAATTCCCGCCAACTAATGGAGTCTTGTCAGATTGCTTAGTTGGCGGGATATCTTTTTTATTACTGTTTTTGTAAGTCTTACTCCGCTACGGGAATGATGTGCGAGTCCTTTATCTCGCCAATCACAATGATGCTGTTGAGCGTGCCAATGCAGTCGATATTACCGAGTGTGTTCAACATAAAGTCCTGGTAGGCTTGCATGTCGCGTGCGTAGACTTTTATCTGGAAGTCGAAGTCGCCAGTGGTGTTGTAGCACTCCGTTATCTGGTCTATCTTCTGCACTGTGTCCATAAACTGCTGTATCAGGTCGTGTGTGTGCTGCTTTAGCCTGATGTTGCATAGCACAATCACGCTGTTGCCCATCTTATGGTGGTCAACCACAGCCGAATAACTCTTTATGTAGCCTTCGCGCTCCAGCCTTTTCTGCCGCTCGAATGTCGGTGTTGGCGACAAGTTCACCTGCGCCGCAAGTTCCTTCACGGTGAGCCGTGAATTCTCCTGCAACAGCCGCAAGATTTTTATGTCTATCTCGTCCAGCGTCATAAACCTCTCTCCCCCCTTTACTCTCCTATGGGCAAAGTAGCCTGTCGCAACCACTTGAGGTCATTTCCGTCCAAATGGGGCGAGAGTGTGTCATACACTTGCTTGTGATAGTCGTTCAGCCACTTTAGCTCTTGTGGCGTAAGCATATCCACAATGATGGGAGTTGTGTCTATAGGGAACATGGTTATTGTCTCGAAGCAAAGGAACGTGCCGAAAGATGTCTTCTTCGCCTCTACGCACACAGTTAAGTTCTCCACTCTGCAACCATGACTCCCTTCGACGTAGATGCCAGGCTCGTCCGATGTCACCATGCCTTTCTCGATTGCCACGTCGATGGGCTTTTTGCTCAGGTTCTGTGGCGCCTCGTGTACGTTAAGGCAATAGCCGACGCCGTGGCCCGATCCGTGTCCGTAGTCAATGCCGTAACGCCACATGGCTTGTCGGCAGAAAGTGTCGAGCTGAGTGCCCCTTGTGCCTTCGGGGAATATGCTCATTGCCAATCCGATAGTGCCCTTTAGCGTCAGCGTGTAGTGTAATTTCTCTTTGTCTGTTATGGGCCCCATGGCGAACGTGCGGGTGATGTCCGTCGTTCCATCCATATACTGGCCGCCTGAGTCAATGAGCAAGAGTCCATGAGGCTCTACTTCCGCACTGCTCTCAATTGTCGGCTCGTAATGGACGATGGCGCCATTAGAGCCATAACCCATTATGGTACCGAAGGAGTCCGATATGTAGAGGTCCTGCTTTGCCCTCTCTGCCGTCAGCCTCTCGCAGAGGCTCATTTCCGTCATGCGTGCCTTGCCTACGTTCTCCAGCATCCAACGTGCGAACTTTACGAGAGCCACTCCGTCGCGCACGTGGGCATTCTTGAAGTTCTGTATCTCGAAGTCCGTCTTTATAGCCTTCTGATGAGTAATTATGCTGCGTCCTTCAATCTTGATGCATTCAGCGGGCAATGCCTGTGCGCATCGGGAGTTTAACTGGTCGGGGTCGAAGTAAACCCTTGCATTTGCAGGAATGTTGCCAAGATTACGCTCGTAATGCTCGTAGAGTGAGAGCGTTAACCCTTCTGCCTCAAGCTGCTTGCTTATCTCCTTAGTGATCTTGTGTGGGTCAATGTAGAGGTGCTCCTCGTCCATCGTTATCACCATATAAGCATAGAAGACAGGATTGAACTCTACGTCCGAGCAACGCATATTGGTCACCCATGCCACGTCGTCGAGTGCCGATACAAGGTAATGCGTTGCGCCAAGACGTTTCATCTCTTCGCGCACTGCGGCCACCTTCTCCTGCCTCGTGAGGCCTTCATACTTTTTCGGGACAAGCCATACCTCATCGGCTGGAAGCTCAGGACGTTGCATGAATATCTCGGAAGCAAAGTCCAGTTTGATGTTCATTTCGATGCCAAAGTTGCCCAACTTATGCTTCAGGTTGCGGTACTCCGTCAGTGTCATCGTAAATCCGTCTACGCCAACTGTGCTGCCCGACGGCAGCAGATAGGTGAGGTACGTTACGTAATCTGGTACCCCGGGCATGAACATCTTGTGCAACTCGATGCACGTGCCGCGCAACTGCTTCTCCGCTTGGATGAAGTAACGCGAGTCCGTCCACAGGCCAGCGTGGTTCTTGGTCACCACGAGGGTGCCCGCCGACCCGTTGAATCCGCTTAGGTATTCGCGGAATTTCCAATGG
>CAVGTO010000128.1:0-6476 GCA_963631865.1 Eggerthellaceae bacterium
GTCCAGGATCACTATCTTCTCCTGCATAATCGAAACTCTAATTACTATAAATATCAGTTGCAAATATAACTCAAATTGCAAGTATAGCAAAACTAGAGAGGGGTGTAATGGATATTTAGCATCGATAAAATGCCCACACAGAGGAAAAACTGGTCGTCAACTTCCGCGAAGGTCACTATAAATCCATACTACCAAAGAGCATAAAGAGCGCAAGGACACCGACAAAGGTTGACAAAGGAAGATTTTTTATCTAAATTTGGCGGATAAATCCGTGCGAAGGCGGAGTTTTACAAAAGACCAGACTAACAGACAGCAAAATGATAAAGATAGGCGTATACGACAGTCACCCGTTGCTACGCGAATCGCTGACGCGTTACATTGGCGAGGCATACGAAGATTTCGAGACTGAAGAGGTCAACATTGATGTCGCCATCGCCGCAGGCACCATAAAGACCGACGGTGTGAACATCGTACTTGCGTGCGCTCACCACGGCGAGGACGAGCCATTGGAATTCGTCAAGCAGGTAACGCAACGCTTCGAGCGCCTCAGATGCATAGTCCTCCTCATGGACCCCACCGCGCAAGCTGTGACTCTCGCCATAAAGAACGGAGCTAAAGGCATACTCGCCCCCTCGGCCAACAAGCAGGAGCTTGTGCAGGCCATACTCACCGTGCGCAATGGATTTGAGTACTTCAGCAAGCAGGTGACCGACGTCCTTGTGGATAAATACGTGGACGGCGTCGTCGCTAGCGATGCGGACAAGGGAGCCAAGACGGAGCCCGACATCGACATGCTCAGCTCGCGCCAGATTGAGATCCTCAAACTTTGGGGCAGCAACATGAGCAACAAGGACATAGCCGACAAGCTATTCCTTAGTGTCCGCACCGTAGAGAGCCATAAGAACCACATAATGCAGAAGTTGAACCTCAAGACTACGGTCGACATCATCCGATTCGGCATTAAGAACAACATCATCGAGCTCTAACACAGCCTACGCACATAGCCCGGACAGACCGTGTTTATGTGTGCTGTAAGGTGTTAAATAATTTTCATTTCTCATATATTGAGAATATCTTTGCGGAAGATTAAATAGGACAAAAATAAGATAAGTAGATTATGGTAAAACCCACGCCAATAGAACAGGTCATCGACCTTGGCGACGGCAGGACTATAACCATAGAGACCGGCAAGCTTGCCAAGCAGGCAGACGGCTCCGTTATGGTCAAGTGCGGCGGCACATACCTGCTCGCAGCTGTTACGAGCGCAACTGAGGCAAAGCCGGACACCGACTTTATGCCCCTCACGGTTGAGTATAAGGAGAAGTTCGCCTCCGCGGGTCGTTTCCCTGGCGGTTTCACCCGTCGCGAGGGACGCGCATCGGACTATGAGATTCTGATCGCCCGCCTTGTAGACCGCGCACTCCGTCCACTCTTCCCCGACAACTACCACGCAGACACTTTCGTAAACATAACCCTCTTCTCGGCCGACGAGAACGTTATGCCCGACAGCCTTGCGGGTCTCGCAGCTTCGGCAGCCATGGTGATTTCCGACATTCCTTGGAATGGTCCTATCTCTGAGGTTCGCGTAGCACGCATCGACGGCAAGCTCTGCATCAATCCTTCGTCTAAGGACCTTGAGCGCGCCGACCTCGACATTATGGTGGCCGCTTCGATGAACGACATCAACATGGTCGAGGGCGAGATGAAAGAGGTCTCCGAGGATGATATGCTCGAGGCTCTCAAGTTCGCTCATGAGGCCATCAAGAAACAGTGCCAGGCTCAGATTGAGCTCCGCGAGAAAATTGGCAAGCCCAAGCGCGAGTACTGCCACGAGGAGAATGACGAGGAGCTCCGCGCCAAAGTCCGTGAGCAGTGCTACGAGAAGGCAAAGGATGTGGCTCGCAGCCGCATTGCCAACAAGGCAGAGCGTGGTCGCCGCTTCGACGCCATCAAGGACGAGTTCATCGCCAACAACTATCCCGAGGGATACGAAGGTGAGATCCCGACTGCTCTCATCAGCCGTTACTATCACGACGTAGAGCGCGACGCAGTCCGCCGTGTCCTCCTCGACGAGCAAATCCGCCTCGACGGTCGCCGTACCGACGAGATTCGCCCCATCTGGTGTGAGGCTGGCTACCTGCCTGGCCCTCACGGTTCTGCACTCTTCACCCGTGGCGAGACTCAGAGCCTCTCAACCGTAACCCTTGGCACCAAGCTCGACGAGAAGCTCGTTGACGAGGCTACCGTCCAGGGTTCTGAGAAGTTCCTCCTCCACTACAACTTCCCGCCATTCTCGACCAACGACCCCAAGGCGCCCCGTGGTGTAGGTCGTCGTGAGATTGGTCACGGCCACTTGGCAATGCGCGCCCTCAAGAATATGATTCCCGAGGACATCCCATATACTGTACGCGTCGTATCCGATATCCTTGAGTCTAACGGCTCGTCTTCCATGGCTACCGTATGCGCAGGCTGCCTCGCCCTTATGGATGCAGGCGTCAAGATCAAGAAGCCTGTTGCCGGCATCGCAATGGGTCTTATCACCGACACCGAGAGCGACAAGTATTGCGTCCTCTCTGATATCCTCGGCGACGAGGACCACCTCGGCGATATGGACTTCAAGGTCACTGGCACCAAGGACGGCATCACCGCCACCCAGATGGATATCAAGGTTGACGGCCTCAAGTACGAGGTTCTCGCAAAGGCACTCGCACAGGCCAAGGCTGGTCGTCTCCACATCCTCAACTGCATGCTCGAGGAGCTCCCCGAGCCTCGCGAGGACTACAAGCCTCACGCTCCACGAATCGTCACCATCGACATCCCGAAGGATATGATTGGTGCAGTAATCGGCCCGGGCGGCAAAATTATCCAGGACATTCAGGCTACCTCCGGTGCAACCATCAGCATCGACGAGGACAACAACCGTGGCATCGCATCTATCGCAGCAGCCAACAAGGATAGCATCGACGCAGCTGTCGCTCGTATCAAGGCTATCATCGCTGTTCCCGAGGTCGGACAGACCTACAAGGGCAAGGTGAAGACTATCACCACCTTCGGTGCATTCGTAGAGATTCTTCCTGGCAAGGACGGTCTCCTCCACGTTTCTGAGATGGATTGGAAGCGCATCGAGGACCCCAACGACTTCTGCAAGGAGGGTGACGAGATCGAGGTTCTCCTCAAGGAGATTGACCCCAAGACTGGCAAGATGCGCCTCAGCCGTAAGGACCTTGTTCCGAAACCCGAAGGCTACGTAGAGCGCCCCGAGCGTCCGCGTCGTGAGGGTGGCGACAGGGGTCCTCGCCGCGATGGTGGTCACGGTCCCCGCCGCGATGGAGACCGTGCTCCGCGTCACAACGACAACGAGTAGTGCTACGCAAGTAGACTATCAAATATTTATCCCCGAGGCAGTCTGTTTTCGACAGCCTCGGGGATATTTGTTTTTATGGGAAGAATTAATCAGAATTTAGAATTACAGGAATTCGGATGATAATCAACACGGAAAAAACGGTGGCAAGGAATGAGACCTCACCACCGTATAAAAATCACAGATTAGGATAACTTAGAAATCGGATAAGTCGTCTTCCTTAGTAGCTATCTCGGCTTGATTTTCACGAACTTCTTCATACGCTTCTTGAAAACGTTTCACCAATTTGCGCTGTTGACGCTCGGAAAACTCGCCCTCATTAACGCCACCTACAATTTGGAAACGGTACTTCGAAAAAACATATTTCAGCAAAAGGTCAAGTTGTTCACTTGTTACAGGATAATGCGCAACTGCACGATACACAACTTACGAAACCCCAGCAATAGTAACAAAGTAACCCGTATGTTGTACCATAGGTTGACACACCACCAATAAATATCTACTAAACACTAAATATTTTTCCGCTTAGTCTTCCAAAATGGCAAGATTAGAGGAATAACTATTGCCTAAAAGCTGAAATCGATGCCTATGCCGAAGGTCTTGTTGGTACGAGTGAAAGAATCAGAGCCAGCAAGAGAGCCCGCTTGGACGAGCGACGTACCCATTTGGCTATTTGTGAGGCTATTGATGAGAGACGAGATGTTGCCATAGTCGGTGGTAACCTTGTCGTATGTCTGGTAGTTCGTTTGGAAATAGGCGACATTAATCTTGATGCGTTCTGAGACTCGGACGCAAGCACCACAGCCAATGGTATATGAACTGGTAGTAAAACTAATGTCGTTCATATAGTCGTCTGTAAACTGATAGTTTGTGCTTTGGATGCCGACACTAAGCATAAGAGGTTTGCAGACATCGTACTCAATCCCAGCAAGATACTCATTCGTACCGCCTTTGAGTTTCTTTTGGGCATCGCCATAGGCCTTTGCTTGCTTATCGAAGAAATGATGATAGCCAATGCCAAAGCGGAGGGGCTTGATGATTTGCCAACTCACACCAGCAGTCAAGAGGGCTGGGTTGTCCTCACGAATCTTGTTGCCATCGGCGAACTTGGCGAGAGAGGAGAGGTTAGCCGCACTCTCACTGTTGGCGGAGACGTTCTTGAGCTCCATACGAGTACGGAAATCGTACTTTACGGCCATATCGAGATGCCAAACACGATAGTGGATGCCAATTGTCGGAGCCGCACCGAAACCTGTCTGGTCGCAGTTGAGCGTCACGTCTGTCGTTGCCATTGCCATAGCTCCGGCAGTCTCACCTTGAGTCTTAAGAGACGCTGCTTGCGCCTCATATTTCTGCGCTGTCGCCTCGTCTCCATTGGCACGGTAGAGGGCTGCAGCATCGGAACATTGAGCGGATGCCGAAATAGCTTTTTCGTAGAGTTGATTGAAATATGTGGACGCATTTACGAGAGAGCCTTCCGTCTGAATCTGTATGTTACGCAAATATCCGTGGTAGTTGCAAGAGCCGTAGGTAAGACGCACACCAGCATAGGCAGATAGATTATCCGCAATCTTATACGCAGAGCCCAGTTGAAGTCCAAAATAATATTGTCGGCCTTTAAGATAACTGTCGTAGTCATAACCAGTAATCCCGAGCCCCATTGACTGACCGAGCATAGGCAAAAGGGACACGATGCTCTCAAAAGAGCCGAGACCCTTATCGAAGATGCATTTGCCACCACCACCTGTAACAGCAAAACCTGCTTGCCAACTCCAACGTCCCTTATTATAGGCAGCCTGAACAGAAGGGACAACAGGAGCGTGCGCCTCACCCTCGAAAGTCTTTTGCGTCTGACCATTGTTGTTCACGCCATAGGCAAAGCCGCCAAAGGTAGACGTAACAGTACGCCTTTGGTGCGCACTCTGGATATTGAGCGAAAGATGGAAACCTTCGGGAAGAAAGATCACGCCAGCAGGATTGCTGTATACGCCATCGATGCCAATAGACGCGTCGCGGCACGGATTGCGGAGGAACGCCACATTCTGATTGGTGTTGGTCAGCAGTCCACCTGCCATTGCTGTTGTCAGGCACACTGCCGAGAGACAAACAGCGAGTAGAAATCGCTTCACTTTTGGAAGAATTTAATGATTTATTGGTGCAAAGTTACACCTTTAGATTTATTAATCACTATTTTCTCCAAAAAATCGATATAATACTCCAGAATTATGATATAGCAAGAAGACAAAAAAGGCGCAACAGGATTGAAGCCTGCTGCGCCCAGATAGATTTATAAGGCAATTCCTTATTTTACGAGATTGAGGTTATGCCCCATACGCACCTTCTTGGTGTGCATATAATACTCATTATAAGGGTTGGGCTTAATCTCGATAGGTACATTCTCGACGATCTCGAGTCCATAAGACTCCAACCCGACACGTTTGACGGGGTTATTCGTCATTAATCGCATACGATGGACACCGAGTTCCTTGAGGATTGATGCACCGACACCATAATCACGCTCGTCGGGGTCAAAGCCGAGATGCACATTGGCATCGACGGTATCCATACCCTGCTCTTGGAGTTTATAGGCCTCAATCTTAGCCATGAGACCGATGCCACGACCCTCCTGATTGAGATAGATAACAACGCCTTTGCCCTCCTTATCGATCGTCTCCATTGCCTTATGCAACTGTTCACCGCACTCACAACGCATAGAACCGAAGATGTCACCTGTCATGCAAGAGGAATGTACGCGCACAAGGATTGGCTCATCGGCCTTCCACTCACCCTTAATGAGAGCAATGTGCTCCTTACCATTGCTCTGCTGGCGGAAAGGAATGAGACGGAAATCGCCATATTGAGTGGGGAGGTGAACCTCGCTGCCACGAGTCACAAGTGTCTCGGTCTTAAGACGATAAGCAATGAGATCCTTGATAGAGATAAGCTTCATATTGTTGGCCTTGGCAACCTCACGTAGCTGCGGGAGGCGAGCCATAGTACCGTCCTCATTCATAATCTCGATGAGGGCAGCCGCAGGCTGGAGGCCAGCGAGACGAGCCAAATCAATTGCAGCCTCGGTATGGCCTGCGCGGCGGATCACGCCACGGTTCTGGGC
>CAVGTO010000129.1:0-6418 GCA_963631865.1 Eggerthellaceae bacterium
CATCGAATCCGTCGCCCATGCCATTAGAATAGTTGTGGGCGAGCGACGTGTTGAAGACGAGATGCTGATTAATGAAGAGCGTATTGAGGTCGGCCCGCAGCGAGTGGCGATAGTAGTTGTAGTTGGACGCTGCGGTCTGAGAGCTTGATACTATATTATAAGACGGGTTGTAAGATACATTGAAATCAATGTTTTCCGATATGCTGCTGCCTATGTTGAGGCCGCCATTTACTGAATACGTACGGTTGGTTAGCGACACGCCATTATAGAGGCTCGGCGTCTTTTGGAAATTAGTGCCAAGAGAGACGGAGACATTGCTGGCGAGCCATTTGACAGGAGTCGAGAACGTCATATTAGCCTGCGCTGAGAGATATCCATCGAGGTTGACTGGCTTAGAGAACTGGGTGCCCGAAGGGAGGACAATCCCCTCGGCCACAGTGGAATCGGCGGAAGCAATCGCAGTAGACGTACCAACATAATCCTTAGTAATCGAAACACTGGACATAACGAAGAAGAAACGGCTCGTCTCGGGATTATTGGCCGCAATATGGAGACTCAACTGATGAGTCGTACTCTGAGCAAGGTCGGGATTGCCAGCTGAATAACGACGGATATTGGACACATCCACAACATTTTGCAACTGGCTGATGCTCGGGGCACTCGAACTGGTGCGATACTTAAAACGCAGATTGAAACGTCGGTCGGCAGATACCGAGACCTCGGCCGAGGGCATGAGCGAGAAGAAGGAGCGGTCGGTGGTGAACTCATATGGGTAGGACTGCTCGCCACGGAGAATCGACTTCTGCACATCGAGCCCCACCGAGGCCTTGAAACTCTTGCCTTGGAAAGCACGGAGACCAACACCCGCACGGTGGATGAGGTAACGACTCTCTTTCTTATTGCTCAAGAGAGGCGAGAAACGGTAGTCTGAGAAAGTGACACCTGAGAGGTTGGAGGCAACGGATACACTGTCGGCGCTCACTCGCTTATCGTTTGAACTGAGAGAATAAGATGGCGAGTAATTGACCTGCAGAGCAAAGTTGTCGCCAATGGGCTCTGTATACATAAGTCGGGCCGTGAGGCCAAGGGAATGGCTATCGTTGTCGGACTGCTGGGCCGTGGCTAGAGTGCTCATCGTGTTACCTTCGGGAGACAGAGTATCGCCACCTTCAAGTTTATCGGGTGGAGTCGAGGTGTCATTATCGTCCGACCCTGAAGGAGAAGAAGAGCCGTCGGCACTGTCAGAATCATCATCTGTCAAATCACCATCGGCAACTACATCTTCCCCACCCCGCTGACTTGAGCGGAGATTCTCTGACGAGCCATTGGAAGTGGACTTACTATGGGAAACCGAAGCACCGAGAGAAATGGTGCGGCGGGGCACATCGAACTTGTGGCGCCAAGTCAGATTGGCACCAAGAGAGTAGCTCGTAGAGTGAGAGTCGGAAAGTTGCTGCGTAGATTGGTAGGCAATGGAATCGCGGAGGTCGAGACCCATGTCAGAACTCTCGGTGTTGCTGCCACTCCAACTCCAGTTGGGATCGAAAGAGAGGGAGTTGTTTGGATTGATGGTCCACTTCAGGCGCATGTCAATCCTATGGTTATTATTTCGGCTTTGGCTTTCGCTCTCGCTTCGGTAGACGTGGAGGCTATCTTGCCCTTCGGTTTGGAAATACTCCTGTTCGATAGAGTTTTCCTTCTCGTTCTTCTTGTGGTCGAAAAAATAATTGGCCTCTATGCGGAAAGCGTTCTCCTTCTCGAAACTATAGTTTACACCGGCATTGCCAGCAGTGGTCAATCCATCGCTACCGCCACCTCCAGATCGACCGAAGCCATCACGGGAATTGACATTATTGAGCGACGCAAGGGCCGTAATGCGGTGGTCACCACGGAAATAATTGGCATTGCCACCCGCCTCATAATGCTTATCCGTGCCATAGCCACCATAAATGCGGCCAAAGCAACCGGACTTGACACCCATCTTAGTCAGGATATTGAGTGTACGCTGCTCATTACCATCGGAGAAACCAGTGAACTCCGCTTGGTCGCTCTGCTTGTCGAAAACCTCAATCTTATCCACCATACTGGCATCGATATTCTTGAGAGCGACGGAAGGATCGGAGCCAAAGAACTCCTTGCCATCCACGAGCACTTTCTTGACAGTCTCGCCACCGTGGGTCACCTGACCATCCTTGACCTGCATGCCAGGCATCTTGCGAAGGAGGTCCTCTGTTGTGGCATCGGGGTTAACCTTGAAAGCCGCAGCATTGAAGACAGTAGTATCCCCACGCTGCTCCTGACGCTGAACGGTCTGCACAACATTGACCTCATCAATCTGCGTATCTCCGCCCGAGAGCTTTATCCGCCCGAGCCTTAGAGACTGACCTTTGACGAGAGATACCTTCTTCTCGAAAACTTCATACCCGATAAAAGATATACGCACAGAATAGTCGCCCGCAGCAAGAGTATCAACAGAGAAATCGCCAGTAGCACTAGTAGCCACGCCGCGCACCAATTTATCCACCTTCATAACGGCAACGGAAGCGCCAGGAATGCCCCGACCGTCCGCACTATCTACAACACGTCCGCTGAGTGAGCACTGAGCCACGGCACTGACGAACGTCAAGGCGCACAAAACAAAGAGGCAAAACACACGCCTAAGCGCAACACTGATCGCCACGTCAACTCTCACATGGCGGACAGGGGGAAAAGAGATGGAAAAGAATGCTATCATACACACAGCGATGAAACAAAAAACATACCAAAAACGGGAGCCATAAGGAAATCAGAACGGATAACCGATGGCGAAATTCCAAGATATCTCGCCAGGGTCGAACCTCTGGCGGACAACCCATTTATCTTCAGCAGCCGGGTCGCGCAACTTGTAGCCAGCATCGACACGGAAGATGAAATAGTTGAAATTGAGGCGAAGGCCGAGACCTGCGCCAAGAGCTATTTGCTTGTAGAACTCCGACGTGAAGACGGCCTCAGGCGAATTGTAATGGCGATTGAGAGCCCAAATATTGCCGGCATCGACAAAAGCGGCCCCCTCGAGAATCGATATTATATTGAAACGATACTCGGCATTGGCCTCAATGCGAATATCGCCCGTCTGATTATGGTAACGGAGAGCCGAGTCGGGTACTTTGGAGCCCGGACCGAGACCACGCACAGGCCATGCGCGGATAGAGTTCGCACCACCTACGAAGAAACTCTTCTCATAGGGCAACATAACAGAGTTGCCATACGGGACGCCAACGCCGGCGAAGACGCGTGCCACATACATATTGTCCCAAAAGTCAGCCGCCTGATAGCGGAACTCGACCTCGGTCTTGACGTACTGCGCATAACGGATATTCCAGATCTTCTTAAAGTCCTCGGCAGGATTCTGCCTCTTGGTGAGGAGGCCGAGCACGTTGCCCGCCGTCTCGACACCGAAGCGCAGGTAGACGCCGCTCTGGTTGCGCTGGACAGTCTGCTGATTGAAAGCGAACTGGTAGCCGAGCGACATGATAAAGTGGTCGGTGTATGAATATTGGAGATAAGAGCCGTCGATATAGCGAGCGAAAGTCGGGTCGATGATGGGAATTGAGACCACATTGAACTCGATTGGTGTCAGGCTATGAGTTGAGTAGACCGAGCCACGCCAATTGTAAGTCATGCGTGTGGCGAAGACATGGCGGGTAAACTCAGGTCGCCTCTGGTAGTCGAAAGAGACGGAGAAGAGAGTCTTGGGGTTATGATGCTTATAGAAATGGAGAGACGAGCCAGGAAACATCATAAAAGGATACGTCAGCGTGGTCTCGATGCCAGTCTCGAATGTGTAGAAATCCTCCTTGCCACCCACAGCCGTCTGATGTTGCGTAGCGAGACGACCTTTGACGGATAGCGACTCGGCTCCGCGAAAGACATTGGCATGGGTATAACGCACATTGACGGCCGCACCAAGGTTACCAGACGAGTTCGTACCCTCCACGTCGAAACCGAAGCTCTGCTTGGGCGCCATATCGAGAGTCGTGACGCACTTGAGGTGGACAATGGAGTCGGCGCTGCCAACAGAATCGCAATCCTCATAGGCTACCGTTGCCTGACGAAAAGCCTTGAGCGACGCAAGGCGACTGCGCATAAGTTCACTATCGGAGGGGCGGAAGTAACTGCCAGGGACAACGAAACTCGAGCTCTTCATAAGCGTACGCTTGAATGGCGAACGCTCACCTTGGTAGCGCATGACGATATTGGAGTCGACCACCATAGCTCCTTCCGACCCAGCAGAAACGCGAGCCGTATCGCCCGACAAAGCCCGACGGACATTCGTGACGACGAAAGTCAGACTATCAACAACGGCACGGCGGTGTGGCATAGGCACAGAGCCGCCATTGCCACCGAACGCGCTTGAGACCACAACGGTACAGTTCACGGTATGATCCAAATCCGGCGAAACTGACTCACCAGAATACTTGGTATACCTATAAATGATGTAGTCCTTTCCGAAAGAGTAATAACCATGCTCTCGCACATTGCGCGTTATGCGGCGGCGCTCCAACTCGAGCACGTCGGAGTCGAAAGGGTCACCAACCGAAAACAAAGAGTTTACAGAATCAGCAAGGACAATGTTGCCAACGTCGCCGGACGGAACGTCATACGAAATGTTGTTAATCCGATAAACCTTTCCAGCATTGACATTGTACGTCACCTCACACCGTTTGCGGCGAGTCACTATCATGGTATCGGAGACTACGGCATCGTAATAACCTTTTGAGAAAAGGTAGAGTTTCAACTGCTCTGAAGTCTTGGCTGTTAGTGCGGAATCGTAGAGCACAGGTTCCTGACCTACACGTTCCATCCAACGGCCGAAACGTGTTCGGGCAGAGTCGCCAACCAGAGAATAGAAGCACAGACTGGTACGCCAAAGTCCGAAAAGACGATTATTAGGTTGCTGGCGGGCATAGCTTCTAAACTCAGACTCTGACACGCCACCAATGTCGCCCGCTATGTTCACGCGGTCGAGAAGCAGCTGGTCGTCAGGCACACGGCGGGTCACAGAGCAAGAGACAAGGAAGAACAAAGAGAACAACAAACAGCAATTGACGGTTGACAATTTGCGGCTCACAATCCTCTGTTTTGCCCTCACAGCCTTATATATATAGGTCAAGAGACTCATTAGGATCTTAAGGTCGGCAGAAAACGGGCCATCGCCCTCAGCATAAGGCTCGACATATTTTCACCTTCTCTCGTCGAGCCACGCAATCGGCACGGCAAAGGGCAAAAGACGCCCCACTGCGGCTAAAAAGCGTACGAGATGCGAAGATACAGAAATTTCAACGTAACTTAGCGGACATAAAAGTTCAGAAAAGATACGAATAAGCATGATAAGCCAGAATAAACGGAAAATGTTCCGCGCCCTCGAACAGAAAAAGAAGCGCGACACGGAGGGACTCTTCATTGCCGAAGGCCGCAAGACTGTAGGTGACCTGTTGCGCGGCGGACTCGCCGCCACATATATCGCAGGCACGGAAGAGAGACTCCGCGAGCTTGGCTTAGCGGTGGCAGGAGTTGAGACCGTAGTAGCCGAAGCTGAGGAGATTGCAGAGGTCTCTTCGCTACAGACAAGGAACGAGATTATTGCCATATTCCGCAAGCCGGCGTGCGCATTGCCCGAGACAGAGGGCGACCGACTTATCTTGGCTCTTGATGGTATTCAGGACCCGGGCAACCTTGGAACCATAATCCGTACGGCGGACTGGTTTGGCGTGACGGACATTGTTTGCTCGTCGCAATGCGCTGACGCTTACGGGCCTAAGGCTGTGCAGGCTACCATGGGTGCTTTGGCACGAGTGCGAGTAAGCTATACTGACTTGTCAACGTGGTTGCGCAGCAATGTAGAAAAAGGAGACGGCGCGGCACAAGTCTTCGGAACGTATCTCGAAGGTGAGAATATATATAAGGAGACGTTGCCCAAGGGCGGCATAATACTTATGGGCAACGAGGGGCATGGCATAGACGCTCGCCTTAGCGGCTTCGTCACACGCAAGCTCTTCATACCAAGTTTCCCCAGTGGGCAGATCACCAGCGAGTCGCTCAATGTTGGCACAGCCACGGCTATCACTATTAGTGAGTTTAGAAGAAGGATAGTCAGCTAACAGTTAGCAGTTAACAGTTTTCATATATTCCGCCTGTTGCTTTTCCGAGGTTCAGACTTGGGAAGCGGCAGGCGTCTTTTCAGTGCACAGTTCGCAGTGCGCAGTTACTATTACATCGCTATTTGGATTTTAGTCCTTTGATTTTGCACTATGATTTAAGTCCACTGAGATGCGGCTGATTTTCTATGCCAAGTTGCTTACCTTATACCGAGAGAAAGTAGGGAGGTGAAAATCCGCAGACAATCATCCAAATTGTCTAAATATCTTAAAATATCATC
>CAVGTO010000130.1:0-6392 GCA_963631865.1 Eggerthellaceae bacterium
ATTTATTAGTGAAGAAGACACTATCATTCTGGACGCTGGCGGCGCTCCTGCCCCTGTATAAGGAGGATAACTTATGGCTGTAAAACGAGTTGAAGCTATCCTTAAGTTGCGTCGCGATTATGACTACAATTACGAAAAAGTAAGAGACACTTTTATTCCCAACAAGGGTGAGGTTTGCTTAGTAGATACTGAAAAACAAGGACTTTGCGTGGTTGTAGGCGATGGTATTTCTACTTACGGGTAGTTAAAAGACCAAGGTTATGCAAATAGCCTATTTATTATTTGTTATTTTTATAACGGTAAGTTCTATGCGGATGAAAATCATACAATAGCACTTTCCGGTATTGAAAATAAGTTTTATATTGACAAACGTAATCTAAATAATGTCTACTATTATTTAGACGGCGTGTTTAACAAAGTCGGTGTAGATATTCCTCAAGCCACCGTTGATGTAGCTGGTATTATGAAGCTTTATAATAATACTGGTGTTAATGTTGATGGTACTATGACACAGAAATCTATTACCAATGAGTTAAACAAAAAAGTCGAAGCAAAAGTAGATGAAGATAATGAAACAGTTATCTTTGACTAAATTATAATGGAGGAATTTTATTATGGCTAATGCTCTTCTTTCTAAGATTAAAGTTGGCGGCGTAATTTATGACCTTAAGGATGCTGCTGCCCGCGAGAATATTACTACTCTCCTTGGTGGTCATGCTGTTGAAGCTCTTGGCGCTGCTGCTTGGAAGGCTGTTGCTGAGAATATTTCCGGCGAGGGTCTCGTTGACGCTTCTGTCGTTAAGGCTTATGTTGATTCCCAGGTTGGTCAGATCCACAGCTTTGATGTTGTAATCGATCCTGATGGCACTGCCGCAGCTGGTCCTTCTGTCGCTGCTAGCGCAGCTACCATGTACAAGATTTACCTAGTTCCTTCCGCAGACGCTGCCGCAGGTAGCTACATTGAGTATATCACCATTCGCTCTGGTGAACAGGATGCCTATACCTACGCATGGGAAGCAATTGGTAATACTAAGGTAAGCCTTTCTGGTTATGTCCCTACCAGCACTACTATTGCTACTATTAAGCTCGACCATAACATTACTGTTGCTGAGCTCCAGACTGCTCTTGGACTCAAGGCTCTTGCTTATAAGGATAGCGCTTCTGGTACTGTTGCTGGCCAGACTATCTCTGGTGTTAAGGCTTCTGGTACTTCTACCGGTGCTCTTAAGGGCGCTCTCGGTTACACTTCTACCGATGTTTCCGCAACTGGCTCCTTCACTCCAGAAGGTAGTGTGAGCGGTACCGTTGTTGCTACTGGTACTGTCGCTTCTGCAGCAAGCGCTGAGGCTACTGCCGCTGCTGTAACTCGTGGTGATTATACTCCTGCTGGTGATGTATCTGTCACTGCTGAAACTGGTACTGTTAAGGCTGTTAAGACAGTTGGTACTCAGGCTTCCTTCACTGAGGGTAAGTTTACTGCTGCTACTTTAACAAAGACTGATGATACCTTCGCTAAGGCTGGTATCGTTGCGGCTATGGACACAACTGATACTGAGATGCTTGTCTTCTCTGATGCTTCCACTGGTACCGCTTCTGCTATTACCGCTTTTGATGGTGGTTCTAAGGCTGCTGATACTTTCACCGCTAACACTCTACCTACTACTGAGGATGCCACTGTTATGACTGGCGCTTCTGCCACATTCACTGGTACTAAAGAGGAAGGTCTCAAGGTTACTGGTGTTTCTTATGATAAGGTCACCAGAGTTACTTCTACCTTTACTGGTAACGCCAAGGGCGACGCAATTGCCGCTACCTTCGCAGGTACTGCTGGTGATGTCTCTGTCGCTGGTAAGTATGATAAGGCCGATCTTGGTACCGTCGCTTTCGAGGGTGCTGCTATCAAACTCAACGTTGGTGACATCGCAGTTGCCGCTAAGGAAGTTACTGTAGAGTAATTTGGCACTAGCGAGCTAAATGCTCGTTTATGAAAATAAAGGATGGTGAGTAAATGGCGGATATTTCCAAAATTAAACTCGGCAGTACCATTTACTCCCTTAAAGATGAAGAAGTAAGAGCCGCGGTCAATGCATTGCAAACCGCGGTTGCTTCTTCCTTAGTCTTTAAAGGTGTCGTCTCTAGTGCTGCCGGAATTACCTCTCTAACCAATTATAAACAAGGTTGGACATATAAAGCCAATGCTGCTTTTAAAATTCCATCTATTGGAACAATAGAAGCAGGTGACATGATTATCTGCGTTAGTGATTATAGTTCTAGCTATAAAGCAAGTGACTGGACAGTAGTTCAGAACAACGTAGATACAATGGTAGGTGCTACATCTGCGGCCGCTGGTACACGAGGATTGGTTCCAGCTCCTGCGGCAGGAGAATCTGAGAAGTATCTTAAGGGTGATGGAACGTGGGGTTCTCCTTCTCTCTCCTGGGGAGCATTTACTGATTTGACTTAATTATAAGGGTTAAAGTTCTTTGAGCTTTAACCCTTATTTTTTTTTTTTTGCATTTTCTCAAAATATATTGTATTATATGTATATAAGATAAAAGAAGGAATAACGACTCTCCATCAAGAGGACGATTTGAAAAATCTTAAAAATTATAATATAATATATATAGTAAATGAGAAAAGGAGTTACAAGTTATGTATCCGATTGAGAAGTACAAGTTCTATACCAATGGTTCTCGCGTGATTGCGGTTTCCACCTATGCCGGCCGCACTGTCCGTGGTATCGCGGTCTGCCATGATGGCGACGAGTTCTCTCTGGAGAAGGGTAAGCAGCTCGCTGCTCTGCGGTGTGCGGAGAAGATCGCCCGCAAGCGTCTGAATCGTGCCGAGCGTAAGGTTGATGAGGCCTATTGGGCTCACGTGAATGCCGAGGCGTATCTCGACAAGATGTGCGATTATAAGGATGACGCCATCTATGAGCTGGACGAGGTCATCACTGCCAAGAACGATCTGCTTGACAGCCTGTAAGTTGCTATCCTGAGCAAGATATAAAACTGCTCTATTTGGAGGGCTAACCCTAATTGGCAAGGGAGCGGTCTTGAAAACCGCCAGTAACTGTGAACAACGGCGTGAGAGTTCGAGTCTCTCGCCCTCCGCCATTTTTGATTTTCGTAAAAATTTTTTGTATAATAATTATAGAAAGGTTGTTGAAGTATGGAGCTTAAGGTTTTGCACTTAACTGAGGACGAAGTTTATGTGGTTCGGTCTGCCAAGAGCGTTTGGCTCAAAACAGAGAAAGGTTTTATGAAAACCATCTGCGGCCCGCACACAGCAACTTACAATGTCAAGGATTGTTTCTATGGCGATTTCGAAGATAGCACTATTCTGATGGACTGCTACGAAAAATTAGTAGATATTCCTGCCGATAGCCCTTGTAAGAATAATGAGCACAAACGCGCTTTTGATATTCTCTGGGCTTTTGTTTAATCCTGCCCAAGTAGAAGAATTGGTATATTCAACAGGCTCAAACCCTGTGGGTCACTGACCATTGTGGGTTCGAATCCCACCTTGGGCACCACAATTCATTGAAAGGTAGTAGAAAGATGAAGAAAAGAGTTGTAGCTTTTGCCGCGGCGATTGGTTTAACGCTCTGTTTGGCGGGATGCGGTAATCGTCAAGTCTTCGACACCAACTATACATTCAATCGAGCGATCATCGCAATCCCGGATGGAACAGTTGTCGAAGGTGAAATCCAGTCTTGGAAAGACTTTGAAGATGGCGATACCATTCAGATTAAGATTGATGGCGTAACCTATCTTACCCATATCTCCAATGTGGTCTTAATGACCAATTAAGCGGCTTTTGCCGCTCCTATGCGAACGTAGTCAAGTGGTTTAAGACAGCGGGCTGCAACCCCGTGATCGCCGGTTCGAATCCAGCCGTTCGCTCCATAGACAAAAAGATAAACTAACATTGGACAAAATCCATTTGTCTATTAAGGTCTTCTCTTATATATAGTAAGGGAGGAATTAAAATGCCAAATTTAAGAGATTTAACTGGTATGCGTTTTGGTAAGTTAGTCGTTATTGAAAGAGCGCCAAACCGCAATGGTAAGACCTATTGGAAATGTAGATGTGACTGTGGAACTGAAAAGGAAATTAGAGGTTCAAGTTTAACCAGTAACAAGCCCACTTAGTCGTGTGGTAAATGCACTAACCCCAATATTGCTCAAGAAGAGATTGAAAAGATATGCCCAATTTGCGGGAAGAAGTATAAAACAAAAGTCAATAATCGCATTTATTGTTATGATTGCTCTCCAAGCCAAGATAGTGGTAAGGCTCGTCAAAAAGCCATCAAACACCAGCTAATACTTTATAAAGGTGGAAAATGTGAGCGTTGCGGTTATGACAAATGCGAAGGAGCTTTGCAATTTCATCATCTTGACCCAACTCAAAAAGATTTTGGTATAGCCGAAATTGGAGTAACGCTCGACAACATAGATAAACTTTATGAAGAAGTAGATAAATGTTTATTACTGTGTGCAAATTGTCATGCAGAAGAACATTATCAATAAAAACCTCTCCCTTGTCCAAGGGAGAAACTAAAAATCAAAAGGAGACTGATACTATGAACACTTTTCTCAATGCTATGAAGCAGAACGACAACTATACTCTGACTGAGAATGGTGCTGTCACCCATAAGTCTACTCTCAATGGACTTATGGATTTGTTTGCGCTCGGTGGAGCATACCGCAATCGCTCTGACGAGGATTGCATTACTCTGTTCAAGGCAGCGTTTGCCGAGGATGAAGTCCATGCTCTGAAGTGCTTGTTTTATCTGCGCGATGTGCGTGGTGGACAGGGCGAGCGTCGTTTCTTCCGCGTTGTAACTCACTGGATGGCCTCTTATCAGACCGATGCTATGCGTCGTAATCTGAAGTTCGTGCCTGAGTATGGTCGCTGGGATGACCTGTATATCTTTGTCGGCACTCCTCTGGAGGACGAGGCTTTCAACATTATGAAGCACCAGCTTGCTCTGGATGTTTCTTGCAAGACCCCTTCTCTGCTGGCGAAGTGGCTGAAGTCTGAGAACACCAGTTCCAAGGAGTCCCGCCATCTGGCGGTGATTACCCGCAATCACTTCGGTATGACTGCTAAGCAGTACCGCAAGACTCTTTCCACTCTGCGTGAGCGTATCCGCATCGTCGAGCGCCTCATGTCTGAGAATCGTTGGGACGAGATTGAGTTCGACAAGATTCCTTCTCGTGCCGGCCTGATCTACCGTAATGCTTTTGCGCGTCGTGATCTCATCAAGGCTAAGTACGAGGCTTATGCCAAGGATACTACTGCCAAGATGAATGTTGCAACTCTCTACCCTCATGAGATTGCGCACCAGGCTTTCCAGGCGAGCCACGAGTCTTACGAGGGCACTAACCGTCTGATGCTTCAGAAGGCATGGGAGAATCTCCCTAACTACTACGGTGATAATGTCGAGAATGGCATTGCTGTTGTCGATGTTTCTGGCTCTATGAGCGGTGTTCCTATGGAGGCTGCGGTTTCCATGGGCGCATACATCGCAGATAAGGCTCATGGCCCCTTCGCCAATCACTTCATTACCTTCTCTGGTAATCCTGAGCTGGTGAAGTTCGAGGGTGTTGACATCACCGATAAGCTGTGCCGTTGTGTGCGGGCTGATTGGGGTATGAACACTAACGTCGAGGCTGTCTTCGATATGCTGCTTAACACCGCGATGAAGCAGAACGTGAAGCCTGAGGATATGCCTAATCGTGTCTATATCTTCTCTGATATGGAGTTCGATCAGTGCGTTACCAGCGGCCCCGTTGATACCAGCCGTTGGAGTGATCGTGGCCGTCTCGTTGGCTCCCGTGGCATCAATACTCTCTTCGAGAGCATGAAGGCTAAGTGGGCTCGTTACGGTTACAAGATGCCCTCTTGTGTATTCTGGAACCTCAACGCTCGTAATAACAACATTCCCGCGATCGGTGATGGCTTTAGCTACGTAAGTGGCTTCAGCCCTGTCATGATTCAGCAGATTCTCAGTGGCAAGGACGGACTCGATCTGATCCTTGAGAAACTGGACAGCGAGCGTTACGCTCAGATTCACTAAGTAAAATAGCGGACTGGAAAAATTTTCCAGTCCGCAGGTTTTCTAAGGAGGAACGACACTATGATGGAAGGTTGGCTTTGCCCTCGCTGTAAGAGGGTTAATGCTCCGTGGGTATCTCAGTGTACGTGTACTGGATGTCACGAAACAATCACAACTAATACTCCTGTTACTGGAGATCCGCCATTTACATGGCCCAGTGACCTCAACTGGGCAACTTGTTGTGATACGGCTAAGAAAGCGCCTACTGCGCTTTATTCGTCAGATAAGACTACTTCAGTCACTGGGGTCTGCAGTTGCAGCAATAAAAC
>CAVGTO010000131.1:0-6351 GCA_963631865.1 Eggerthellaceae bacterium
GTCTTATGATGGTGTGCCCAGACTTGACGACCTCGACCGCAAAATCCTCAAACTCATCACTGGCAATGCGAGAATTGCCTTCCTCGAAGTTGCGCGTATGTGTGGCGTCTCTGGCGCGGCTATCCATCAGCGCGTGCAGCGCCTCATGAATATCGGTGTCATCAAGGGCTCCGAATTCATCCTTTCTCCTACCAAAATCGGCTACCAAGCCTGCGCCTTTGTCGGTGTCTTCCTACGTGAGGCAGGCAGCTTCAATCAGGTCGTCTCCGAAATGGAAAAAATCCCCGAAATCGTCGAATGCCACTATACTACTGGCCGCTACGCAATCTTTATCAAGATTTACGCCCGCAACAATGAGCATATGAAGCACGTCCTTGCCGATTGCATCCAGCAAATCCCGGGCATCGCCTCTACCGAAACCATCATCTCCCTCGAGGAAACCTTCAAACGCCAAATCGAGCTCGAATAATCATTTCGGCTTACTTCTCTCCGCCAAGCGGCTCTCCTCCCCCAAATGGGCAACACCACTCAGAATTCTATATCGAAATCTCGAATGCGACTTTTATAATGGTACGCTTTTTGTATAGAATTATATCGAGTGATTTACCATTAAAAAATAAAGAATTATGAAAGCCATATACACACCGGTCATTGCAACGGGAGCCGCCTTGGCTCTCTCCGGATGCTCGGGCATGCGGCTGTCAAACGCCAACGCTCTTGCCGACGACGTTTACTACGATGGTTCGACTACTGCTCGAACCTCCACCACTGCCCCTGCCGCTGAGAATAAGGTTTCCGACGCTGACGTGGCCTCTTATGATGCCCGCGTCTCCTCTTATTATGGCTCTTCAAAATCAGGAGATGCCAATTCGACGAGGGACTTCTCGCAAATCCAGCAATATTATGCCAATGCCAATTCTACCAATGGCGTGGCGTCGTCCGATACCAACAAGACGCTCATAGCACAGGCAACTGCCGATACTGTTCTCGTTGCCGATGAGAGTGCTGGTTATTGGGTGGACGGCTTCTCTGGCTCTGAGTCCGATCAGTCATATGCTGAGCGAATTATCCGTTTTCACCGTCCGCTTGTCTCGGTAAACTACTATTCGCCTTTCTTTACTGCCGCCCGTTACTCTGGCGACTGGAATATATACGTCGATAGCTATGGCTCTACTTATCTCGTGCCGACGTGGACCAACCCCTGGTACGATGATTATTACTATGGTTCTGGCTTTGCCTTCGACTGGTATTGGGGCCAAGCTGGCTGGCGTTTCGGCTGGGGCTGGAGTGGTTGGTATAATGGTTGGGAGTTTGGCTGGGGATATCCCGGCTGGGGCTTGGACTATGGCTGGGGATGGCATCATCATCACCATGGCTTCGGTTGGGGCTTTGGTGACCCCTACGGCCCAGGCTTCTGCCCTGGTCGCGGCCCCGCATACGCTGGTGGCGGTATTCACGGCGGCAATGGAGAACGTGCCAATCGACCTGTCCATGCCTCTCGTGCCGAGACTGCTCCAAAATCCTATAGTGCAGCGGGGCGCAACCGCTCGGAGTCTGTCACTACCAATCCCAACAGCGAGCGTGCCGCCCAGCGTTACCGCGATGCTGTGAATTCTGAGCGAACCTCATACACCCGTTCTGTAGATGGATCGGCCACAACTTCTTCCTCTCGTGTCTCTTCCTCGGCAACAAATTCTCGCCGCACTTCTACGGGTGCAACTGTAGCGGGTGGCTCTGTTAATGCCAATTCTTCTACTGCTACCTCTTCGCGTACGCAGTATTCTTCAAATAGCCGCCGTACGACTGACGGTGTCTCGTCGTCTTCTTCCTACTCCGGTGGTGCATCCAATTCCCGCGCAAGCTCTAGTGCGTCATCATCTCGCTCCTCCTATACGCCTTCTCGCTCCACTTCCCGTTCTTCGGGAACAGTCCAGTCTGGCGCAAGCTCTTCTTCACGCGGCACTTCCTATAGCAGCAACAGTCGTCGCAGTACCAGTTCGTCTTCGTCCTACTCTCCTTCCAATGGCGGGACCTCTCGTTCAAGTTCCTATTCAAGTGGTTCGAGAAGTCGTAGCTCAGGTGTATCATCGAGCCGCAGCTCTTTCTCTTCCAATCAAAGCCGCAGTTCTTTCTCTGGCGGCGCTTCCCGTAGTTCGGGCAGCTTCTCTGGAGGTTCTCGCTCGGGTGGCGGCTTCAGTGGTGGTGGTCGCTCCGGTGGCGGTTCCCATGGTGGTGGCGGGGGGCGTTCTCGCTAAGGCTGTCTGCCGTATTCTTCTCCTTTTCTGAGGATTTTTTGTTGAACATTTGCATAACAAATCATATATGAACAAGAGGTTGTTTCTTATGTCTGTTGCCGCTGCTTCGTCAGTTTTTGCAGTGGCGCAAGATTATACGGATGCCTTGCGTTTCAATCGCAACGACGTTACCGGTACCGCACGCACTCAGGCTATGGCTGGAGCTTTTGGTGCCGTAGGTGCAGACCTTACCTCTATGGCCATCAACCCTGCAGGTATGGCTGTCTATCGTGCCACAGAACTCGGTCTCTCTCTTGGTGTTAATGTCATTAAGGACGAGAGCGAATATTACAAGACTAAGGCTTCCGATGACCGTGTCCGCGTACCCTTCAATCAGATTGGTGTTTCTTTCTCCATCGGTCGTATGCGCGAGAATGGTGGTGGACTTATCAACTCAAGTCTTTTTGTCGGCTACAATCGCCTCGCCGATTTCTCTAGCCGCCAAGCCTATTCCGATCCTTATTCCTACAACTCTCTCCTCGACTATTTCTGCCTCAATGAGCAGAAGACGGCGTCGATGACTGGCGACCTCGCCTACAATGCCTACCTCACCAACGATACCACAAACTCATCTGTCTCCAGCTTCACATATAATATTTGGGAGCAGTTTGTCGGCGATGGTGTCAATCCCAATTTCCGTCAAGATGAACAGGGCCTTGGACTTATCAATCTCCGTAAGAAGGTGAAAGAGGATGGCTCCAAGGGTGATATCGCTATTGGCTACGCTGCTAATATCTCTAATAAGGTATACGTCGGCGGCTCTATCAACATCCAGACCCTTAACTACGAGAATACAACAACCCATACCGAGAATTTCGAGGGCTATCTCGTCAACTCTTCCGACCCCACCAGTTTCGCCTATCAGTCTTACCTTGACCAGGATGGTACGGGCGTTTGCTTCAATCTTGGCGCAATCTATCGTCCCGTCAATTTTATTCGCATCGGTTTTGCGCTCCATTCTCCCACCTTCTTTAGTATCAACGAGCGTTATTCTGCACAAATCTACAATCCTGCGCGCAATCTCGTTAAGGAATTTCAAGGTGAAACGGAGTATCGCTTCCGCACACCGAGTCGCTTTATTGCCAGTGTCGCAGGCGTCATCGGCAAAGGTGGTATGATTTCTGTAGATTTCGAGCGAACAAATAATACTCGTAGCAAGTTCCGCGAAAAGGATGAGGATGACGATGATTTCCTCTCTAGCGACCCCTTTGAGTCTGTTAATTCCCAGATGAAGAATAATATCCTCAAGGCAAGCAACACCCTCCGCATTGGTGGCGAGCTCAGTATCCTCAATCCCTTCTACATCCGTGCCGGTTATAAGTTCTCAACCCCGGGTGTCAAGAGAGATTATTACGTCAATAAGCCCAAGGATTACGCATATTCCGGTGGCGTCGGTTTCCGCCTCAACAATTTCTTTGCCGACCTCGCTTATGTCTGTGCCGTCAAGAAAGCCGACCATTGGGTTCTTCCCGACTCTGCCGAAGGGTATACCTACGAGACCAACACTCCCGCCTATCTGACTCATAAAGTCCATTCGGGTGTCATAACCATAGGCGTGCGCTTCTAAAGGCCTAACCTTTCCTTCAGTAAAACACACTCTCTGGAAAGTTATATCAGACAAAATAGAGCCATCTCGCAATGCGGGGTGGCTTTTTTGTGACTTATTCCAATCCTCTGCGTAGAAGAGATGCAATGGCTTCGTATTAGCGAATTTTGTTTATCTAATGGGCCAATAAGATCAAAACGATATGAAAACAACCATATTTCTAATATCTTTATTCCCCCTTGCCCTCTCCGCATGTTCAGGCGCCGTGGCTAACAATAACACCGCATCCGATGGCGAAGCTGAAGAGCAATCCTTGCCCGAAGAGACAAAGTCGGCATCCACAGAAGTATACTCTGGCCCTGCTTTCAAGATTAATAAGGAGGGTAAGACGATAGCCGAGCGGTTTGTAAACCTCGATCCGTCGTACGAACGCGATTCCGTCGAGAAAGGTTCGTACGCAGAGTGGCTGCTCAACTTGCCTCTCAAACCCTACGGCTCCGTCACGCACTATTACAATGGTGAGGAAAAGTACTTCGATTGCCAAGTTGGCGTTATCGATATGAAACTTGTCCCCGAAAATGAGGACGTAATGCAATGCGCCGATGCTGCCATGCGTCTGCGTGCCGAATATCTCTATGCGGCTAAGAAGTATAGCCAGATCCACTTTAATTTCACCAATGGTTTCTGTTGTGACTACTCTAAGTGGGCAAGTGGCGACCGTGTGCACCTCAAGGGCAACAAGAGTTGGTGGTCTCACGATGCGAGCGAGGACTATAGCTATAAAACGTTCTGTAAGTACCTTCGTATGGTCTTTTACTACGCTGGCAGTTATTCCCTAAGCAAGGAACTCCAGAAGGTCAAAATTGAGGACATAAAGCCTGGTGACATTTTCGTCGTTGGTGGTATGCCTGGCCACGTTGAGACCGTCATAGATGTCCTCCGCAGCAAGAAAGAGAATAAGGTCCGCATTATGCTCGCGCAAAGCTATATGCCAGCCCAGGAGATTGAGATACTTCGTTTCGATGAGGGCTCCCCTTGGCTGACCCTCAATCTCGATTACGAACAGCCTTTCTACGTCAACACTCCCCAATGGCAATTCAAATCCAATGAACTTATGAGGTGGTAATCTATATTTACTAACTCTATAACAAGAAAATAGCCCCCGCCACATTATCGTGGTGGGGACTATTCTTTTCATCTATATATGTTAGTTGTAATAACGTCCGTTGTCTCGTGGACTGCTGTTCTGCTGATACTTGAGATCCTGCAGGATGCTGCTGTTCACTGCTATGTTGAATGAGTAGGACTTGTAGAGGCCTGTCGGCACTACGTTGAAACTCATGCTCCAGCAATGGAGGTCGCGAGTGATGCCAATTGATGTCTGGCTCATCTTGTGCTCGTCGAAGCTATAGCCCGTCGAGAGCGACATCTTCCATTTGTCTGTAAGGCTGAGGCTCGCGTTTACGTTTACCGACTGCGATACGTTGTAGTTATATGAGCAAGTCTCTGGCTTAAACTTTCCTTGCGATACGCGAAGGCTGTAGTTTATAGAGAGCGTCCATGGCATGTTGAACGATACATATCCGTCGTCGTCTACGTCCGACCCGCTGCTCTGCATATCGTCGGGCATTTGTGCTCCAGCCTTAGGTGTGTCGCTTTCCGCAGCCCTGAGTGCCCAATCCTCGTCATAGCCGTCATCCTCGTCCTCCTTCTTGTCCTTGTCCTTCTTCTTGAACTTGTCGGGAGAAAGTTGGATGCCGAAACTGAGGCTTGCGCTCTTGAATTGTGCCAGGCGATGGTTGATTTTCAGTGCCGACCTGTCAATCTTTACGGCTGAGCCTGATTTGTTGGCCACAACTGCGTAAGGATCAAAAGCCGCCGAGAAGTTCACGCTTGTGCCAAACACCTTCGTGCGGCCGCTGAGTGATATGTTGTCGAACTTGATGGAGTCCTTCATAAAGTCGTAGCCCGATGACAAACTAAGGCTCTCTAAGAGTGGAATCTTCTTAAAGCCAGTGCTGTCCTCGTCGCTCTTCACTTTCATCTCCAAGGTGTTGCCAATCGAGAATGATAGTTTTCCGCTCTTTGCAGAGCCTGGAGTGCCGTAGAGGTAACCCTCGTAGAGCGAATATTTGTAGTTAACTACTTTATCGTTCTTCTTGTCGTAATACTCAAACGAGTCGTAGAATCCATATCGACCATTCGAGAAGTCTGGTGTATACGATATGCTGACCGATGGTGTCATAACATGGCGAATGGCATTCACCTTGTCTCCAAATATGGCTCGGATTGGCTTGTAGAAGGTATAAATCTTCGTGTTCGTTCCTACCGACAAACTGAAGTCATATGCCCTGTTGAAGCCCTTTTCTGGGTCGAGCTTCACTATCTTCTGATTGTCCTCATCCCAAACTTTGCGTGTCTTGTTTAGATACCAGCGTTCGGTGTAGTTGAACGTTGGGGTGAGGGTGAAGTACTTGAGCAGCTTGATGTTCGTCGTTACCGGTATGGTGT
>CAVGTO010000132.1:0-6271 GCA_963631865.1 Eggerthellaceae bacterium
GACCTTTGGCTTGTACACATAGGCATATTGTTCAGCACGTTCGCCTTTGCCATAATCTTTGGTCTCAACATAAGTAGCGGACTCAAGACAGCCGTATCTATATACATCTCCATCCCGCTCGTGCTGGTGCCGCAGCTTGTCTTTAGTGGCACGATGGTGGACTTCGAGAGGCTGCACCCGGCTCTTGGCAATCGAGAGTACACGCCAGCGATTGGCGACATTATGATTTCGCGATGGGCGTATGAGGCTTTGGCTGTAGACCAATATACGCGCAACCCATACGAGCGTCATTTCTTCGACAGCGAAGTAGAGCGCAGCCAAGCATCTTACATAGCGGCATCATGGTTGCCAGAGATTGAGGCGATCAACAGGACTTGCACAGGAGACGATGTCAAGACCGAGCTTGTACTTGCTGAACTCGACAGAGTGCAATCGGCTCTCGGAGTAACATTGCCTGACACGATTTCGGTACCCAATAGTGGCACGACACGAGACAAAGTCCAGGTGAACAAAGCCATAAGCTACCTCAAGCAGGTAGCGCAGGAGAAGTTCCATACGGCCACGGAAAAGACCGACAGCATAGCGGAGAGCCTCGTCAAGGAACTCGGTTCGGCGGAAGCAGTGGCAGCACTCAAGCACAACTGCACAAATGAGGCGCTCGGCCGATTGGCGCAGAGCAAAGACAAGTTTGCGCAGATCGCAGTCTATCCAGACAAGATGATCCGAAAACGCCAGCCAATCTACGAGATGCCTGAGAACCGCCACGGGCGTGCTCATCTCTATTCACCAGCCAAGCGAGTTGGAGATACATTGATACCCACGGCACTCTTCAACTGCATTGTAATCTGGATATTCGTAGGCGTATGCTACGTCACGCTATACTTCGACCTGTTGCGCAAATTCTTCGACAAGATGGAGAGCGACAAGAAGCGAAGGATAAAGAAGAAATTGGAGAAGATACGCCTGTAGCATCTTTCCAAAAGGGCGTGAAGATGCGCTCCACCTTCCAAAAGAAACAAACAACCTAACCAAACCACAAGTAAATGGAAGAACTGAAAGAGTTGGCAGAGGCCGCATGGAACGACCGCACCCTGCTGACCAAGGCCGACGTCCGCAAGGGCATTGATGAGATTGTAGCCCTGCTCGACAAGGGACAGTTGCGCTGCGCAACGCCCGACGAGAGCGGCGAGAATTGGACCGTCAACGAATGGGTGAAAAAGGCCATCATACTCTACTTTCCCATCCACGATATGCAGACCATCGAGTGCAACCCGTTTGAGTGGCACGACAAGGTGCCTCTCAAGCATGGCTATGCCGACATGGGCGTACGCGCTGTGCCACATGCAGTTGCCCGCTATGGCTCTTTCATTGAGAAGGGCGTCGTAATGATGCCATCGTTCGTCAACATTGGCGCATACGTCGGTAGCGGCACAATGGTGGACACTTGGGCAACGGTAGGCAGCTGCGCACAGGTGGGTCGTGGCGTCCATTTGAGTGGTGGTGTTGGTGTCGGCGGCGTGCTTGAGCCCGTTCAAGCTGCACCGGTCATCATTGAGGACCATGCGTTTATTGGATCGAGGTGTATCATCGTAGAGGGTTGCCATATTGGTCATGAGGCCGTATTGGCAGCCGGATGCGTACTTACCGGCTCGACAAAGATTATTGACGTAACCGGCCCCGAGCCAGTCATCACCAAGGGATACGTGCCCCCCCGCTCGGTGGTCATTCCCGGCTCTTACGTGAAGAAATTCCCGGCAGGCGAATTTGCCACAGCCGCAACCCTTATCATCGGTCGTCGTAAAGAGTCTACCGATAAGAAGACCTCGCTCAATGAGTGCCTCCGTGACTTCAATCTCGGGGCCTAACTCGTAGAGAGCTAAGTCGATAAGGCTGCGCACAAAGCGCAAGTAACGCAACACAGCTGGCAGTCGCGACCAACAACGATGGCGACTGCCGGCTTTATCTCATAAAAAAGACGTATAAGAAATGGGAAACACAGAATATGACGAGGACTTGCGTAAGGCCGTAACCACGATTCGCAAGGGCGGCATAATACTCTACCCCACGGACACCGTATGGGGCATAGGTTGTGACGCCACAAATCCCGAGGCCGTGGCCAAAATATTCGCTCTCAAACAGAGGGCAGAGGCCAAGAGTATGCTCGTATTGGTAGACTCGGCACTCAGGGCGCAGACTTACGTAGCCGACATACCTGACGTGGCCTACGACATGCTGGACATTTCGGATAAGCCACTGACATTGATTCTCGACGGGGCTAAGAACCTTGCTAAGAACCTTGTTGCCGAAGACGGCTCGATAGGCATCCGCGTCACCAATGAGAAATTCAGCCACGATTTGTGCTACAGATTCAGCAAACCCGTGGTTTCGACATCCGCCAACATCAGCGGACATCCAGCTGCCGCCATCTTCAGCGAAATTGAGCAGGAGATAAAGGACGGCGTGGACTATATCGTCAAGTTTCGACAGGACGACACCAAGAAATCCAAGCCTAGCAGCATAGTCAAGCTCAAGGCCGATGGACAAGTGACGATAATAAGGCAGTAATAAGACACTTAACAACAAACAGTCTGGCGAAAAGAGACGACAGATGAAAAAGGAGTATCCGATAGACGTAGCGAGCTACCCATTCAAAGTTCGGGCCGAGATACAGTTGAGGTTCAACGACTTGGACGGATATGGGCATGCCAACAACGGAGCTATGCAAGCCTTCTTCGACATAGGCCGCGCAACATATTTGAGATTGTGCTGTGGCGAGGATTTCTATAAAGGAGACTCGACGATGCTGGTGGTATCCTACACGACTGACTTCTTCCAGCAGGTACATTTTGAGGACGACATAGAAGTACGCGTAGCGGTGCATCGCATTGGATATAAGAGCATAAGTATGCTTATGGCAATAGTGGACAAAAAGAGCGGCGCGATAAAAGCCGTGTCGGACTCCGTAATGTCCGGATTCAGTAAACGCACGCAGGCGAGTATCCCTATTTTGGAACGATGGCGGACGAAAATTGAGGAGATTGAGGGCCGGAAGTTTTAAAAAAAAACAACAAAGTCAAAAGACTCAGTCGGACGTGATGTAGATTTCAACTTTTTCGTATCTTTGATAAGACAAGTGAGACAATGCTGACAACAGATAACATATACACAGATGTAGAGAAGTGGCTTTCGGAGATTGACTACGGTCAGACGCCGAAGAACCTCTACGACCCCATCCGATATTCTATGTCATTGGGAGGCAAGCGTATGCGCCCAGTATTGTGCCTCTCGACGTGCGCCCTTTTCAAGGACGACTATGAGCAGGCTAAGTGGGCAGCTATGGCTATCGAGGTGTTTCACAACTTCACTTTGCTCCACGACGACGTAATGGACAAAGCCTGCATTAGGCGCGGCAAGCCCACCGTCGTGGCCAAGTACGGCCTTAATACCGCCATTTTGAGTGGCGATGCCATGCTGATAGAGGCATACCGCTTACTTCAGCTCACCGACTCCCCTTCATTCTCCCTTATAGTAGATACTTTCAATAAAACCGCCCGCGAGGTCTGCGAGGGCCAGCAGCTCGACATGGACTTCGAGACCCGCGACGACGTCACCGCCGAGGAGTATCTGGAGATGATTCGCCTCAAGACGGCAGTCCTTCTTGCCGGCGCGATGAAGATTGGCGCTCTCGTAGGTGGAGCAGCAGCGCAGGAGACGCAGGCTCTCTATGAGTACGGCATTCTAATCGGCTTGGCATTCCAGTTGCAGGACGACCTCCTGGACAGCTTTGGCGACGAGGCCACCTTTGGCAAGGCCATTGGCGGCGACATAATGGAGAACAAAAAGACATACCTCCTTATTTCGGCACTTGCAAAAGCCGACAGCGGCCAGAAGCGTGAGATTCTGGCATGGATTAGCAACCCTGACCCCGTACGCGAAGAGAAAGTGCAGGCTATGCGCGACCTCTACGAGGCTACTGGCGCACGCGAAGTAACAGAGAACAAGGTGAAGGAGCTCTTCGAGCAGGCTATGTCGAAGCTCCGCGAAATGGAGATACCTGCCGAGGGCAAGCGTTACTTCATCGACTACGCAGACAAACTGTTCAAGCGCAACAAATAAGATGTGCGCGCTACGACATAAAAGCGAATAAAGAAGCAAATCAATAATATGGCAAAGACAGGCAAGATTATTCAGATAGTTGGTCCTGTGGTGGATGTCACATTCGACACAGCCGAGGGCGAGCTGCCAGAGATCTATGATGCTCTGGAGATCACGCGCGACAACGGCGCAAAGCTGATCGTGGAGTGCGAGCAGCATATTGGCGAGAACACCGTAAGGTGCATCGCGATGGAGTCTACCGACGGTCTCAAGCGTGGCATGGACGTAGTCAACACCGGCTCACCAATCATGATGCCTAAGGGCGACAACGCCCGCGGTCGACTGCTGAACGTCATTGGCGAGTCCATCGACGGTATGCCGACCCCCAACAAGGAGGGCGGCAGCCCAATCCACAAGCCGGCCCCCTCTTACGAGGAGTTGACCACCGAGGCCGAGGTACTCTTCACGGGTATCAAGGTCATCGACCTTATCGAGCCCTATGCTAAGGGTGGTAAGATTGGCCTCTTCGGTGGTGCAGGCGTCGGCAAGACCGTGCTCATTCAGGAGCTCATCAACAACATCGCAAAGGGCCACAACGGTCTCTCCGTCTTCGCAGGCGTAGGCGAGCGCACCCGTGAGGGTAATGACCTTCTGCGAGAGATGATCGAGAGCGGCATCGTCAACTATGGCGAAGCTTTCAAGGAGAGCATGGAGAAGGGCGAGTGGGATCTCTCGAAGGTAGACCAAGAGGCCCTCGCAAAGAGCCAGTGCACAATGGTGTTCGGTCAGATGAACGAGCCCCCTGGAGCACGTGCACGAGTAGCCCTCTCTGGTCTTACTGTAGCAGAGAGCCTCCGCGATGGTGATGGCAAGGGTGCAGGTCGTGATATCCTCCTCTTCATCGATAACATTTTCCGTTTTACCCAGGCAGGTTCTGAGGTATCGGCACTTCTCGGTCGTATGCCTTCGGCCGTAGGTTACCAGCCTACCCTGGCATCTGAGATGGGTGCTCTTCAGGAGCGCATCACCTCAACGAAGCACGGTTCTATCACCTCAGTCCAGGCAGTCTACGTGCCGGCCGATGACCTTACGGACCCTGCGCCCGCAACGACCTTCGCCCACCTCGACGCCAAGACTGTCCTTAGCCGTAAGATTGCCGAGCTCGGTATCTACCCCGCCGTCGATCCCCTCGACTCAACCTCACGAATCCTCACCCCTGAGGTCGTAGGCAAGGCTCACTACGAGTGCGCAGAGCGCGTCAAGCAGCTACTCCAGCATTACAATGAGCTTCAGGACATCATCTCAATCCTCGGTATGGAGGAGCTCTCTGAGGAGGACAAGCTCGTGGTTGCACGTGCACGCCGCGTCCAGCGCTTCCTCTCTCAGCCGTTCTTCGTTGCTGAGCAGTTCACCGGCCTTCAGGGCGCCTACGTATCTATCGAGGATACCATCAAGGGCTTCAACATGATTATGGACGGCGAGCTCGACAAGTACCCAGAGGCGGCATTCCACCTCGTTGGCACCATCGAGCAGGCTATCGAGAAGGGCGAGAAGCTCCTCAAGGAGCAGGCCTAACCCGACAATAAAACGGCAGTAATATGGAAACGCCTCTCAACCTCGAAATCGTATCGCCAGAGAAGGTAGTCTTCAGTGGCGACGTAGAGCTCGTCGAGATGCCTGGCAGAAACGGTCGTTTCGCTATCTTGCGAAACCATGCACCAATCATTGCCACGCTCTCTGTAGGTCAGATCAGGGTAAAGCCAGTGGGCAAGCCCGAGGAGGCATTCGACTGCCAAGCCGGCTACGTCGAGTGCTCCGATAACAAAGTGTCGATTCTGCTGAACGCATAAGCGGACACAGCATATCGCAATAAACGCCAAGCGGCGGGTAGTCTTCAAGGACCACCCGCCGCTTGTGTTGTTTACGCTATATATCCTACAACTGCGACTCAAAAGAGCCGAGACGGCTCAATGCACTTATGGCAGTGCGACAGCCGCCAATATTAAATAGATTGCGGATGAAAGATTTTATTGGAGATTGGCGATTTTGGGCAAATGCTCTTTCCTCATCGCCAGCAAGACCTGTGCTCACGAGACGTTTGCCTATCATATCATCGGAAGATGCTTGAACGAGCGCTTTCGCCAACCTTTTGGGAGAAGAGAAGGCGTTGGCATGC
>CAVGTO010000133.1:0-6270 GCA_963631865.1 Eggerthellaceae bacterium
TTCCAGATATTCTTTCCGTCCCTAACACGTATATACCCGTACATGTGGAATTAGCCGACATCTCAGCGGCACTTAATTCCCGGACTGGAGAGACGAGCCCCTCCATGCAATGTGATTTATTGACCGATACCGGCCCCGCATTTACCGAAAAAGAGGACGTAAAGAAAGCCACCGCGGTAAGGGATATACCACGACGGAGGAAACTGAAAAGAGGTTTCATATCTTTAACTATCAAAGAGTTTCGCATTAGAGATGTGGGTATTTAAAAGGAGTGTCACCCACTAAGGAAAGGAGGCGGACATAAAGTCCGAGCCGCACATCCGCATTATCTTTTACGGAGTACACGGGTCAAAGTTATGCTTTTTATCTGATATTCCCTTCAGCGGAGTGGAGATATATTGGGATAAAATTGAGAAAAGCGAAACAATGTGTAATATTTCACCACATTATTTCGCTTCGTTTAATTACAGACTTTCAATATTATATCATCAAGCGATAACTATTTCCAGGCAAGGCTTTCACAAGTCCGGCAAACTCCATCTTAAGAAGAGCCACATTTACCTTAGCTATCGGCAAATGCGCACGCTGACCTATGACGCTCGCCGTAAGCCCATCCTCCTGACGAAGAGCAGCCACAATAGCTTGCTCCTCCGGCGTCTGCGGTTCAGAAAAGAGACTCGGCGTTACCGCCTCCTGCTGCCTGCGGACGGAGGCAGGCAAATCCCAACTTAAGCAATTATCTATGTCATCGGCGTTTTCCACCAATGCTGCCATATTGCGCCTAATGAGGTCGTTGCAACCTTTGCTCTCCTCACGGCCAGGGAAACCTGGCACGGCAAGCACCTGACGATTATAATCGAACGCATTACGGGTAGTGATAAGGCTGCCGCCCTTGGCACCTGTTTCAACAACGAGAGTAGCATCCGCAAGACCTGCAATTATCCTATTACGAGCCACAAAGTTATACGCCTCGGGCTGAGTTCCAAACGGGAACTCCGTAACAATGGCGCCGTCGCGCACCATCTGTGTTGCCGCATCGCGATGTTGTGACGGATATAGGACATCGAGACCATGAGCCACCACGGCCACAGTGGGACGATTGACACGGAGGGCAGCTCGGTGCGCCGTAATATCGATACCGAAAGCAAGACCAGAGACTATCACAATATCAGGATGGCGGCTACAGAGGTCGGTTATTATTCGCTCGCAGAGAATCCGTCCTTCGTCAGTAGGTTTGCGAGTGCCGACAACAGACAAAATTTTCGCCGTCTCGAAATTCACACCGCCCTTGCAGAAGAGCGTGACGGGCGCATCGGCGCATTCGGAGAGGCGGCTCGGGTAAGCCTCATCGGTATAAGCCAACATCCGCACACCATACCTATCCGCCTTATCCACTTGAATTTGCGCAAAGGTCAGGGCCTGTTCGCGGTCTCGCGCGATGGACTTGAAGACAGCTTTAGCATTGGAAGGGAAATCACCCTCGGAGGCGGCAAAGACATCCTTGGCCGAGCCGAAATGCACTACAAGTTGACGGAGCTTTTGCGGGCCTACGCCATTTATCTGACCAAGGGCGAGAAGATATTGAAAATCGTCGGACATCGGTTGGAACTATATTTTTTCTGGATTACGTCACTCCACTAAAATTTTCACAGAGCAGGTGAACGAACGTGGATTGAGGCAGCGCCAAATAAATCACTTCTAACAGTGGAAATACAAAAAACGTGAAAAGTTATTGACCCACAAAGATACAAACAAAAGGTATAAATGGTAGAAAAGGCTTAACTTTGCGAAAATGTTGGCCAAAGTGAAAAAGACGTGCAACGTCATCGTTGTGGCATCGTTTGTCGCCCTTGCCTGCTCAAGTTGCAACAGAGGCGGGACGACTGATGCCGAAACAGCGGAAGACACAATTACCGTGGCGCAACCCGAGATGATATACGGGGTGTGCGCGGATTCGTTTGTCGTGGAGAAACAGACCGTACGTGACGGTCAGATGATTTCAAGCCTGCTGACCGAAGCGGGTGTACCCTACCCGTCCGCCATCAAGGCATACGATAGCGCAATGCCTATCTACGATTTCAGGCAGATGAAAGCCGGACGCACGTACTGCCTTTTCCATGACCTCGACACGGTGTCGGGCCTTGGCTCGCTTCGTCATTTCGTCTACGAGATTTCGGCCACAAGCTACGTCCGCATCTCTTTCCTTGGCGACTCGGTAAGTGTAGCACGTGAGGATGCGGAGGTGACGACTCGCCCGCGATTGGCGAAAGCGGAGATCAAATCGAGCCTATGGAACGCGCTTGCCGAGCAGCATATCGACCCGCAAGTGGCACTCGACCTCTCGGACGTCTTCGCATGGACAGTAGATTTCTTCGGGCTTGAGAAGGGCGACCAATTTGGCGTTATGTATGACGAGCGACTTGTTGGCGACAAAGTTATCGGCACAGGAGCCATAACCTCCGCAGTCTATATCTCAGCCAGCGGACGACGGGCTTACGCCTTCCGCCACGTCGTGGACAGTGTGGCTGGCTACTACGACCTCCAGGGCAACAGCCTCCGCCGCGCATTCCTCAAAGCCCCACTACATTTCAGCCGAATCTCCAGCAGGTTCAGCAACGGACGCCTGCACCCTATACTCAAAATTCGCCGTCCGCACCACGGCGTTGACTATGCGGCGCCCAAAGGCACGCCCGTTGTCGCCCTAGGCGACGGCAAGGTCATTGCCAAAGGATATGACAGCAAAGGAGGTGGCAATTACGTCAAGATTCGCCACAACAGTGTCTACACCACTGTCTATATGCATCTCAATAACTTCGCCAAAGGTCTCGCCGTCGGGCAGAACGTACATCAGGGAGACGTGATAGGAGCCGTCGGAGCGACAGGCCTCGCCACTGGCCCGCATCTCGACTTCCGCATGTATCGCGACGGGCAACCTGTTGACCCTCTACGCGTAGAGATGCCGCCCGCCGAACCTATCGACAACGACGAAATAACAGTGTTTATGGACGAGAGCGAGAAACTACGTCTGACACTCGACTCACTCATGGCTGCGAAATAAAGATATACCACACAATATAATAAAGAGAACAGTCCCCAATTTATAACGGACACCGATATGGATAGCATAGAGAGCCTCGGTGAATTTGGCCTCATAGACCGAATTGCCAAAACAATAAAAATAAGCCAACCTACGACAAAGAAGGGCATTGGCGACGACTGCGCAGTACTGGACACCACCGCAGGCCGTATGAAGGTCGTAACCACCGACCTCCTACTCGAAGGCATCCACTTCGACCTCACCTACTGTCCTCTCAAGCACTTGGGATATAAGGCAGTAGCCGTCAATCTCAGCGACGTTTGCGCCATGAACGCACGCCCGCAGCAGATTACAGTCTCCCTTGGCGTATCAGGTAAATTCACTCTCAAGGCTATCGACGACCTCTACGACGGCATCCGCCTCGCCTGCGAACGATATGGCGTGGACCTCGTGGGCGGCGACACGACTTCGTCTATCACAGGCATGACGATATCTATCACTGCGATAGGAGAGCAGGAGACTGGCAAGATTGTATATCGCAATGGCGCACGCAACAACGACATCATATGCGTATCGGGCAACCTTGGAGCGGCATATACTGGACTTCAGCTCCTCGAACGCGAAAAAAAGGTTCTCAAAGGCAATAATGTAACAAAACCAGCGTTTGAGGGTTATGAGTACATACTCGAGCGCCAACTTAAACCAGAACCGAGACTCGATGTCGTGGAGTTTCTCGACAAGATTGGCGTAGTCCCGACCTCGATGATGGATGTGAGCGACGGCCTCAGCAGCGAATTACTGCACATCTGCACTCAGAGCGACTGCGGTTGCCGAATATATGAAGACAAAGTGCCCATTCACGAGCAGACCCGCAAGTTCTGCGACGAGATAAGCATCAGCCCAATCGTAGCAGCCTTCAACGGAGGCGAAGACTACGAACTTCTCTTCACCATCAAGCAAGAGGATTACCAAAAATTCCAAAGCTCCCCGGGACCAGAGATCTACGCAATCGGTCATATCTGCGACAAGGATAAAGGCCGCAGACTGATAACGACCGGCGGCGACGAGGCAGACCTTCGCGCACAAGGTTGGCGTTTTTTCTCTAACAACGAGCAGGCAAACAAATGATAGAATTCATCAAAGGAAAGTTGGACACGCTCAACGCCACATATGCCGTAGTGGACTGCGGCGGCGTTGGTTACATGGCCAACATCTCTCTCAATACATATAGTGCCCTCGAAGGGAAAGAAGAGGCTAAACTCTACATCCACGAGGTCATCCGCGAAGACGCATACCAACTCTTCGGCTTTGCCACGACAGGCGAGCGCGAGGTCTTCCGTCTGCTGACCTCCGTCAGTGGCGTCGGCGCAGTCACAGCCCGCCTTATGGTTTCGGCCATGACTCCCGCCGAGCTCAAGAGCGTAATTATGGGCGAGAACGTCAATGCGCTCAAGGGCATCAAAGGCTTAGGGCAGAAGACGTCGGAACGCATCATTGTCGAGCTCAAAGACAAGATTGGCAAACTCGACATTGAGGGCGGAGCTACGGCATCCACCCTCCCAGGGCTGGCAGCGGCAGCCTCACCCATCAAAGACGACACCCTCCAGGCACTCGAAGCCATGGGCTACAACAAAGCCCAAGCCTCGAAAGTTATTGACAAGATTCTGTCCGAGAACCCCGACTTCAAAGTGCAGGATGTGTTTAAGATGGCACTCAAGATGCTGCGTTAAGCTTCCGAAGAGCCATAATATAAGCCATAATAAGGCAGTTAAGTGAAAAAGAGACTACACACTTTCCCACTAATCGCGATCGGAATACTAGGTATGGCCGGAGCCGCAAGTCCTTTGCTGCGCCCCGCCATCAACCGTGCGCTTTTAGAGGAGATGCGAGCTGAGAAAATCGCGGCCGAGCAGGCAATAGCCGAGCCCGACTCGCTCAACCTACCCTATAAACTGACCGACCAGGGCGACACGCCACAAGACGGACACGCCCCCCAGCAAGGCAACGGCAGCCCCATAGACCTCAAGGAACCGGACAACGCTCAGTACAGCGCGACATACGACCCGGCCTCGGGCAGCGTGACCATCTACCGCAAGATAGGTGGAATGAACGTCCGTCTGCCCTACTCCATGACGCTCGAGGATTATCAGAACGACGCCGTGCGCCGCTCGATGATGGACTATTGGCTCGGGAAACAGAAGCAGGCTGGTAACGCGGACCGCTCGGGCAGTGCTTCGGGCAATGGTGAAGGAAAGCAAGCTAATAGTCTGCTGAACAGCAAATGGCAGATTAACAGCGACCTCTTCGAGAGCATCTTCGGCAGCAACAACATCAGTATGAAGCTCCAGGGGCAAGCCCAGGTGAGCATTGGCGTGCAATATAACAAGATAGACAATCCGACCCTCGAGGAGAGGATGCGCGCCACCACGAGTTTCGACTTCGACCAAAGTGTCCAGATAAACCTCAACTCCCAGATTGGCGAGAAACTCAAACTCGGCATTAATTACAATACCCAAGCCACATTCTCGTTCGAGAACGAGGTGAAGCTTGAGTATAATGGCGATGAGGATGATATTATCCAAGACATCCAGGCTGGCAATATCAACTGGAGCCTCCCGGGTACGCTTATCCAAGGCAGCCAAAGCCTCTTCGGTTTCAAGCTCGACATGAAGTTCGGCAAACTCACCGTCTCTTCCGTATTCTCGCAGAAGAAGGGTGAGAGCAACTCAATCACCGTACAGAATGGAGCAACGGCGCAAGAGTTTGAGATTGATGTAACTCAATACGAGAAGAACAAGCACTTCTTCCTCTCGCACAAGTTCAAGGAACTGTATGACAATGCCCTGAGCAAACTACCAACCATCAACTCGGGCATCAGCATCAATAAGATTGAGGTTTGGGTGACCAACAAGAGCGGCAACTACACCGACGCGCGCAACATTGTGGCCCTCACCGACCTCGGCGAGACGGGAGACAACATACAGAACCGCAGCGAATGGAGTGGCCGATCGGGCATGCCGAGCAACGACGCCAACAACCTCTACTCGTCAATGACGGGAGCATACGCCGCAGCACGCGACCCGAACTCCACCACGTCTACAATGAGTAGCATAAGCGGCATGAAAGTAGGCCGCGACTACGAAAAAGTAGAGAATGCGCGAATGCTCTCCAGCTCGGAATATACACTCAACGAGCACCTCGGCTACATCTCTCTCAACACAGCCCTCAACAAC
>CAVGTO010000134.1:0-6051 GCA_963631865.1 Eggerthellaceae bacterium
CAATAGCCGTCGGGTTGTAGCCAATGTTGAAGTCGCTGAGCTCCGAGTAGTTGGCTGTCACTACGGCGTGGTAGAACCCGGCGGCGAGACCGTCTATCTCCACGCTCGCAGTCTGCGTCTCGCCCGAGGCTACGCTTACTGTCTTAGTGTATGTCTTGACGTCTTCATAAGCGTCGGTGCGTACGGCTACGGATACAGTCACCTCTTGCGTCTTGCTCTCCAGGCTTTGCAGGCTAACGCTGATGGTTGGCGTCTCGCCCGCATCGTAGCACTTGATAGAGCTGTTGTCTAATTTGCAAACGACGCTCGGAATCTGCGATGGGTCGATAATGTCCACGCCGACGAGCGTAAAGCCGACACCCGTAACTATGCAACCATTGGACTTAAGCTCTGTGAGCATATCTGACGTCACAGTATACTCGAAATAGGTGGACGACAGTTGCTTGTAGTCCGAACCGTCGGGCATGGTGCCCCAATTGCCCGTGCTGAGATGCCCTTGCGCACCAATCTTTAGACCTGAGTAACGGAAACGAACCTTGTTCCCGACGGCTACATCAGCAAAAACTGAAGCGTCCATTTTGAGCCAACAGTTTGTGGCGCTGGACGACCAGTCGATGACTTTGCTGCCAGACCATATTGTCGAGACAGGGTCTCCTTTCTCCGTGTCGCTCGTTTGCACCTTGGAGATGAGGTCGATGCTTGTGGCCGTGTAACTTACGCCTTTCACTATCAGACCATTGCTCTGGAGCTCGGTGAGCATGTCAGCCGTGATGCTCCACTTGATTTCGCATGGCGCATCGGTAATGGATTTGCCACTCTCGGCCCCAGGCATTGACTTCCATGCGCCGGTGTTGAGCATTATCAAGGCCGAGGAGGATGAGGTTGCAGATATTGTTACCGATATAGAGTTTCCTTCTTCGGCCGAAGAGAAGAGACTTGATGAGAGCGATATCCAATTTTTCCAATTGGCATCCATCTCCTGAGTGCCGTTCCATAGGTTGGTCTTCACCTCCACTGTGGCGGCTCGTGTGCCAATACACGTAAGTATGAGGCACAAGATGATAAAAAAGTATCTTTTCATGTCTTAACTGTTTATAAAATCAGTTGCATTGGTTTCGTGATGGCAAAACTATGTGCGGAGGCCCCAAATGGCTGTGCCCAAATCATTTTGTGACCTTCCCAAATGTTGATTTACCCAAATGAATGGGTCGAAATACACAAACGGGAAGTTATCGGAGGCCTGGGGAATCTGCATATTTTGATAATTGTTCGCGGAAAGTCGCTATTTTTACCATCAGAAGAACTTCAAAGTGTAAATGCGTATCATAAGCCTTGTCATATTAGTTCTGCTCTCCGTCTTCCCATGCTGGGCGCAATACAGTTTCCGAACCATCGACGTGCGGTCGGGACTGAGCGACAACTTTGTGCGCTCCATACTCAAAGATTCGCAAGGCTTCCTTTGGTTCGGCACTCTCAATGGCGTCTCTCGTTACGACGGTTTCCAAGTCAAGACCTATGACATCATTGATTCTGACGGTGCCACAAACAATAACATCCTCTCCATTGCCCAAGACAAGGCCCAACAAATATGGCTGACCACTCTCGACGGCTCCATCTTTATCTACGATCCCGAATCCGACGCCTTCGAGTTAAACGCAGCCGATCATCTCGCTCAAATGGGCATAGCGGTCAGCAATCCTAAGCTGACGGTCGACCAAGACCAAAATCTATGGGTTTCAACAACCAACAAGTTGATTCTCTACAATTTCGATAGTCGCAGGCTGCAAACCGTAAATCTCCCAGAGCCTGTGAAATACATCTCCTGCCGCTCGTCCCACGCATATGCTCTCGGCGAGAAGCGAAACATCTACAGCCTCGACCTCTCCCAAAACGAGGCCCACTTCTTAGCCTCCTATCCCGCCGAAGCCAACGACATAAGTCTCTATCAGGATTCTCAGCGAAATCTATGGCTTTTCGACAAATACGTCCCTGGACTCTATGTAGTAAAAAACGCGGGCTCTCAGTCCACTACGCTTACAAAAGTGAGCGACGAGTACGTGAGCGGCATTGCTGAGGACCGTGAAGGCAACCTCTGGATCGGCACAAACAGCAACGGCGTCATTGTCCGCCATCCCGACGGCTCTCAGATATCTATTACCCGAGATAATCAGTCGGCCAGCAACACCCTCCCGAGCAACCACGTGAACACAATTCTCATCGACTCCGATAACGTGGTGTGGGTTGGCAGCTCGAAATCGGGTGTCTCGATGGCTTCCATCGACGGCAACGGCATCCAAATAGTTGACACCCCTTTTAATGAGGATATTGGATTCATTTGTCAGGATTCGCATGGCGATTTGTGGATTGGCTATGACGGCAGTGGACTATATTCTGTTGCCGACGGCGATCATTATACAGCCGAGAATGGCTCTCAGATGGGCGACCTCGTGATTGGCGGCCGCCTTGAGTCCGATGGCCATATGTATGTCGGCACGTATGGCAATGGCATTTTCCGCATGGATGCCAAACGTCATGTTTCGCGCATCGCTGAGGAGCATCCGCAAGTCAACCATGCTCGCCGCATCATCCGCGACAGGAGTGGCCAACTGTGGGTCGGTGCCGTGATGAATGGTCTCTGTTGCATTTCGCCCAATGGCCGTTTTAGCCAATTCACTCACCATAATTCCGCTCTCCTCACAAGTGCCATAACGGATGTGGATTACTCTTCCGGCGAGGACCGTCTCCTTGTTGCCACGGGCACTGGTCTTTACTCTGTCAATTGCGCAACGCGGGAGATAAGTGCCGTGGCCGATACTGCCATACAAAACGCTACGGTCAACGTCGTGCTTTTCGGCTCTCATGGCTTGCGGTGGGCGGCAACGGCAAGTGGTCTGAGGGTTTACGACAAGGATTTCCGCCTCGTGCGCACGTGGGGCCGCGACTTCGACATGGGGAATATCCTCGCCATGACGCTCGACCATGAGAAATGGTTGTGGCTCACGACCAACGATGCCGTTTTTTGTATCGAAGTGACGGCGAAAGAAGATGGTGCTTTTGATTTTAATTTCAAGAGGTTGTCGGTCGGCGATGCGGCGATGACGTTTTGCAAAAAGGCGATTTTTTGTACTGCCGATGGCGAGGTTTTGGCTGGTGGCACGGGTCGGTATGTGCGCATCACGCCGAGTCAGTCTGTCGGGGATTTCCCCCAAAACAATGTCATTTTCACCGAGATAAAAGTAGGCACTCGCTCCATTCCTGTGGCCTCCTCCGAAGTGAACAGTCTGAAACTTAGTGCGGGTGACGACATTACGCTTTCCGTGTCAAATCTCGATTTTCGAAACGCCCCATCTGCCAAATTTGCCTATCAGGTTGACAATCAAGAGTGGATGCCTATGGATGGCAGTAGCGTTACGATTTCGGATTTTGAGTCGGGCGAGCATGTTCTCCGCATAAAATCTCTTGGCGACGGTGACGCCGCGGCTGCCGTGCTTGAGTTTGTCGCATTGCAGGCTGGGCGCAGTTGGTATGCCTACATCGTCTTCTTCATCATTTGTGTGCTAATTGGCGGTGGCATAGCGGTCTATATGCATCACTTGCGCCGTCACGAGAATTCATCTGAGCCAAGTGGCGACATTCCCAACCATGCCATAGATGTCGCCGAGCAAGAGTTCTTGGACCGCGCCACGAAGATTGTGGAGGTGCATCTTGCCGATGCCGATTTCAGTGTTGAGATCTTTAGCGCCGAGATGAATCAGAGTCGCAGCGCACTCTATAAGAAACTTATGGCCATAACTGGCAAATCGCCACTTGAGTTTATCCGCTCCATACGTCTCCGCCACGGCTTCGAACTTATCCGCCAGGGTGGCCTATCCGTCTCCGAAGTCGCCTTTCGCACAGGCTTCTCGCCCAAGCAGTTCTCCAAGTTCTTCCGGGAGGAGTATGGCGTGCTGCCTTCGCAGTGGGGAAAAATGAGTGTACCATTCCCCATCTGAAGCCCGCAATTTCAATTGGTCAGTAGCACTAACCACTTCAAATCCTTCTTTCTTTAGCTTGTTTTTCTGGCGCTTCCAATAGTTTCTGTTTTTCACATAGTAGTCTAGCTCTTCAACTTTAAAATCTTGTAGGTAATTCACATCAAATTGGTCAGACGCCGTCTGACCAATTTGATGTGAGTCTTGATTCTTAAGTTTCAGAGCATACCACATCCCTGTCGGGCAACAAAAAACGTCTGGCGTTTTTTTTTATTTTTCTCTCTCCTTCCAATACAATATAATCCCCTCCGCTTCGTTATACTGTCAGAAACAACAATAAAAGAATAATAAAAAAGGAAAAGATATGGATGAAGAGGAATTTTTTGATGAGCCTGATGGCTTCGATTACTATGAGAATCAGCACTATGAAGAGTATGCCGGTAGCTATGCCCAGGAGGTTGAGGGATGGAGCGACGAGATGATTGACGATGCTCTCGATGGTGACCCCGACGCCTATTGGAACATCGACTGACGCCTCATCTCGCGGATTTATTTCCGCCTCACCGCTGTGCCATACATTTATAGTAAGAGTTAGTTAGAAAGCCGGCGGCGCACCCCATGGTATGTGGATGCGCCGCCGGCTTTTTGTATAAACTATGAACTATAAATTGTTACTTGACTTCCTCCCATCCCGTCATTCCCTTTCCGAGGTCGTCAAGTTCAATGGCGAGGCCGAAGACTGCGCGCTCTGTACTGCGGAAAGGCTCAAGGTAATTATTATCCCTCATCTGCTTTGCGGCGGATGCCAAACCACCGTTCTTCTGCAGCTTGAGCTCTATGACGTATGTGAACTTAGATGTGCTCGCAACTACGTCAATCCGTCCCGTCGAGAGCATATGCTCTACCTCTACGTTGAGGCCTATGGCGTTGAGAATCGTGCTGATGATAAGGCGGTAGCGTTCTTCCATATCCATGCTGGCAAGCTTCTTGTTGCTGTACGGCACGTCGGCTATTAGGACTTTTAGAGCATCCATGGCACTCGGGAGAGCTCCGTTCTGGAGGTCGCGTTGCAGCATACTCTGCGTGGTCTGCGTGTTATTCTCGACTCGCATTGCCAAGACTGGCAACACAGCTCTATACAGTGCTTGCCTTACTTCCTTGTTCGGGAAGCCGAGAGTGTATACCCCATCGCTATATCCCTTGATTGTCAGGTAACCGGATTGATATAGGAATATTTCTGGGCCTCCCGTGGATATGTCTGAAGTCTCAATGATGTCAGAACTTATTACGCAACCGTCAAATTCCCTTAGGCGGATCTCAGCGTCTTTTACGAATTTGGCAATCAAAGTGGTGGCCCCTGACGCAGCCCAATAACTTAATATCTTTCTGTTGTCGAGAGCGCAAATCAAACTGAACGGATTGTATATGTCCTTCTCATACTCATCAGAGAAGTGGTAGCCGTCGTAGTTCTCCTTTAGTTTTTTTATTGTCTCCTCTTTTGTCCATTTGTTCTTTCGGGCGAGCTCCTTAATTTCAGGATCAAAATCGTTCTCCAACTCCTGCTGCGATATGCCGCAAATATCTTCATACTCGACTTTGAAACTGATATTTATGAGGTTATTGAGAGCTGAGAAAAGAGATATTTGCGTGAACTTTGCCACACCCGTAATAAAGACAAAACGGATGTGCTCGTCGTCCGACTTGAGGACTGTGAAGACTTCGCGGTATGTAGCCGCGCATTTTTCGTGTTCGGGAGTGCCCCAAGAGTGTTGGAGGGGGAAGCCGTATTCGTCAATCAGGATGGCAACCTGTTGGCCCGAAGATTTATGGGCTGCAGCTATGATGTTATGGAATCTGGTTTGAAATGCGGTCCCTTCTGTTTCTTGGACTCCAAACATATCCTCGTAATCTCCGAATGCTTGGTTGAGGTACGAGTTGAGTTTAGGCAACGACTCACCCGCCTGGCTCATGTCTAGTCGGATGACTGGTCTCGCTTGCCATTCAGTCTCCATCTCCATAATTTTAAGTCCCTCAAACAAGTCCTTGCGACCCTCGAAGTAGGATTGGAGTGTAGTGACCA
>CAVGTO010000135.1:0-6043 GCA_963631865.1 Eggerthellaceae bacterium
ATCCTGGACTTCGGCTCCCAATACACGCAGCTTATCGGCCGTCGTGTCCGTGAGCAGAATGTCTATTGCGAGATACACCCCTACAACAAGTGTCCCGAGATCGATGCCAGCGTCCGCGGCGTCATCCTTTCGGGCAGCCCGGCTTCGGTCCGTCAGGAGAATGCACCGACGATCGACCTCAGCGGCATCCGTGGCAAGGTGCCTGTGCTCGGCGTCTGCTATGGCGCGCAATATCTCGTTCACTCCAATGGCGGCGAGGTTGAGCCTAGCGCAACACGCGAGTACGGTCGCGCCATCATGACCATCGGAGCCCCCGGCTCTCCTCTCTTTATTGGCGTCTCAGCTCAGAGCCAAGTTTGGATGTCTCACGGCGACACCATCGTCAAGATGCCAGCCAACTTCCGTCTCCTTGCTTCTACCGAGACCGTCCCCAACGCTGCCTTCAAGATTGACGGTGAGGAAACCTACGGCATCCAGTTCCACCCCGAGGTCTTCCATTCTGCCGAGGGCCCGAAGATCCTCCACAACTTCGTGGTCGGCATCTGCGGCTGCAGTCAGAACTGGACTCCCGTCTCGTTCATCGAGAGCACCATTGCCGAGGTCCGCCGCAAGGTGGGCAACGACCGCGTCATCCTCGGTCTCTCTGGTGGAGTCGATTCCACCGTGGCCGCTGTCCTTCTTCACCGCGCTATCGGTACGAACCTCACTTGCATCTTTGTCAACAACGGTCTGCTCCGCAAGAACGAATTCAACAGCGTCCTCGAACAGTATAAGAATATGGCCCTCAACGTCATCGGTGTCGATGCCACTGATCGCTTTATGAAGGATCTCGCAGGCGTAACCGAGCCCGAGAAGAAGCGTAAGATCATTGGCGCCGACTTCATCGAGGTTTTCAACGCTGAGGCAATGAAGATCCAAGATGCGCGTTGGCTCGGCCAGGGCACCATCTACCCCGACGTTATCGAGTCAACTTCCGTTAATGGTCCTTCCGCTACCATCAAGAGCCACCATAATGTAGGTGGTCTGCCTGAGAAGATGAATCTCAAGCTGGTTGAGCCGCTCCGCCTCCTCTTCAAGGATGAGGTCCGTCGTGTAGGCGCAGCTCTTGAGATCGCTCCCGAGCTTCTTGGTCGTCACCCGTTCCCTGGCCCAGGTCTCGGCATCCGTATCCTTGGCGATGTCACTCCCGAGAAGGTTCGTGTCCTCCAGGAGGCAGATGACATCTTCATCTCTGCGCTCCGTGCTGAGGGCCTCTACGACAAGGTTTGGCAGGCTGGCGTGATCCTCCTCCCCGTTCGCTCGGTTGGCGTTATGGGCGATGAGCGTACTTACGAGAACGCCGTGGCTCTCCGCGCTGTGGCTTCCACCGATGGTATGACTGCCGATTGGGTTCACCTGCCTTATGACTTCTTGGCGCGCGTTTCCAACGACATTATTAATAAGGTGCGCGGTGTCAATCGCGTAGTCTATGATATCAGTTCTAAGCCACCCGCAACTATCGAGTGGGAGTAATAATCTTACTCAGTCAGCATACATATCCCGCTTGCTTATACAATGTGGGGTGAAAAATAAACTCGTGCGTAGTTCTTCTGCGCACGAGTTTTTCTGTTACATTTCCGCAATGAGTGGTCTGACTATGCAAATCCTATGGTTAATGTAGTCCACCTGCTTTTGTGAAAGGCAATTCATAATCATATTAAAATCCGATATAACCTGTTCAAACAAAGACTTGTAGTAGCTGACTGACTCTGCATTTTCGCCACCATGACCCGTGACAAAGCGGTTTATCATATGCAGCACTTCCTTTATCTCCTTGACATTCTCTCGGACGGCCGCTTTGGCGGTCTTCTCCATATACCTGTCTTCGCGTGGCAGCATGGGCTCTGTCGGTTGCTCTAGGACTTTTGGCTTCGACGTTACGTGCCAGCAATTGCATGCTCGGCAGAAATAGCTGCGGATTGGCGCACGGTCACATTCTTTGCGGATTTCCTCTGAGTTGTACATAAGGAAGCGGTTGGCTTCCTCTTCTGTGGCATATTGCATCTTGTGCTTGTAGCAGAGAGGGCAGAAAACGTGGTTCTTTTTAGGCTTCATGATAGTTCTTTTTATAGGGGTTGTAAAATTTTTTTTTTGCCTTCACCGTGGGTTTCTTGGTTGAAAGAGGTAGGGTGGGGCGTCTTTTATTATATAATATAACGCCCATTTTCCCCTTTTGTTGTGTTATTAGGGCTGCTTCCCCCTATAATGGTTCAGAACTGCATACCTTTGGCTTGTATTAACTTGTTTGCCCTTCATGTTTTTCTGGCGTTGAGAAGCAAAAAAATGCCGCGCCCCCATCTCCTATGACGGAGATGAGGGCGCGGCTCTCACTTTTTTCTATCTGACGTTGTCTATTGTTGCAAGTCAATGGCGTAGTAACATACGCGGCCGTTGGGGTAGATGCCGGAGATGAAGAGGCCGTCCGATGCGGTGGCTATCACCTGTTGGAAGTCTTTGACTGTGGTCAGTGGCATGCGGTTGGCTTTCGTGATTATGAAACCTTCCTGTACGCCGGCCTCCTTGAGTTTGCCGTTTGCGAGGCTCTCGACTTTCAGTCCGTAGCGAAGGCCGAGGTTCTTATAGTCACTATCGGTTACGGGGGCCAGTTTAGCTCCGAGTGTCTCAGAGTCGGCGCCCTTGACCACGCCTGTTGTGCCACGCACGTTGCGCAGTGTGGCAACAAGTTCTATTGTCTTTCCGCTGCGGATGATGGTGAGCTTAATTGAGTCGCCTGGTCTGTGTTGTGCCACGCGGCTCTGAAGTTCAGACACTGAGTTGATGTCCTCATCATCAATCTTGGTGATGACGTCCTTCTCTTTTACTCCAGCCTCTTTCGCTGCGCCACCATCGGACACAGCAGCTACAACTACGCCTTGAGGTTTGTCGAGCCCGAGGTCCTTGATCATCGAAGCGTCAACTTCGCCAATCGTTACGCCAAGGAGCGCGCGCTGCACCTCGCCATATGTCATAAGGTCCTGCGCCACTTTCTGAGCTATGTTGGACGGTACTGCGAAAGAGTAGCCTGAGAATGAGCCTGTTGGAGATGCAATGGCCGTATTGATGCCGATAATCTCGCCACGGGTGTTAACGAGTGCGCCACCACTGTTGCCTGGGTTGACGGCGGCATCAGTTTGGATGAACGACTCAATGGCCATATTTGATGTGTTGATGCCGACGTGTCTGCCTTTAGCTGATACGATGCCTGCAGTGACGGTGCTCGTGAGGTTAAACGGGTTGCCGACGGCAAGTACCCATTCGCCAACCTTGACGTTGTCCGAATTGGCAAAGCTAAGTGGTTTGAGTCCGTCGGCGTCAATCTTGATGAGGGCAATGTCGGTCGTCGGGTCGGTGCCCACAAGGGTGGCTTTGAAGCTTCGCTTGTCGTTGAGGACGACTTCGATGTCGTCTGCGCCGTCAATCACGTGGTTGTTGGTCACGATGTAACCATCCGCACTGATAATCACGCCAGAGCCTGCTCCTTGGATGGGTTGAGATTTCTGTTGCTGCTGATGACCGAAGCCAGGACCGAAGAAGAAGTCGAAGATGTCCGAACCTTCGTAGGATGTCGTGGCGTTTTGGGATACCTTGACGTGGACTACGCCGTTGACTGTCATCTCGGCGGCGTCGGTGAAGTCGGTTGGCGCCGCAGTGCCGAACGCTACGCTGTGGACGGGCGCAACCTGTTGAGTGAGGGCCGTAGGCTGTGGCTGCGCCGCCACGTAGCGTGAGTAGAGGTATGCGCCAAAAGCGGTGCACGCCATACTGGTTCCAATAGCCAGCAGATATTTCTTGATTTCCATGGTAGAAGATCTTTTTCTGATTTCTGAACGATGCAAAGATGAAGATATTGCTCGTCATGGCAATATAAATTCAACATCCGAGCCATATTTGTCCTCCTTCGTCCACTCTGACAAAATGTCACGTTCGTTGATGCTGTTCGCCTTTTTGCGTGCCTCTTTCCCTTTGGGTGAAGACTTTCATCCGTTTGCTTGTTTTTTGTGGACCGTCGTTGGGTTTGGACCTTCTGCTACCTTGCTTTTCGACCGCTGCTGCTTATCTTCGCGTTGAAAGATGTCGGAAAGTACCAAGACATTATATTTATATATACAGGATATGAATCTTCTCATTTTAGGTCTCGGCGGTCCCGAGGTTATGCTTATCGTCATCCTTGCGCTCCTCCTCTTTGGTGGCAAGAAAATTCCCGAGCTTATGAATGGAATAGGCAAGGGTGTAAAGAGTCTTCGCGACGGCATGGAGGGTAAAAACGTCGAAGGCACCACAACTCCGCAAGTTCAGCAGACTCCGCAAGGCCAGCAGCAGCATGCGGCTGACAATCAGCAGACTACGTCAACATCCGAGGCAAACCAAGAGACCAAGGCGTGAGCGAAAGCACCGACAAAACTTTCTGGGAGCATCTCGACGATCTCCGGGCTCTGCTCTTCCGCATCGTAATCATACTAGCGGTAGCTGTCATTGTATGCTTCTGCTTCAAGGACGAACTTTTTGACTTCGTCCTCGCCCCTTCGCGTCCTGACTTTATTCTCTACAGGCTTCTTGCCGGTCTCGGAACTCCTCAATTGCCCGACCACCTTATTAATACCTCTCTCGCTGGTCAGCTCATGACTCACTTCAAGGTGGCAATGACTGTCGGCGCGGCTCTTTGTGTGCCAATCATTATTTGGCTTGTGGCGAGGTACTTGGCTCCGGCTCTCTATCCAAAGGAGCGACATGCCATGCGTGTGGCCTTCTCTTGGGGTACGCTCCTCTTTTTTTTGGGTGTGGCAACGGCATACGTGCTCGTCTTCCCTCTTGCGTATCAATTCCTTGCGTCGTATGAGGTGTCCGGTGAGGTCGAGAATATGTTTACACTCGAGTCCTATATCGACAACTTGTCGTTGCTCTGCCTACTTATGGGTGTCTTCTTCGAGTTGCCTATAGTGGCTGTATTGCTTGGAAAACTAGGATTGGTTACTTCCAACCTTATGAAGACGTATCGTCGCCACGCCATCCTTGCCATAGTTACGTTGGCCGCCATAATAACCCCGACTACCGATATTTTCACTCTAACCCTCGTAAGTCTGCCTATTTGTGTGCTTTATGAGGTTAGTGTCCATTTGGTAAAATGAGGACATTGCATTAAATTTGCGTCAATTAGTAATAATGCGGCTTGGCTGCGCCACGGGTTTTTGTCCTCGCATTGAGGGTGTTATGATAGTGGCATGGCCGGGATACCGCGCTGCTTATGCTTGCTGCGAAGTAGGCTGGAGCGGCGAACATAACCTTAAGATATAGAAAGCACTAAGTTAAAAATGGCAAATTTGGTAGCTATTGTGGGCCGCCCGAACGTGGGTAAGTCCACTCTCTTCAATCGTCTCACTGGAACCCGTAAGGCTATCGTCGACGAGACTGCTGGCGTCACCCGCGACCGCCAGTATGGCAAGGTGTTCTGGAATGGCAAGGAATTCTCCATTATCGATACTGGTGGCTATTGCACCAACACAGACGACGTCTTCGAGGAGGAAATTCGTAAGCAAGTGAAACTCGCTATCGACGAGGCTGCCGTAATCCTCTTCGTTGTCGATACTCAGACTGGCATCACGGACTACGATGATATGGTGGCCGATATGCTCCGCCGTTCCCGTAAACCCGTCGTTGTGGTTGTGAATAAGGTAGATACAGGCGACGGCCTTCATGGCATGCATGAGTTCTACTCTTTCGGTCTTGGCGAACTTTTCCCAATTAGCTCCGCTTCGGGTAGTGGCACGGGTGACCTCCTCGACCATCTGCTAACTCTTCTTCCTGATGATGTTACGAGCGATATCGACGACTCCCTTCCCAAGTTTACCGTCGTTGGTCGTCCTAACGCAGGTAAGAGCTCCATCATCAACGCCTTCATCGGTGAGGATCGTAATATCGTGACCGATGTCGCAGGCACCACCCGCGATTCAATCTTTACCCGTTACAATAAGTTCGGTAAGGATTTCTACCTCGTTGATACTGCGGG